>CAWFSB010000038.1:0-28914 GCA_963818355.1 uncultured Acidobacteriota bacterium | reverse complement strand
CGCGGGGGGATCCGGCACCCCAGGGCGGGGTCGCCGCCGGGGCCGACCAGGGACGAGGGCCGCCGGCAGGCGCAGGCCTGCGCGAACTCCCGCCCGTCGCGGGAGACGATCTCGAAGCCGGTGCCGCCGCACTGCTCGCACGGAAGAGTTGGTCACGCGTCCATCCTAGTTCAAGTAGCCGCGCAGGCCGTGGGCCTCGCGGCTGCGCCGCAGCTTCTCCTTGGCCCGGCTCTCGATCTGCCGGATGCGCTCGCGGCTGAGGCCCATCGTCTCGCCGATCTCCTGCAGCGTCTTCGGCTCGTCGCCGTCGAGCCCGAAGCGCATCCTCATGACCTCCCGCTCCTTCTCGTCGAGCCCGCCCACCATGTCCTGGATGCGCTGCTCGAAGGAGGTGCGGATCATCTCCACCTCGACGGAGGGGACGGAGTCCTGCTCGAGGGTGTCGCCGAGCTCGAGGTTGCCGTCGTCGCCGACCGCGGTCGAGAGCGACACGTCGTCCCCGGCCGCGAGCAGGAGCCGCTCGACCTCCTCCTTCGAGAACAGGGTGCGCTCGGCGAGCTCCTCCGTGGTCGGAGCCCGCTCGAGCTCCAGCTTGAGCTTCTCCCGGGCCGTCGCCAGCCGCGACACCTGGCCGGAGAGCTTCTGGGGCAGCCGGAAGACGCGCACGTGCGCGGAGAGGGAGTGGAAGATCGCCTGCCGCACCCACCACACGGCGTAGGAGATGAACTTGACGTTGCGGTCGGGGTCGAAGCGCTTGGCCGCCTCGATGAGGCCGAGGCTCCCCTCGTGGACGAGGTCCATGTACGACAGCCCGAGCCCGCGGTAGCGCTTCGCGTAGTGGACGACGAAGCGCAGGTTCGCCTCCACCAGCCGGTCGACCGCCTCCTGGTCGCCCTCGCGGATGCGGCGGCCGAGCTCCTTCTCCTCGTCCGCCGAGAGGAGCTTGAACTTGGCGATGTCGCGGATGTAGACGTTCAGGCTGTCGAGCGAGGCCTCTCGTCCGCGCGGGCGCTCGCCGCCCTCGGGAGGGGCTTTCGGCTTCCGCCGCTTCCTGGTCACCGCCATCGCGCTTTTCCGGAGAGGTCGATTATAGTCCCGCTACTCGGCGGTGCCGGCGGCGGCCGGGGGGGCGTCGACGGCCGGGGTCGCCGCGCGCGCGAGCGGCGTCGGGGGCAGCCGGACGAGGGCCTCCTGCAGGCGCTCCTGCCAGCCCTCCTGGGCCGCGCGCGCGAGCTCCTGGCGCACCCAGCCCACGAACTCGCTCACTTCCTCCTGCATCTGCTCCATCTTCCGGCGCATGTTCAGGACGATCTCGACGCCCGCGAGATTCACCCCGAGGTCGCGCGTGAGGTTCAGGATCACCTCGAGCTGGCGCAGGTCCTCCTCGGAGTACAGGCGCGTGTTGCCGTCCGTCCGGGACGGCTTGAGCAGCCCCTCCCGCTCGTACAGGCGCAGCGTCTGCGGGTGGATCCCGTAGGCCTTCGACACGACGCTGATCATGTAGAAGCGCCCGGCGCCCGGCTCGGCCGTGGCGCCCGCCGGCCCCGTCGTCGCCCGTCGTCCTCGCGGCATGGCTCAGCTCCTCGGCAGGACCGCGGCCAGCTCCCGCAGCAGGGCCCGCGCGCGGTCGTCGGTGGCGGCCGGGATCACCACCAGCGCCTCCACCCACAGGTCCCCGCGCCCTCCGCCCTCGGGGCGCGGCACGCCGCGCTTGCGCAGGCGGAAGCGCTGGCCGTTCTGGGTGCCGGCCGGCACCTCGATCGGTCACCGGCCCGTCCGGGGTCGGGACCTCGACGTGGCCGCCCATGGCGGCCTCCACCATGCCCACGCTCACGACGCAGTGGAGATCGTCGCCCTCGCGCCGGAACCGGGGGTGCTCCTCCACCTCGACGGTGAGGACGAAGTCGCCGGGCGGGCCGCCACGGCGGCCCGCGTTGCCCGCGCCCGGCAGGCGGACCTGGCTGCCGTTTCCGACGCCGGGCGGGATCCTGACCTCGAGCCACTCGCTCGCGATCCCGCGCCCCTCGCCGCTGCAGCGCTCGCACTCCCTGCGGCGGATCTCCCCGTCGCCGCCGCACTCGCCGCAGGGGCGGGAGAAGATCATGTGCCCGCGGCTGCCGCGGACGGTGCCGCTGCCCTGGCAGCGCGGGCAGGGCGCGGGCCCGAAGGCCACCTCGCCCGCGCCCCGGCAGGCGGCGCACGGATCGAAGCGCACGAGGTGGACGCGGCGCGTGGCGCCCGCCATCGACTCCTCGAAGCTCAAGCGCGTGGCCTGCTCGAGGTCCTCGCCGCGCGCGGCGTCGCTCCCGGCAGCGGGCCGCACGGCCGAGTCGAAGATCTCGCGGAAGCCCACGGTCTCGATGCGCACCCGGGCCGAGAAGTCGAAGCCCTCGAAGCCGCCTTCCGCCGGCGGCGCGACCGCCACCGCTGGCCGCTCCCCGCGGTCGTAGGCGGCGCGGCGCTGCGGGTCGGAGAGCACCTCGAACGCCTGCGCGGCCTCGCGGTAGCGCTCGGCCGAGACCGGGTCGCCGGGGTTGAGGGCCGGGTGCAGGGCGCGCGACAGGCGCTGCCACGCGCGCCGGATCTCGGAAGAACCCGCGCCGTGCCGCGTCCCGAGCCGCTCGTAGAGGTCCATGGGCCTACTTCTTGTCCACCACCTCGGCGTCGATCACGTCGCCGTCGCCGCCCTTCCCCGCGCCCTCCGCCCCGGGCGGCGGCGGCTCACCCGGGCCCGAGCCCGGCGTCCCCGCGGACGCCTGCTTGTAGAGGGCCTCGGCGAGCTTGTGCGCGGCCTTCGTCAGATCGGCCGAGGCGGCCTCGATCGCCTCGCGCCCGCCCTCCTGCAGGGCCTTCTTCGTGGCCTCGAGGGCCTTCTCCGCCGCCTCGACGTCGGC
The DNA here is from genome assembly GCA_963818355.1 of uncultured Acidobacteriota bacterium. GTDB lineage: Bacteria > Acidobacteriota > Vicinamibacteria > Fen-336 > Fen-336 > DATBSL01. Next base: position 26,020 of record CAWFSB010000038.1, on the reverse strand, counting down.
GGCGGGGAGCTTGTCCTTGTTCTCGGAGAGGGTCTTCTCGGTGGTGTAGACGAGCGTGTCCGCGTGGTTGCGGGCCTCGATCTCCTCCCGGCGCTTCTTGTCCTCCTCGGTGTGCGACTGCGCGTCGCTCACCATCCTCTCGACCTCTTCCTTCGCCAGCCCGGACGAGGCGGTGATCGTGATGGCCTGCGACTTGCCGGTGGCCCGGTCCTTTGCCGAGACGTTCACGATGCCGTTCGCGTCGAGGTCGAAGGTCACCTCGATCTGGGGGACGCCGCGGGGCGCGGAGGGGATTCCCACGAGGTGGAACTTGCCGAGCGTCCGGTTGTCGGAGGCCATCGGCCGCTCGCCCTGCAGCACGTGGATCTCGACCTGGGTCTGGCTGTCGGAGGCGGTCGAGAAGGTCTCGCTCTTGCGGGTGGGGATCGTGGTGTTCCTCTCGATGAGCGTGGTCATCACGCCGCCGAGCGTCTCGATGCCGAGCGAGAGCGGGGTCACGTCGAGGAGGAGCAGGTCCTTGACCTCGCCCGAGAGGACTCCGGCCTGGATGGCGGCGCCGACCGCGACGACCTCGTCGGGGTTGACGCCCTTGTGGGGGTCCTTCCCGAAGAACGCCTTCACCAGCTCCTGGACCTTCGGGATGCGGGTCGAGCCGCCGACCAGCACGACCTCGTCGATCTGCGACGGCTGGAGGCCCGCGTCCTTCAGGCACTGCCGCACGGGACCCATCGTCTTCTCGAGCAGGTCGCCCACGAGCTGCTCGAGCTTCGCGCGCGTGAGCTTCAGCGAGAGGTGCTTCGGGCCGGAGGCGTCGGCGGTGACGAAGGGGAGGTTGATCTCCGTCTCCATCGTCGTCGACAGCTCGCACTTCGCCTTCTCCGCGGCCTCCTTCAGCCGCTGGAGCGCCATCTTGTCCTTCGAGAGGTCGATCCCCTGGTCCTTCTTGAACTCGGCGACGATCCACTCCATCACGCGCTGGTCGAGGTTGTCCCCGCCGAGGTGGGTGTCGCCGTTCGTGGACTTGACCTCCACGACGCCCTCGCCCACCTCGAGCACCGAGATGTCGAAGGTGCCGCCGCCGAAGTCGTAGACGGCGATCGTCTCGTCCTTCTTCTTGTCGAGCCCGTAGGCGAGGGCGGCCGCCGTCGGCTCGTTGACGATGCGCAGCACCTCGAGCCCGGCGATCTGGCCGGCGTCCTTCGTGGCCTGGCGCTGCGAGTCGTTGAAGTAGGCGGGCACCGTGATGACCGCCTTCGTCACCTTCTCGCCGAGGTGCTGCTCGGCCGCGTCCCGCATCTTCTGCAGGATCATGGCCGACACCTCGGGCGGCGGGTAGAGCTTGCCCTCGATCGAGACGCGGGCGTCCCCGTTCGGGGCCTCGACCACGTTGAAGGGGACCATCTTCTGCTCTTCGGAGACCTCGCCGAACTTCCGGCCCATGAAGCGCTTGATCGAGAAGACGGTGTTCTCCGGGTTCGTCACCGCCTGGCGCTTGGCCACCTGGCCGACGAGGCGCTCGCCCGTCCCCTTGGCGAAGGCGACCACCGACGGGGTCGTCCGGCCGCCCTCGGGGTTGGTGATGACGGTGGGGCTGTCGCCCTCCATGACGGCGACGACGGAGTTGGTCGTCCCGAGGTCGATTCCGATGATCTTGCTCACGCGAGGTCTCCCTGGCCGCCACCGGGCAGCACTCACCTCATCTTGCGGACTTGAGCGAAGTTTTGTCAAGTCTCCTGAGCGGACAGCCTGCTTATCGTTGATCTGCATGCAATAGTTAGGCCGGCTGAGCCTGAATCGGCGACCCGGCGGCTCGCGTGCGCACTCGAAAGGTGCGCGAGGCACCGCGGCCGCCCGCGTCTACGCCCCTTCGGCTCGCGGGGGGCCTGCCAGAACGATGACACGCGCACGCGGCAGACGACGACAGCGCGCGGGCGGCGCGCGGCGCGCCTACCGGGCCACCGTCGAGGCGATAGACGGTCGTCTGCCGGTAGGTCTGGCCCGGCCGCAGGACGACCGACGGCCACTCGGGACGGTTGGGCGAGTCCGGGTAGTGCTGGGCCTCCAGGCAGAAGCCACCGCGCTTGACGTACGGCTTGCCGGACGTGCCGATGACCTTCCCGTCGAGGAAGTTGCCGGAGTAGAACTGGATGCCCGGCTCGGTCGTGAGGACCTCCAGCACCCGCCCGCTCTTCGGCTCCACGACCCTGGCCGCGAGCCGAAGCTCGCCCATCGTCCCGCGCAGGACGTAGTTGTGGTCGTAGCCGCCGCCGGCCTTCAGCTGTTCGTCGGCCGCGTCGATCCGCGCCCCGATCGCGACCGGCTTGCGGAAGTCGAAGGGCGTGCCCTCGACCGGCCGCTTCTCGCCCGTCGGGATGAGCGTCGCGTCCACCGGCGTGTAGGCGTCCGACTCGATCTGCATCTCGTGGCCGAGGATCGTGCCCTCGCCCTCGCCCGCCAGGTTGAAGTAGGCGTGGTTCGTGAGGTTGACGACCGTGGGCGCGTCGGTCGTGGCCGTGTAGTCGATCACGAGGCCCCCGTCGGCCCGCAGCGAGTAGACGACCTTCGCGGTGAGGGTGCCCGGGTAGCCCTCCTCGCCGTCCTTGCTGACGTAGGTCAGCTCGAGCGCGTCGCCCTCGGCCCCGCTCACCACCTTCGCGGCCCAGAGCCGCTTCTGGAAGCCGGTGGGCCCGCCGTGGAGCGAGTTCGGCCCGTTGTTCGTCGCGAGCGTGTGGGTCTTCCCGTCGAGGGTGAAGCGGCCCTTCGCGATGCGGTTGGCGTAGCGGCCGACGATGCTCCCGAAGTACGACGTGTCGGCCAGGTACCCCGCGAAGCCGGCGTAGCCGAGGGTGACGTCGGCCACCTTGCCGTCGCGGTCCGGGGCGAGGATGGACACGATGTGGCCGCCGAGGTTCGTGATCGCGACCGTTGGCGCGCCCGCGCGCGTGAAGGTGAACAGCTCCACGGGCTCTCCGGCGGCGGTCTTGCCGAAGGGCTTCCTCTCGATGCGGGTGGCGGCGTTCGCGTTCATGGCGGCTCCGAGGCTGAAGACGAGGACGAGAAGGGCGGACACGGACGGGCGCAGGCGGGTCATATCAGTGGTCCTCCTCCGGCGGCCGGAGTGTAGCAGAGGCCCGCCCGCGCGGGGATGGGCCATCCGGTGCGAAGATGGGCCGCGATGGGCGACACCGGCATTTCGACGTACGAGGCCGTGCCGGCGGGGCTGCGCCTGGTGGGCCGGCACCCGAGCCTCGCCGCCTCGTCGGCGGACCTTCCCCCGGGCGCCTACACGACCCTGCGGACGTACGGCGGGCGCGGCCTCGTGCGCCTCGACCAGCACCTTCGGCGGCTCGAGGAGTCGGCGGCGCTGCAGGGGCAGGCGGGCGCGATCGACCCGTCCGCCGCGCGCCGGGCCGTGACCCTCGCCCTGGACGCGACGGCGAACCCCGAGTCGCGCCTCCGCCTGACGTTCGCCCCTCCCCGCCTCTTCGTGGCGGTCGAGCCCTTCACGCCGCTCCCCCGCCGGCTCTACGAGGAGGGCGCCTCGTGCGTGACCCTGGACGTGCGGCGCCAGAACCCGCACTCCAAGGACACGCGCTTCATCGCCGCCGCCCAGGCCGCCTACGCGACGCTGCCGCCCGGGGTCGAGGAGGGACTTCTCGTGGGAGAGGACGGGGCGGTCCTCGAGGGGCTGTCGAGCAACTTCTTCGCCGTCGTCGGCGGCGCGCTGCGAACGGAGGAAGAGCGCGCCCTCATCGGCGTCACGCGCTCGCTCGTGCTCGAGGTGGCCGAAGGCCTGATGCCGGTGGACAGGCGCGCGGTGCGCCGCGACGAGCTGCGACACCTCGACGAGGCTTTCATCACCAGCGTCTCGCGCGAAGTCCTGCCCGTGGTCCGCATCGACGGCCGACCGGTCGGCGACGGCGGCGTCGGCCCCGCGACCCGGGCCATCGTGCGCGCCTTCGCCGCCCTGGTCGAGAGGGCGGCAGAACGACTCTAGAGGCGCGCCTCCCGCGATCGGCGCCTCCACCCGTGACAGGGCACAATAGCGGCAGAGGTATCCGGTCAATGAAGCCGACGGACCTGCGAGGCAAACGAGCTCCCCTCATGGTGATCGCGACCTTGCTGCTCGCCACGTGCTCTTCGGACGGGGCAGGCGGTCCCAGCGCGCCGACGGGGGGCGGCGCCGCGAGCGTCGCGCACCGAGCGACGGGGATCTTCTACTCCGAATCCGCGGGCCCTCCCCCCGGGACCTCGATCGGCGACCTGATGGTCGTGGGAGTCATCGGGCAGGGCTCGACCGCGCCACCGGGCGGGTGGTCGCCTATCGGGTCCACCACCCGGTGCGGGCCGCCCGGCTTCGAGTACGACGTCTACTATGCGTGGCGCATCCGCCGGGCAGACGACGGCTCCTACTCGTTCCCGAGGGCGACGGCGGTCCAGATCGCCGTCTACGCCGACGTGGACCCCGGGCAGCCCGTCGGCGCGAGTCAGGTGGCACGCCACGTCGCGAGCGGCTTCGACCTTGGGACGCTCGCAGCATCGGACCACGATGGCGATGCCGCGCACTACCAGAGTCTCGGCGTCTACCATGGGGCGTTCGACGCCCCCGCCGGTTACACCGAGCGGCAGGACGGAGTGGATGCGACGACGGCCGGGGACCGCCTCGGGTTGAGCGCCAACCAGAGCACGGGCGGACGCGTCCTCTGCACCGACGCCAGCCACCAGCCTCTGCTGGATGACGGCGTTCACCTGCACGTGATCGTCAGGGCACGTCGGCCCTGACTCGCTCAGGCCCGCAGGCGCATTACCACCAGCATCGGCCAACCCACGTACTTCTCGGCCCGCGGGAGGCGCGCGGCGAAATCCTCGTCGGGCGCCCGCTCGTCGATCCCCTGGAGGGCGAAGCCCGCGCGCACCGCGGCCATGGCGAAGTCGCCGACCGAGTGGGCGAAGCTGCCCGGCTGCACCTTCTCGCCGCTCTCGGGATCGGTGAAGCGCGCCTGGACGCCCTTCAGGAACATCGCGGGGTGCATCGCGGAGACGACGGCGCGGCCGCCCGGCGCGCAGCACCCGGCGCGCCTCGGCGAAGAAGGCGTCGAGATCCGCGAGGTGCTCGAGCACCAGGCCGCTCACCACGAGGTCGAAGGTCGCGTCCTCGAACGGCAGCGGCTGGCGAAGGTCGTGCGCGACGAAACGCACCGCCTCCGCCCCCGGCTTGCGGCGCGCCTCCTCCAGCATGCCTTCCGAGAAGTCGACGCCGGTCACCGTCGCCCCGGCCCTCGCGAGCCACACGGAGTGCCGCCCGGTGCCGCACCCGAGGTCGAGGACCGCGAGGCCCCTCACGTCCCCGAGCGCCTCGCGCACCACCGGCTCCTCGAGCGCGATGAGAGGGTTGGCCTCTTGGTCGTAGATCGCGGCCCAGCGGTCGTAGCCGCTGCGGACCGAGGTGGCCTGGGGCTTCAGGGGCTCGGGCATGCCGCAGGCCTCACAGGCGCGGGAGGGTGAGGCCGCCGTCCACCAGGATCACCGCCCCCGTCGAGTAGGGGGCGTCGCCGCGGGCGAGGGCGGCGACGACGCGGCCGACATCCTCGGGCGTGCCCCACCGGCCCTGGGGAACGAGCCCCTCGCCGATGAGTCGGTCGTACTTCTCGACCACCCCGGCCGTCATGTCGGTGCGGATGATGCCGGGCCGCACCTCGTAGACGGGGATGCCGTCCCCGGCGAGCCGGACGGCCCACAGCTGCGAGGCCATCGCGAGCCCGGCCTTGCTGACGCAGTACTCGCCGCGGTTGGTGGAGGCCACGGTCGCGGAAACCGAGGTCACGTTGACGACGCAGCCCGACCAGCCGTCGTCCGCGCGCTTCTGCTCGAGCATCCACCGGGCGACGCCCTGGGTCAGGAAGTACGGTCCCTGCAGGTTGACCCGCAGCAGGCGCTCGAAGCTGTCCTCCCCCGCCTCCAGCAGGTCCACGCGCGCCTGGGGCGCCACCCCGGCGTTGTTGACGAGTACGTGGAGGCGCCCGAAGGCCTCCTTCACCTCGGAGACGAGCCGCACGCGGTGTTCGCGCTCCCCGATGTCGGCCCGGAAGTAGCGGACCGCCGTCCCGGAAGCGCCGCAGCTCCGCGAGAACCGGGGCGACCTCACCTCTCCTCGCGCACGCCGCAGAGGGCGAGGTCGAACCCATCCGCGCCGAGGGCCTTCGCGATCCCGAGCCCGATGCCGCGCGTGCCGCCCGTGACGAGGGCGACTCGTTTCACTTCGCCTCCACCGGGGCGAAGAAGGTGTAGTAGGGCGCGCCGTCGGCGAGGCGCTGGACGTGCAGGGCCAGCTCGCGCAGGTGGTAGTCGCCCCACTGGCTCGACTCGCCGCAGGGCACCTTGCGGCCGGGCGGGACGTAGTCCCAGCCGTTCGGCCGGTGGTAGACGGAGTGCAGCAGCAGCCCCTCGTGCGCCGTGTCCTGGCTGACGTAGGGCGGGCCGAGGAGCGTGCGGGCGATGGTGAGGCCCGCCTGGAACAGGAGCCGTCCGTCCTCCGCCTCCCCGCGCCGCTCGAGCAGCCGCCCGAGGCGCAGGAGGCCCTGGGCCGCGATCGGCGCCGCCGAGGCGTCCACCGGCTCGAGGTCGTTCGACGGGTCGGCGGGCCGGTCGCGGTGGCCGGGCATCCGGGCCAGGCCGGGGGCCCCGGTGTCCCAGTACGGGATGCCGTCCGTGGGTGTCGACTGGATGTAGTGCGCGGCGGTCGCGCGGGCCGCCTCCATCATGTAGCCCTCGACCTCGGCCCGCCCCCCGAGGGGCTCGAGCTCGGCGTCCGCGACGGTCTCCAGGAACTCCAGCTCCTCGGCGAAGCCGAGGAGCACCCAGGCCTGGCCGCGCGTCCAGGTCGTGAACGGCGAGTAGCCCTGCTGCGTCCCGGGGCAGCGGTAGCTGCCGTCCACCACGTCGAAGAGGCTCTCGTGCGCCACCCGGCCCCGCTCGTCCCACACGTCGCGTCCCCGGCCCTTGTAGACGGCGAAGCGCGACGTGGTGCGCGCGTGGAGCACGAGTCGCTCGAGGAGCGACACCGGGCGGTCTCCCTCCTCGAGGAGGGCGTGCCCGAGCCGGTGGGCCAGGGCGAGCGAGCGCAGCGAGCGCATGGTGTCCGCGAAGAGCGAGTGCGGGCCGTTGAAGGAGTAGACGAAGCCGCCCCCGTCGGAGGTCCGCGTCCAGCGCCGGGCCTGCACCGCCCCGCTCGCCTTGAGGGCGAGCTCGCACAGGTCGCGTTCCCGGCCCTCGGGCTGGTAGCGGCCCTCGAGGGCGAGGCGTCGCAGCGCTCCCCACGTGCTCACGTTGTTGAAGCCGTGGTCGTGCACCCCGACGTGCGACACGTGCGGGGCCATGCGCGAGTAGGTGCGCTCGCGGCCGAGCTCGAGGAAGGTGCGATCGCCGGTCGCGTCGAACTGCAGGATGGCGGAGCCGAACTGGAAGCCCTGCGTCCAGTCCGTCCACCCCCGCGCCGTGTAGCGGCCGCGCAGGGTGAAGACGGGCGAGCCGTCCGCGGGGTTCCAGGCCTTCTCCAGGGAGAGGATCTTCTCGGCGGAGAGGGCCCAGAGGCGCTCGATCGCGGGCCGCAGGTCGGCGGGGCGCAGCGCCTCGTCGACCCGGATCACCGGCGGCCTCCGCGGTCGGTCTCCGCCCACTTGGCGTGGCCCTCGAAGACGCGGATGGAGAAGGGGAACGTCACGGCCGCCGCGATCTCGGTGGCCAGGCGCTCGCAGATGTTCTCCACCGTCGGGTAGTCCATGAAGTCGTTCCAGTGGCGGTGGTCGTACCGCGCGAGCACGGCGCGGATCTGCGCCTTGAGGTCGGCGAAGTCGAGCACCATGCCGTCCTTCATCTCGCCCTCGACCACGACCTCGACGCGATAGGTGTGGCCGTGGAGCTGGCCGCACTTGGCGTGCCCGGGCAGCAGGTGCGCGCAGTCGATGTAGTCGGTGACGCCGAGGCGCATGAGCGAGAGCGTACAGCGAACGGCGGGGTCGCTCAAACCGGGGCCAGGGGGCGGGTGGCGCGCAGGGGATCGGGGGTCGGATCGGAGCCGGAGAGGACGGCGTCGGCCATCCAGCGCGCCGCGGCGAAGGCGAGGCCGGGCGAGAGCGCGCCGAAGGCGCAGGCCACGGCGAGCGGCCGGCCCGGGAGCCGGCCCACGATCGGCAGGCCGTCCACGGACACCTCGCCCGGCTCGTCCCAGCGGCGGGCCGAGGCGGTGTCGACGGGGATCCGGGTGGCGAAGTCCTCGAGGCTCGCCGCCACCGCCTCCTCGGAGGCGCCGATCCCGGCCAGCAGGAGCGACCCTTCCCCGCCCTGCCAGGCGATGCGGCCGTCGGCGGTCCGGGCCGCCGAGGGCAGGACCGCCCCCGCCAGGAGCGGGACGCGCAGGCGGGCCCGGTCGGCGGGGCGCAGGCGCGGCCGCAGCTCCGGGACCAGGTCCCCCACGGGGCCCTCCGTGGCGACGAGGACCGCCCCCGCCCGCACGACACCCTCCTCCATCTCGACCCTCACGTCCGAATCCTCGGCCAGGATCGCCCGGACCGGGCCGGGCTCGAAGCCGACCCCGGCCGCGCGCGCCCACTCGCCCAGCGCGCCGAGCAGGAGAGGGCCGTCGATCTCCGCGTCCTCGGCGGCCCAGTAGGCGCCCGGGAAGCCCGAGAGGTCGAACCGGGTCTCCAGCATGTAGTGGTCGAGGAACTCGCCGGGGAAGCCGTCGTCGCGCAGCATGTCCTCGCTCTCGGCGAGCTCCGCCGCCCCGGCGCGGTCGCGGGCGAGGAGGAAGCTGCCGCGCGGCGCGTAGCCGCAGTCGCGTCGCGCCTCCTCGACCAGCGCGCGCAGCCGCAGGTGGTTCTCGCACCCCGCCGCCCAGACGAGCCGCGCCTCCGAGCGGCCGATCGCCCGGGCCACCTGCGCGTACGGCCGCCCGGGGCCGAGCAGGGCGAGACCGAGCCCGAGAGGCCGCTCCTCGGCGGGGGCGGCGCCGAGGACGACGACCTTCGCCCCGCGGCGGGAGAGCTCGATCGCGGCCGCGAGCGCGGGCAGCCCGGAGCCCACCACGGCCACGTCCGCCTCGAGCGGCGCGTGCCGGCGCAGGAAGCCGGGGACCCTCACGCCGCGCGGACGGCGGCCGCCAGCGCTTCGTCGAGCGGCGTCAGGGGCCGGCCGAGGAGCGACTCGAGCGGGGCCGGGTCGGACACCTCGTCGCAGAGCAGGCAGTCGAGCTCGTCGGGGAGCATCCCCTGGTAGCCGCCGGCACGCGCGCGCCGGTCCGCTTCCTCGACCGGGATCTCCCGCACGCGCAGCTCGGCCGGGCGGCCCAGGGCCCGCGCGACGCGCGCGAGCCGCTCGAGGAGCCGCGCGTAGGGAAGGGCCTCGGGGCCGACGAGGTCGAAGACGCTCGGGAAGGCGCCCGCCGGGCGCTCCACCGCGGCCAGCACGCACGACGCGGCGTCCGCGACCGCGATCGGCTGCACGCGATAGGAGCCGTCGCCCGGCCGCTCGATCTCACCCCCCTCCAGGGCCTGCAGCACCATCGGCACGAAGGCGTCGCCCGGCCCCACGACGTAGGACGGGCGGAAGACGACGCCCTCGAGGCCGGAGCGGAAGAGGATCGTCTCCGCCGCGAGCTTCGAGAGGAAGTAGGCGTTCGACGAGCGCGGGCTCATGCCGTAGCGGGCGACGCCCAGGCCCGAGAAGTAGACGACGCGCGGCACGCCCGCGTGGCGGGCGTCCTCGAGCACGCGCTCGGTGATGCCGACATTGACCGCCTCGTAGGTCTGGCCGCCCCGCTCCGCCCCGATCTGGGCGAGGTGGACCACGGCCCGGCAGCCGTCGAGGGCGCGGACGAGGGCCTCGGGGTCGCGCCCCACCAGCTCCACGGGGTGGCCGCCCGCCTCGCGCACCACCTGCGCCGCCGCCTGCGAGCGGACGACGCCCGACACCTCGTAGCCCGCCGCCACGGCGTGGCGCACGACGTGGCGGCCGATGAAGCCGTTGGCTCCCGTGACCGCGATGCGCATCATGGCGTCACCCCCCGTCACTCCCCCGCCGTCCGCCCCGGGCCCCAGAGGGCCCTCCCGGGCAGCGCCCCCGTGTGCTCGCCGTCGCGCAGCACCGGGACCCCGTTCACGACGACGTGGCGGACGCCCACCGCGTACTGGTGCGGGCTCTCGAAGGTCGCTTTGTCGGCGATCGCTGCCGGGTCGAAGACGACCACGTCGGCGAAGTGGCCGGGCACGAGCCGACCGCGCCGGTCGAGGCCGAGGTTCTCCGCCGGGAGCGCGCTCAGCCGCCGCACCGCCTCCTCGAGCGGGACGAGCTTCTCGTCGCGCACGTACCGGCCCAGCAGGCGCGCGAAGTTGCCGTAGGCCCGCGGGTGGGTCGAGGACTTCAGGAAGACGCCCTCGGGGGCCATCGAGCCCGCGTCGGAGCCGAACGAGACCCAGGGGAGGCGGATCTGCCGCCTCACGTTCTCCTCCGACATGAGGAAGAACACGACGCCGACCCGCGACTCGTCCTCGACCACGAGGTCGAGGACCGTGTCCTCGGGGCTGCGGCCCCGCGCCGCCGCCACCTCGGCCAGCGTCTTCCCGGTGAGCGGCTTCAGGGCCTCGTTCCGGAAAGCCACGAGCTGGATGCGCTCGGGCGAGCCGGCCAGGCGGCACAGGTTCTCCCACCCCCCGCCCGGCGCCCGCATCTCCTTCAGGATCCGCGCGCGCGTCTCCCCGTCGCGGATGCGCTCGAAGAGCTTCCCCCAGCCCCCCTCGCGGCTCCACGGCGGGACGCACGCGTCGAAGCCCGTGGCGCCGGCGGTGTACGTGTACATGTCGGCCGTGATCTTCAGCCCCTCGCGCCGCGCCGCCTCGACCTTCTCGATCACCCGCTCGAGCTTCGGCCAGTTCGCCTCGCCCGCGGCCTTCAGGTGGTAGATCTCGGCCGGGATCCCCGCCTCGCGCGCCACCCGGATCGTCTCGTCCACCGCCTCGAGGAGCCGGTCGCCCTCGCTGCGCATGTGGGTGATGTACTTGCCACGGTACCGCGCCGCGACCTTCGCCAGCTCGACGAGGTCCTCGGGCGTGTTGAACGCGTCCGGCGCGTAGATGAGCGACGAGCCGATCCCGAGCGCCCCCGCCTCCATCTCGCGCCGCACGAGCTCGCGCATGGCGTCGAGCTGGGCCGGGGTGGGCCGACCGTCGTCGAGGCCGACCACGTGCTCGCGGATCGTGCCGGTGCCGACGAACGAGGCGACGTTCGGGGCGACCCCGCGCCGCTCCAGGAAGCGCAGGTAATCGGCGAGCGTCGTCCACGTGATGTCGAACCGGAAGTCCCCCTGCATCGCCCGGCGGCGGAGCTTCATGGGCTCGCTCCAGGGGCCGTAGGACTCGCCCTCCCCGAAGACCTCGGTCGTGACGCCCTGGCGGATGTCGCCCTGCGAGCGGGGGTCGGCGAGGAGGTCGTCCGTGGCCCACGAGAGCATGTTGACGAACCCGGGGGCGACGGCGAGGCCGGTCGCGTCGATCACCGCGCCGCCGGTGGCGCCGGCGAGATCGCCGACCGCCTCGATGCGGTCGCCGCGCAGGCCGAGGTCGGCCCGGCGTGGCGGGCCGCCCGAGCCGTCGTAGACGGTGCCGCCCTTGATCAGCACGTCGAACGCGGGCGGCTCCAGCGCTGGCGCCGGGAGGGCGGCCAGAAGGAAGCAGGCGGCGATCGCGGCGGTTCGTCGCATGGGGCCTCCGCGGCGAGGGGGTCTCGCGGACGCGAATGCTAGCACGCGGGCGGGGAGAGGTGCGCCCCGCCCGCGGCGCCCGGTCCTACCGCGGGCAGCTGGCCGGGTAGGCCGAGCTCCCGACGATCGCCTGACGGCAGGCCTCGAACTGCGCCGGCGTCACCAAGATCGTCCTGGTCACCGGCTCCCCGGTCATGAGGTCCTGCGTGGTCGTCGAGCACGTGTTGGTGCCGAGACTCGCTTCGAAGAGCCCCAGGTTGCCGACCGTGCCGCCGCCGCCGCCCGGCGCGCAGAAGAGACTGAGCGAGTACTGCCGCGGGCAGCTCGCGCTGAGCGACGCGGAGCACTGCGGGCCACGTCCGCGAGCCCGCCCGACGTGAAGCAGGGGCAGGCGACGTCAGGCGCGGGCGCGCAGGTGCCCAGGCGATCCCCGTGCCCCATGTGTCCTCCGAGGGCGCTCGGCGGGACTTGCTTGTCCTTGCCCTTGTGGCAGATCGTGATCTTGCCGACGGCCGACGCCGTCACCCCGCCGTCATCGCCCTGGCCGGGGACCGCGGCCGCCGGGGCCGAGCCTTCCTGGAGCGCGAGGGGAGACGTCGGCCCCTCCACGGGTCCGCCACACGACCACAACGCCGTCGCCGCGGCCACCACCAGCAGGGCAACGACCGGTGTCCATCCATGCTGCTTCGTCATGCGCCACCTCCACCCACGGGGCCCCGAGGCGTCGGTCCCCAACTGATAGGAATGTAGGCCGATGGCGACGATATGCTAAGAAAGAAACCACTTCACTGTGACCGACCTCACGTGGGGCGGCCGTTCGGGTCCGACAGGATCGCTCTTCGACTACTTCTTAGCCGTTCTATCGCAGAGCCGCCAGAGGCGCGCTCACGAGATCCCGAGCGTCTCGCGCCAGATCCTCCCGACGAGCTCGGAGGCGGGCGCGGGCAGGGCGCGGTCGAAGCGCTCGCCGGGGCCGACCGGACGTCCCTCGGCGTCGAGCCTCACGCGCACGCCCCAGAGGCCGTCCTTCGGCCGTCCCGGGAAGCCGAAACGGAGGTCGTCCATCTCCACGACCGCGCCGTCCGCCGTCGCCTCGACCCGCGGCGTGGCCTCCCCCATCGCGAACCACTCGAAGATCCTCGCTTCGTCCGTCAGGCGGGCCGCCTCGACCGCGGGACCGCTCGCCGCCTCGAAGCGCTCCCAGGCGATCGGGCGCGGGGCGAGAAGGCTCAGCCAGCCGACCCGCACCTCGTCGCCGCTGCGCGCGACGACGCGGCGGAAGGGCAGCTGGAAGAGAGTCGGGTACGCGGACACGCGCGCCTCGCGGACAGCTTCCGCGGCGAGCTGGCGGCGCGCGATCTCCTCGGCCCGGTCGTTCACCACGAGGCCGAGGCCGATGTAGGCCGACGAGACGGCGAGCGCGGCCCAGGCCGCCTGGCGCGCCCCCTTCGTCCCGACGCCCCACCGCAGGCCCAGGGCGAGGCCGAGCGCGAGCACGAGGCTGTAGGCCGGGTCGATGATCGCCACCGCGTCGAACGCGAACCGCTGCCGCGAGAACGGCGCCAGCAGCTGCGTGCCGTACGTGGTGAACGCGTCGAGCAGCGGATGGGTGACGAGCGAGACGATCGCGAGGCCCACCCAGTCCCGGAGCCTCCCGCCCTTCCACTTCCAGAGCAGCCAGCCGATCGCGGGGCCCACCACGGGACCGAACCACAGCGCGTGGGTCGGCCCGCGGTGCCACAGCCACTCGGCCATCGGGCTCACCGGGTTCGCCACCACGTCGAGGTCGGGCGCCATCCCGACGAGCGCGCCCCACACCAGCGCCTTGCGACCGAGGGCGCGGCCGTAGAGGGCCTGGCCGAACGACGCCCCGAGCAGCCCCTGGGTGAGCGGGTCCATCAGGCCGTGCCGCGCGGGACCCGCCACTCGCGCCGGAAGGGCAGGGCCAGCAGGTGAAAGAGCAGGAGCGCCACGGCCGCGCCCGTCCCGACGTAGACGGGCCAGGGCCCCATCGCGTCGAGGGGCGTCGCGACGAGCGGCTTGTGGCGCAGGTACATGTAGTTCGTCCCGAGAGCGAGGTTGACGAGGCCCACGAACGCCGCCCACCCGGCGGTGATCCCGAACGCCCGCCAGGGCGCCCCCGGCCGGGGCCGGAGCCCGAGGCCGAAGACGAGAACGAGGGCAGCCACGAGCACGAGCCCGTGGAGGCCAAAGAAGACGACGAACTCCCAGCGTGGGAAGTTCCAGGGCAGCTCGGGGGTGAGCATCGCGAGCACGGAGCCGGAGCCGGCCCAGAAGTAGACGAGCTCGGCCACCGCCCGCCGCGGCACGATGAGCGCGGTCACGGCCAGGACCATCGCCGCGTCGCACAGCTCGAGCGGCAGGAGGGTCCTCCAGGTCAGCCAGCCCTCGCGCGCAGCGATCGCGAGCTCGAAGGTCACGAGCGCCACGATCCCGGCGGCGAGGGCCCGCCGCACCGTCGCGGCGAGACCGGGCCGGGCCCGCACCAGGGCGACGAGAGCCGGCGCGAGGAGCGCCACGCAGGCGAGGGCGCCTCCGTGCGCGGCGCCGAACGGGACGAAGGGCGACGGGTCGCTCAAAACCGGAAGCGCACGCCGATCGACGGGAGGAACGGGATGGCCGCCGTCGGCTCGAGGTCGAGCCGCGGCTGGTCGAGAGCGGAGCCCGGGTCGTAGGCGAGGCGCGGGTCGAGCTGCCCGACGTTGTCGCGGTTCGTGGCGTTGATCACGTCGAGGTAGAGGAGCCAGCGCCCCGCGTCCCCCCGGGGCTTCCAGGAGAGGCGCAGGTCGAGGCGGAAGAAGGCGGGCAGCCGCGCGGTGTTGAGGTTCGAGACCCCGCCGCTCTGCGTCTCGTAGACGTAGCGTCCCTCGGCGTCGAGCGCGGGCACGAGGCGGCCCTCGACCGTCTCTTCGGCCGCGACGCGCAGCCCGAGGACGGGCGTGCGCGGGAACCCGGAGAACGCGCGCACGGTCGCGCCGAGCTCCCACCTCGGCGTGATCCGCCACGATCCCACGAGGCTCGCCGCGTGCCGCCGGTCGTACTCGAAGGGCAGGGTGCGCCCGTACTCCTCGCGCTCCGCCCGACCCCAGGTGTACGACGCCCACCCGGTCAGCCGCGCGCCGGGTGTCGGCCGCTTCTGCACCAGGACGTCGAAGCCCCAGGAGCTCCCGGCCGCCCCGTTCACGGGAAAGCTGGTGATGATCGGGTCGGCGGGAACGCTCGAGGCGAGATCGGCCGGGAAGTCGTACTGCGCGACGCGGGCGAGCCGCTCCTCCTCGGTCTCGAGCCGGCCGACGATGAGGTCGTCGAGGCCCTTCCAGTACCCTTCGACCCGGGCGCTCACCCCGCGCGCGAAGTCGCGCTCGAGGGAGATGACCGCGTGCGCCGCCCGCTCGTAGAGCAGCGAGCGCCCGAGCTCCCCCGACAGGTCCACGAAGTAGTCGGACTGGATGAGCTTCTCGTAGCCGGGGCTCTGCGTGAAGAGGCCGCCCCCCGCCCGAAGCCGGGTCGCGTCGCCCAACCGCAGGGTGGCGGAGGCGCGCGGCGAGAGCGTCGTCCGCCGGTTGACGCCGCTCCAGTCGAGCCGCAGCCCCGCCTCGAGCGAGAGGCTCCCGCCGGCCTGCCAGCGGTCCTGCAGCCACGCCCCGAAGCGGGTCGAGTCGACCGCGGAGTCGAGATCGCTCGGGAGGCCCGCCCCGCCCTGGACGCTCGATCCGTTGGACGCGGTCGGGTTGCGGTCCCCCTCGATGAGCCACGCCGTCTCCGTGCGCAGCTGGTGGACCTCGAGGCCCGTCTCGACGAGGTGGGCCCCCGCCGAGAGGGCGAGCTCCTGGCGCAGGGCGAGGTCCCTCACCCCGAGCTCGCGGGAGAAGGCAATGTCGGCGAGGCCGAAGCCCACGTCGTCGCTCGGGGCGTTGGACCTGCGGGCCTCGTTGCGGAACTGCGCGGTGGCGCCGATGTCGTCGCGATTGACGTAGTACGAGGCGATCGTCCGGGACGACAGGCTGCGGCCGATGAGGGTCGTGAGCTTCAAGGCGGCGAGGTCGTTGCGCGCGCTGGTCACGAAGTCGCCCTGCTCCCCGGCGCGGTCGCCCTCGAAGAAGGCGTCCGTCGCCTCGCGGCTCAGGAGACCGAAGAAGGTCAGCCGCGTCCCGGGGCGAAGGTTCCAGTCGAGCCGGCCCTGGAGGTCACCGAAGGCGGGAAGCTCCGTGCCGACCAGGCTGTTCGCGACGAGGTCGTAGTACGTCCGGCGCGCGGTCACGATCCAGGAGCCCTTCTCCTCCCCCGGCAGGCGGCCCTCGAAGACCGCGTTCGCGTCGGTGAGGCTCACCGCCGTCGACCCGCTGAAACGCTGCGCGGCGGAGCCCGGCCGGTTCTCGACCACGAGGAGCGAGGAGAGCCGGTCGCCGTACTTCGAGGAGAAGGCTCCGGCGTAGAGATCGAAGCTGCGCACGGTCTCGGGGTTGAACGCGCTGGTCAGGCCGAAGAGGCGGTAGGGGTTGTGGATCTCCACCCCGTCCATGATCGTCAGGTTCTCGTCGGGGGAGCCCCCGCGCACGGAGATGCGGCTGTCGAACTCCGTGGTGGCGGCGATGCCGGGCAGCGTCTGCAGCGTCCGGAAGACGTTGTCGGCCGAGCCAGCCACCGCCATGACCGTGGTCGGCCGGACCGCAAGCTCCGCCGGGGCCTGCGCTTCCCTCGGCCCCCGCGCCACGACCTCCACCTGCTCCTCGAAGCGCTTCCTCTCCGGGGGCGCCGGCTCCTGCGGCTCAGGGCTTGCGGCGGGAGCGACCGCGGCCGCGATGGGGATGGCCGGGCGTTCGTCGGCGCCCGACCGCGAGGCGGCCACCGCCAGGGCCAGCGCGACGAGCGCGGAGCGAGTTCCTGCCATGGACATGTCGCTATTTACGCAGAACCTACGCATCTCGGGGGACGCCTCGCGACCCTCTCACATTCTTTTTCAGCCAGTGACGCCTCAGGGCGCCTCGGCAGGCTCCCAGGCGGCTCGGCGCACGCGCCAGGTCCCGCTCTGCTCGGCCACGTCGAGGTCGAAGCGGTAGACGGCGGTCGGCGGCAGGAGCCCCTCGAGGCCGAAGGCCTTGCGAGCCTGACCCGAGAACTCGACCACGCACCGGACGCGCGCCGCCGCCCCGTCGCGCTCGGTCTCCGAGGCGTACACCTCGATCGCCACCGACTCGTAGGCGGCGAAGTAGCGCTTCAGCTGGGCGAGCGCCTCGGTGCGCCCGAGCCCGGGCCCACCCTGGAAAGTCAGGGAGAGCCGCTCGCCGAAGCGCTCGGCGTCACGGGCCTCGGCCGCGGCCTCGAGGTCGGCGAGGAGGGCCTCGACGGGGTCGGACGGCGTGCGCGAGCAGCCTGCCCCGAGGGCCAGCACGAGGGCGAGGAGGGCGCGCACCCCTGGATTATGACCGGTCGAGGCCTTCTGGCAGACTGGAGGGCCGCGGAGGACGAGAGCCGATGTCGATACTGACCGAGCCGAAGCACGAAGGGGGCGGCCGCCGGCCCCTCGCGGTCGCGCTGATCGCCGTGGCGGCGCTCGTCGCAGCCGCCATCGCCCTCTGGATCCTCGCGCGGCGTCCGGCCGAAGCGCCGAAGGGACCGCCCCCGGCGCCACGCGCCCGCACCTCGCCCGCGCCCAGGGCCACCGCGACACCGACTCCCGCCCCCGAGGCCCGTGCGACCCCGCGGCCGAGAGCCGAGCCGCGCCCCGAGGCCGCGGCCCCGACGCTGCGCGTGGACGCGGACGTGCCGGGCGCCAACGTCTTCCTCGACCGCAAGTTCCTCGGCACGACGCCCGTCGAGACCCGCGACTTCGAGCCCGGGCCCCACCGGCTCAACGTGTCCGCCGAGGGCTACGAGATGTACGGCGAGTCCGTGGAGCTCGAGGCGGGACCGAACGAGGTGGTCGTCCGCTTCAAGGCGGTGCGACTCGACGAGCACGTGGACGTCGTGCACAAGCACGGCGTCGGCTCCTGCCGGGGCCGGCTCGTCGCCACCCAGGCCGGCCTGCGCTTCGAGGCCGAGAAGGCGGGCGACTCGTTCCAGGCGCCCCTCCCCTCCCTCGAGCCGCTGCAGCTGGACTACCTGAACCGAAGCCTGCGCGTGAAGCAGAAGGGCGGCAAGACCTGGAACTTCACGGCGGACAGCGCGGACGCGCTGCTCGTGTTCCAGAAGGCCGTCGAGGCCGCGAGGAAGAGGCTGTGATGAACGATCGGTTTCTGAGAGCGTGTCGGCGAGAGCCGGTGGACCGGACGCCGGTGTGGTTCATGCGGCAAGCGGGGCGCTACATGGCCGAGTACCGGGCGCTGCGCGAGAAGCACACGATGCTCGAGGTGTGCCGCACCCCCGAGCTCGCGGTGGAGGTCACGCTGCAGCCGGTCCGGGCGTTCGAGTTCGACGCCGCCATCCTCTTCTCGGACCTCCTCGTCCCGCTCGCCCCGATGGGGATCCCGTTCGACTTCCACAAGGGCGAGGGGCCGGTCATCGAAACGCCGGTGCGCTCCGCCGCGGACGTCGCCGTGCTGCGGCGCTTCGAGCCCCGGGAAGAGCTGGGATTCGCCCTGGAGGCCATCCGCCTCCTGCGACGAGAGCTGCGGGTGCCGCTCATCGGCTTCGCCGGAGCGCCGTTCACGCTCGCCTCGTACGCGATCGAGGGCGGCCACTCGAGCCACTTCGCCCTGACCAAGGGGATGATGTACGGCGACGCGCCGGCGTGGCACCGCCTGGCCGGGCTGCTCGCCGACGTCGTGGCCGACTACCTCCGTGCGCAGGTCGAGGCGGGGGTGCAGGCGGTGCAGCTCTTCGACTCCTGGATCGGCGCCCTCGACGAGGCCGACTACCGCGAGTTCGTGCTGCCCCACGTCCGGCGCATCTTCGACGGGATCGCCGACCTCGACGTGCCGAAGATCCACTTCGGGACGGGTACCGGGCACCTGCTCGCGGTGCAGCGCGAGGCCGGCGGGACGGTGATCGGGGTCGACTGGCGGACGCCGCTCGACGAGGGCTGGAAGCGCGCCGGCGACGGCGTCGCCGTGCAGGGCAACCTCGACCCGACGCTCCTCTTCGCCCCGCGCGAGCGGCTCCTCGCCCGCGTGGACGACGTGCTGCGCCGCGCCGGGGGCCGCCCCGGCCACGTCTTCAACCTCGGCCACGGCATCCTGCCCGGCACCCCGGTCGAGGCCGTGAAGGCCGTCGTCGACCACGTCCACGAGGCGACCCGTCGTCCCGAGGCTACCGCGTCAGCTTGCGGTACTTGATGCGGTGCGGCTGGTCGGCGTCGGTGCCCAGCCGCCGGTGCCGGTCGGCCTCGTAGTCCTGGTAGTTGCCCTCGAACCACGCCACCTGGCTGTCGCTCTCGAACGCGAGGATGTGGGTCGCGATGCGGTCGAGGAACCAGCGGTCGTGGCTGATCACGACCGCGCAGCCGGCGAATCCCAGGAGCGCTTCCTCGAGCGCGCGCAGCGTGTCCACGTCGAGGTCGTTCGTGGGCTCGTCGAGGAGCAGCAGGTTGCCGCCGCTCTTGAGCAGGGTGGCGAGGTGGAGACGGTTGCGCTCGCCGCCCGAGAGGTCCTTGACCTTCTTCTGCTGGTCGGGCCCGCGGAAGCCGAAGGACGCCGCGTAGGCCCGCGAGTTCATCTCCCGCTTGCCCACCATCACGAGGTCCCGCCCGCCGTCCGAGATCTCCTCCCAGGCGGTGCGGTCCCCGATGAGGCTGTCGCGTGACTGGTCGACGTAGGAGAGGGCGACCGTCTCCCCGACCTTCAGCTCGCCGGCGTCTGGCTTCTCCTGGCCCAGGATCATGCGGAAGAGAGTCGTCTTCCCCGCCCCGTTCGGCCCGATCACGCCGACGATGCCGCCCCGGGGCAGCATGAAGTTGACGTCGTCCATCAGGAGGTTGTCGCCGTAGCCCTTGCGCAGGCCCTTCGCGTTGATGACGACGTCGCCGAGGCGGGGCCCGGGCGGGATCGTGATCTCGCGCTTGTCGTCGCGCTTCTCCGCTGCCTGCTCCTCCGCCAGCATCTCCTCGTAGCGCGTGATGCGGGCCTTGCCCTTGGCCTGCCGCGCCCGGGGGGCGAGGCGGATCCACTCCAGCTCGCGCTCGAGCGACCGGCGGCGGGCGGAGGCTTCCTTCTCCTCCTGGGTCAGGCGCTGGTCCTTCTGCTCGAGCCAGGACGAGTAATTGCCCTCCCAGGGAATGCCGGCGCCGCGGTCGAGCTCCAGGATCCAGCCCGCCACGTTGTCGAGGAAGTAGCGGTCGTGGGTGATGGCGACGACGCAGCCGGGGAAGTCCTTCAGGAAGCGCTCGAGCCAGGCCACCGACTCCGCGTCGAGGTGGTTCGTGGGCTCGTCGAGGAGCAGCATGTCGGCCGGCTGCAGCAGGAGGCGGCAGAGGGCGACCCGGCGCTTCTCCCCGCCGGAGAGCGTCGTGACGTCGGCGTCCCCGGGGGGAAGGCGCAGCGCGTCCATCGCGAGCTCGACCTGCTTGTCGAGGTCCCACAGGTTCTGGGCGTCGATCTGGTCCTGCAGCCGCGAGAACTCGTCGGCGGTGTCGTCCGAGTAGTTGGCCGAGATCTCCTCGTAGCGCTGGAGGATCTTCCGCTTCTCCGCCACCGCCTCCTCGACGTGCTGGAGCACGTTCTTCGAGGGGTCGAGCTGCGGCTCCTGGGGCAGGTAGCCGATGCGGGTGCCCTCGGCCGGGAACGCCTCGCCCGCGAAGTCCTTGTCCACTCCCGCCATGATCCGCAGGAGGGTGGACTTGCCGGCGCCGTTCGCGCCGAGGACGCCGATCTTGGCGTCCCCGTAGAAGGAGAGCCAGATCCCCTTGAGGATCTCCTTTCCCTGGGGCGTGACCTTGCGCAGGTCCTTCATGGTGAAGATGAACTGGGGCATGTTTCTCCTCGGGTCGAGCCGTGCATTGTGACACGACGGCAGCCGATCGGCGCCGCACTCCCCCCGAAACTGCGTCGCCGAGAGTCGATGGCAGGCCAACTTCCCAACTACTTGTCAAAACCTGTCCGTTATCTGAACTTGCCGGCGGACCGGGGCGTACAAATCGTCGTGAGGAACACGAATCCATCTCCCCAGGGCGCGTTGACCGAAGGGACGTTCCCGCCCGTACCGATGCCCGCCCCTCAGGTCGTTCCCGCCGTCCATTCGGCCCTCGCCGCCACGGCCGCCCAGCCGTCGCGGCAGGGACCCCGCCCCTGTTCCCCCGTGCTCGCCGCGCCCTGGGGAGCGTGAGATGAGCATCCTGATCCTGGGCGCCGCCGGCGGCATCGGCGGCGCCCTCGCCCGCCGCCTCGCCGCGTCCGGGGGCGAAGCCTCGTCCTCGCTGGCCGCGACGCCGGCCCGCCTCGAGGCCCTGGCCGCCGACACGGGCGGCACTCCCGTTCGTCCTCGACGCCACCAAGCCGGCCGAGGTCGAGTCCGCGGTCGCGAAGGCCGTCGAGGCTCACGGCCGCCTGGACGGTCTCGCCAACTGCGTCGGCTCGATCCTGCTCAAGCCCGCCCACCTCACGAGCGAGGAGGAATGGGACGCCGTCGTCGCCACGAACCTCAAGTCCGCCTACGCCTCCGTCCGGGCTGCGGCGCGCGCGATGACGGAGGGCGGGTCGGTCGTGCTCGTCTCGTCCGCCGCCGCACGGCTCGGCCTCGCCAACCACGAGGCGATCGCCGCGGCCAAGGCCGGGGTGATCGGCCTCACGCTCTCGGCCGCCGCGACCTACGCGCCGAAAGGCATCCGGGTGAACGCGGTGGCCCCCGGCCTCGTGCGGACGCCGATGACGGCCCGCATCACCGGCAACGAGGCCGCGCTGAAGGCCTCGACCGCGATGCACGCCCTCGGCCGCGTCGGTGAACCGGAGGACGTGGCGTCGGCCATCGCCTGGCTCCTCGACCCGGTGCAGTCGTGGGTCACGGGCCAGGTGATCGGTGTCGACGGCGGCCTCGCCACCCTGCGCTCCCGGAGCTAGACTCGGTCGGAGGAGTCCGTGACCCGCCGCGCGTTCGTTCGCCGCATCGCGTCTCGAAGCGACCGCCGAGGAGGCCTTCCGGTGGCACGCGCGCCCGGGGGCCTTCGAGCGCCTCAATCCCTCCTGGGACCCCGCGGTCGTCGAATCGCGCTCGGGGGGATCGAGGACGACGGCGCGCAGGTCGTCCTGCGCGTCGGGCCGCTCCGTCAGCGCTGGGTAGCCGAGCACCACGGTGCGGTGGTCGGCCGCGAGTTCCACGACCGGCAAGTGTCCGGGCCCTTCGCCCTCTGGGAGCACGCGCACCGCGTGATTCCGGAGGGGCCCGACGCCTGCACGCTCGAGGACCGGATCGAGTACGCTCTCCCCGCGGGGCCGGTCGGGCGATCTCGTCGCGGGCCGGGCGGTCCGCGCGCTCCTCGATCGGATGTTCGCATACCGCCACCGCGTGACGGCGGACGACCTCGCCGCCCACGCGGCGTGCCGCGAGGGAAGACCCATGAAGGTGGCGATCACCGGCGCGAGCGGCCTCATCGGCGGCGCGCTCGTGCCGTTCCTGACCACGGGCGGCCACGAGGTCGTGCGCCTCGTGCGCCGGGCCCCGAGGTCGAAGGACGAGACCCGCTGGGACCCGGAGGCGGGCGAGATCGACGCGGCGGCGCTCGAGGGCACAGACGCGGTCGTGCACCTCGCCGGCGAGAACATCGCCGGGGGGCGCTGGACCGAGGCCCGCAAGGCGCGGCTGCGCTCGAGCCGCGTGGGGCCGACCGCGCTGCTCGCCCGGACGCTCGCGGGCCTGACGAAGAAGCCGAAGGTGCTCGTGTCGGCCTCGGCGATCGGCTACTACGGGAATCGCGGGGACGAGTGGGTGACCGAGAAGGACGCGCCGGCCGACGACTTCCTCGGCCGCTTGTCGGTCGAGTGGGAGGCGGCGGCCGAGCCCGCCCGCGAGGCCGGCATCCGCGTCGTGCACCCGCGCTTCGGCGTCGTCCTGAGCCCCGCGGGGGGTGCCCTCGGGAAGATGCTGCTGCCCTTCAAGGCCGGGCTCGGGGGCGTGGTGGGCCCCGGCACCCAGTACATGAGCTGGATCGCCCTCGACGACGTGCTGGGCGTCGTCCACCACCTCCTCGACCGTGCGGGCCTCGAGGGGCCGGTGAACGCGACGGCGCCCGAGCCGGTCACGAACGCGGTGTTCACGAAGACGCTCGGCCGAGTGCTCGGCCGCCCGACCGTCGCGCCGGTGCCCGCCTTCGCGCTGCGCCTCGCTCTCGGCGAGATGGCGGACGCGGCGCTTCTTTCCAGCACGCGCGTGCGCCCCGAGCGGCTGCAGGCCTCGGGATATCGCTTCCGCTTCCCGGACCTCGAGGGCGCCCTCCGACACGTCCTGGGGAAGACGACATGAGCGACGCCCGGGTGGACGTCGTGATCGTGGGCGCGGGCCTCGCCGGCCTCGCCTGCGCCCTCCGCCTGCACGAGGCGGGAGCGCGGGTGCGCGTCCTCGAGGCCTCGGACGGCGTCGGCGGGCGCGTCCGCACGGACCTCGTGGACGGCTTCCGCCTCGACCGCGGCTTCCAGGTCCTGCTCACCGCCTACCCGGAGACCCGCCGGGTCCTGGACTACCCGGCCCTCGACCTGAAGCCGCTCCTCCCCGGCGCGCTCGTCCGGCGCGCGGGCCGCTTCCACGAGTTCTCCGACCCGTGGCGACGGCCCGAGCGCGCGTGGCGGTCGCTCACCGCCGGCGTGGGCTCCCTCGCCGACCGCCTGCGCATGGCGCGGTTTCGCGGACGGGTGCGCCGCGGCTCGCTCGAGGATCTCTTCCGGCGGCCCGAGTCGTCCGCCGCCGAGAGGCTGCACGCCGAGGGCTTCTCCGCCGAGATGATCGACGCCTTCTTCCGGCCGTTCTTCGGCGGGATCCTGCTCGACCGGTCGCTCTGCGCTTCGAGCCGCATGCTGGAGTTCGTCTTCCGGATGATGGCGGAGGGCGACGTCGCCGTCCCGGCCGAGGGCATGGGCGCCATCCCGGGGCAGATGGCGAGGCGCCTCTCCGAAGGCACGATCCGCCTCGGCGCGCGCGTCGCTTCGGCGGCGGCCGCACGAGGTGCGCCTCGAATCGGGAGAGACGATCGGCGGCGACGCGGTGGTCGTCGCGACCGAGGGCCCGGAGGCCGCGCGCCTCGCCGGCCTGCCCGCGCCCGGCTCGCGCCCCGTCACCTGCCTCTACTTCGCCGCGGAACGGGCCCCGATGGCCGAGCCGATCCTCGTGCTCGACGGGGACGGCACCGGTCCCGTCAACAACCTCTGCTTCCCGACGCAGGCCGCGCCGGGGTACGGCCCGGCCGGCGCCACGCTGGTGTCGGCGAGCGTGGTGGGCGGGGCCGCCGGCGACGCTGCCGAGGCCGCGCTCGAGGCCGCGGTGCGCAAGCAGATGGCAGGCTGGTTCGGCGACGAGGTCCGCGGCTGGCGCCACCTGCGGACGTACCACATCCGCCACGCCCAGCCGGAGCAGCGGCCGGGTGCGCTCGAGCCGATCGAGCGGGCGGTCCGGCTCGAGAGCGGCCTCTTCGTCTGCGGCGACCACCGCGACACGGCGTCGCTCCACGGCGCGATGCTCTCCGGCCGTCGCGCCGCCGAGGCCGTGCTCGCCCTGCGCTGATGGCGCCGTCCGTCGGGCCCTTTCTGTCGTCTAATGCTCTGACGGGGCGCGCGCGTCCAACGACATGGACGCCCGCGCGTCGAGGGAGACTCAGACATGACCCACACGCGCCAACGCCTTCGCGCCCTGACCGCGGCACTCGCGGCCGTAACCCTTCTCCTCGGGACGGCGCGCTCGTTCGCCCAGCCGGCCCCGGGCGACTACACCGACGACACGACCCTGCCCGCCGGCCGGCGCGGCGAGCGCGTCCGCCAGGTGCTCGACGCGGTCAACTCCGGCGATCGGGCCCGGGTCGAGGCGCTCGTGAAGGACGCGTTCGGCGGCCCATTCCGCGAGATCCCGCTGGGCGACCACCTCGGCGCGCTCGGGGACCTCTACGACGGCAGCCGTGGCCTCGACTTCTACGGCGTGCGGCGCTACGTGGACGGGGGTCCCCCCAACCGGGTCGTGGTCATCGCGAAGAACCGCCTCACCGGCGGGTGGCAGGGGCTCTCGCTCACCTTCGACGGCACCCCCGGCGAGCGGATCACCGGTCTGCAGATCCAGCCGGCGCGGCCGCCGAAGGGCACTCCCCCGCTGCCGCCGCTCACCGCCGAGCAGGCGAAGGCGGAGCTCGGAGCCTTCCTCGACCGTCTGGCCGAGGCCGAGGCCTTCTCCGGCACCGCCTTGCTGGCGAAGGACGGCCAGGTGGTTTTCGAGGCGGCGCGCGGCGTGGCCGACCGCAACCACGGCGTCCCCATGCGACTCGACAGCAAGCTCAACCTGGGCTCGATGGACAAGATGTTCACGGCGGTCGTGATCGGCCAGCTGGTGGACGAAGGCCGGCTCTCCTTCCAGGACCCCGTCTCGAAGTTCCTCGGAGGGAAGGGCTGGACGACGGCCGACCTTTCGAAAGTGCGCGTCGAGCACCTGCTGAGCCACACCTCGGGCCTCGGCTCGTACTTCAACGAGACGTACGAGCGCATGGCGCGCCAGCTGCTGCGCAAGGTGGACGACTACAAGCCGCTGGTGGCCGAGGAGACGCTCGCCTTCGAGCCCGGGTCGAAGTGGCAGTACAGCAACACGGGCTTCCTCCTCGCCGGGGCGGTGATCGAGGCGGTGACCGGCCAGGACTACTTCGACGTCGTCCGCGAGCGCGTGTACGCGAGGGCGGGGATGCCGAACAGCGACAGCTACGACATCGACCTCGTCGTCCCGAACCTGGCGATCGGCTACTCGCGCGAGCGGGCCGCGAGCGGCACGCGGTGGCGCGCCAACACGTTCGAGCACGTCATCCGCGGCGGCCCGGCCGGGGGCGGCTACTCGACCGCGCGGGACCTCCTCGCCTTCGCCGAGGCGATGCGCAAGGGGAAGCTCGTGAGCGCCGCCACCGCCGAGCGCCTGTGGTCGGCGAAGCCCGAGCTGCAGTCACCCGAGTACGGCTACGGCTTCGGCATCGGACGAGACGCCCTCGGCCGCCGCGCCGGCCACAGCGGCGGCTTCTCCGGGATCGCCTCCGTCCTCGACGTCTACCTCGACAGCGGGTGGACGCTCGTCGTGCTCTCGAACGTGGACGGCGGGATGCAGCCGGTGGCGCAGAAGCTCCGCGAGACGGCCGGCCGCATCCGC
>CAWFSB010000037.1:0-51659 GCA_963818355.1 uncultured Acidobacteriota bacterium | reverse complement strand
GCGGGGCGGTGAACGTCCTGTCGAAGGCGCGGGAAACCGACCTCGGCTTCGGCGCCGCCTTCCACGAGAACCTCGTCGAGGTGGAGAAGGCGTGAGCGCGGCGCCCCCCGCCTTCGTCCACGACCTCGCGACGTGCGTCGGCTGCCACGCCTGCGTCGTGGCCTGCGCGAGCGAGAACGCCACCGCGCCCGGCGGCTCCTGGCGGCAGGTCCTCACCTTCAACGAGGACCATCACCCGGCCCTGCCCGTCTTCCACCTCTCGCTCGCCTGCAACCACTGCCTCGACGCGCCCTGCGAGCGACACTGCCCGGCCCTGGCCATCCGTCGGGACGCGCGCACCGGGGCCGTCCTCATCGACGCCGAACGCTGCATCGGCTGCCGCTACTGCACCTGGGTGTGCCCCGTACGACGCGCCCCGCTTCGACGCGGGGCGGGGGTGATGGGGAAGTGCACGCTGTGCCACGACCGCCTTCTCGAGGGCGGGACGCCGGCCTGCACGACCGCCTGTCCGACCGGCGCCTTGAAGCTCGGCACCCTCGACGGCGACGGGCCTCACGGCGTGCCCGGCTTTCCCGACGTCGGCCTGCCGGCCCGCGATCCGGTTCCTGCCGCTGCGGGGGCGCGCGCCCGTTGCGGCCGCGGAGGAGGCCGCCGCCGCGGCGGGCGTGGCCGCGCCCCGAGCCGTGGCCCGCTCCGGAGCGCAAGGTGTCGCTGCGGTCCGAGTGGACGCTCTTCACGTTCACGTCGCTCG
The DNA here is from genome assembly GCA_963818355.1 of uncultured Acidobacteriota bacterium. Lineage (GTDB taxonomy): Bacteria > Acidobacteriota > Vicinamibacteria > Fen-336 > Fen-336 > DATBSL01. The sequence goes on along the minus strand of CAWFSB010000037.1, from coordinate 50,908 downwards.
TCATCCTGCCTCGTGGCGTGGCTCGGCGCCCTCCAGGCTCGGAGGGCCGTCCGTCCGGCCGCTGCCGTTCCTCCTGGCCGGCGGCGCGGGCCTCGCCCTGAGCGCGCTGCACCTCGGCCGGAAGGACCGCGCCTGGCGCGCCGCCCTCAACTGGCGCCGCTCGTGGCTCAGCCGCGAGGTCCTCGCCGTGCCCGCCTCTTCCTGGCCCTCGCGGCCGCGTTCCTGCTCCTCGCGCCGGCGCAGAAGTCGGCCGGTGCCCTGGCGGCGGCCGCCGGCCTGGTCGCCCTCGGCTGCATGGACCGCGTCTACGTCGTCATGGCGCGGGAGAGGCGCTCTCGGGGAGACGACACGGCCGCCTTTGCTGAGCGCGGCGTTCCTGGCCGGGGTCCTGGCGATGCAGCCCTGGCTCGTCCCTCCCGGCGGCCCTGGCGCGTCTCGCCGCGTTCGCGGAGCGGCTGACCCTCCGGCGCGAGCCCGCTCGGCCGGTCGCGTGGGCCCTCGCCTTCGCTCGTATCGGCGTTGGCCCTCGGCCTGCCGGTGACCGTCGCTTTCACCGCAGGTCGGGGCGGCCTGCCGCTCGCCGTGGCGGCGGCGCTCGCCGGCGAGCTGATCGACCGCGCCCACTTCTACGGCTCGCTGGAGGTCACGACGCCGCGCGTCCGGATGGCGAGCGACCTGGCGGGCCGGCTGCGTGCGAGAAGGGGAAGAATGGCCTTGAGCCGAGCCCTCGCCGGGTCCGAGACCGGGCGCCGGCGCGACTGGGACCTGCTCGTGCGCGCCTGCCGCGTGGGCGTCGGCGACCTGGGAGCGCGCGTCTCGGAGCGCTTCCCCGCGCGAAGCGAGGCGGGCTGGGACGGCTTCCTCCGGCTGATGGAGAAGGCGGGAACGGGCCCCCTCGCCGCCGCCGCCCTGCTCTCGGTCGAGGGCGACGTCCTGCCCGAGAGCGTTCGGGCGACCTTGCGGGAGAGAGAGAAGGTCGGGACGCTGCGCGCGGGGATCCTGGTGGGGGAGCTCCTGGCGATTCTCGACGCGCTCGAGGCGCGCGGTGTCGCCGCCATCGCCCACAAGGGCCCCGCCCTCTCGAAGCTGGCTTACGGCCGGGTGGGGGTGCGCGACACCGTCGACCTCGACCTGGTCGTGGGCGAGGACGACGTGTCGGCGGCCCTGGAGGTGCTTCGCGAGCGGGGGTACCGGTCGCACGAGCTGCAGCCGCTCACCCCGCGGCAGGAGGCCGCCTGGCGAAGGACGTGGAACGAGTACGAGCTCGTCAGCGACGACGGCTGGCTGTTCGTCGACCTCCACTGGCGGGTGTGCCCGTCGCGGTACCCCTTCCGGATCGACCCGCGCCGGCTGTGGTCGCGCCCGGCTCGAACGACCCTGGGGAGCCGCGAGGTACGGGTCTTCCCTCCGGAGACGCAGGTCGTGCTCCTCTGCCTCCACGGGGCGAAGGACCGGTGGCACAAGCTCGCCTGGCTGTGCGACGTCGACCGGCTGATCCGGTCCTGCTCTTCGCTCGACTGGGAGGACGTCCTTTCCTTCGCCGACGAGGGCCGCTGCCGACGGGCGGTGGCGCTCGGGCTCCTTCTCGCGCACCGCCTGCTCGGGACCCCGCTGCCGGCGCCCGTCCTCGAGCGAGTGGCCGGGCGCCGAGGGTGCCTCGCCCTCGCGGTCCGAGTCGAGGACCAGCTCGCCGGCGGGGGAATGAGGCGTTCGTGGCAGTGGGAGCACTTCGACATGTGGCCCTTCCACCTCGAGGTCCTCGACAGCTGGTCCGACCGCGCCCGGTACCTCGGCCGGACCGTGCTGACCCCGCGAGACTGGGACTGGCAGAGGGTTCCCCTGCCCGACCCGCTCTATCCGCTCCACTACCTCGTGAGGCCCCCGCGGCTCCTCGTGGGCCTGCTCCGCAAGGCGGTGCGCCCGAGCCAGCGCCGACGACGGAGCGGGGCGCCCTGAGTCAGCTGCCGAGGGTGCGGACGAGGAGAGCGCAGGTCGCGTCGAGGGCGGCCGCCTCGAGCCCGAAGCGGCGCGCGCCGCCGACGACCTGGAGAGCGGCGTCGAGGCCGTCCTCCGGGTGGGCGAGGGGGTTCAAGGCCTGGACGTAGAGGCGGGCGGCGGCCTCCGCCGCCCCCATCGGACGGATCGCCGGAGCCTCGAGGTCGGGCTCGTACCGGAGGAACACGATCGCGTCCAGGGGCAGCGGACACGGGGCGAGCGGGGCCGGAAGCAGGCCGGTCGGCACGTGCCGGCTGCGCGGGGTGCGCAGGACGCCTGTCGGCAGGGGATAGGGCGCCGGGGGATCGGCCTTCAGGCACAGCGCGTGCGGAAACCCGTGCACGAGGCCGGTCACCAGGTCGATCGGCGCCAGCTCGTCGCTCGCGTACCGGAAGCCGTGGTGCAGGAGCCCCCACGCCGTGGTCGACTTGCCGGCCCCCGACTCGGCGACCAGGAGAAGGGCGCGCCCGTCGCGCTCGAGCGCCGCCGCGTGGAGGAAGTACAGGTCGCGGCGCCGCCTCTGCAGCTCGACGACGAGGTCCTTCTCGAAGTGGAAGAGGAGCATCCCGTCGTTCGCGGCGTGCACCGGCTCCTCGCCCTCGCGCCGCAGCAGGAAGCCCCCGGCGGAGCCACGGCCGATCGTGTAGGCGAGCGTGTCTCCGGGCGCGGCGGGCTCGTCGGGGCACGCGAAGGCCCCGTACACGGCGTCCAGGAGCGCGGCGGCCTCGCCGGTCTCGCAGGCGACGAGGACGAGCTGTCCGAAGAGGCTGAATCGGAAGAGGGGCAACGGGCTCCCGTCACCGCCTCTTCGGCTTCTTTTCCTTGTTCCGGTGCCCTTCGTTCTCGTTGTTCTGCCCCTCGCTCGAGCCATTGCGGGCGAACGCCGGGGTCGCCGCGAGGGTGAGAACGATCGGCGCGACGTAGGCCATCCGCTTGACGACGGTGCGTCTCGACTGGCTGCAGTTCTCCATCGATTCCTCCCTCAGCGACCGCCGTCAGGCACACACCCGAGGCCCCGAGAAACACAACGTGTCAAGGCTTGGCGACGGTAGGGAGGGACCACCCGCCGATTTCGGAAGAGTCTAGCCCAAGTCTCGCCCCATCCATGAGTAAAGAGATTAGCCGCTTTCCGACTAGCCGGCCGCGCGTCGCTGGGGACGCGCGTGGGAGGGACGCGGTGAGGGCAAAACGAAGCGGCGGCTGGAGGGGAAGCCGCCGCTTTGAGGTACGCAACGAACGCGACCTACCCGGCTGCTACTTTAGGTGGGCTCGCACTCATCACTCGTGCACACTGAGCCTGCCCGGGCAAACGACGCGGACGCCGCCAGCGTCAGTACGACGGGAACCGCGTAGGCCATCTTCCGAACGGCGGCACGTCTCGACTCGTCAACGGCCACGTCCTTGCGATCTTCCATTACGCCCCTCCTCTATCCAGTACCAGAAGGTTCAGCTTCCTGAACTGATCCAGCAAGAGCCGTCACGTCTCGAGCGGCTGTCTCCGGCTCCACCTCGAACGCCTCGGCCACGGCCGCCGCCACGTCGTGGGGCGAGGTGCTCCCATCGAGCTTCGACCAGACGAAGCTCGCCGTCGCGTTGAGCTGGTGCACGCGGTCGCCTTCGCGGTCGAGCAGCACCGTTTCGCCGTCGACGACTCGGGCCTTCAAATCCGGCCGCGGCCTGGGACACATGGGTGTTCGGAGATGCTAACCCGACTTCCGTCGAAACAGCCAGTATAAAGTGGGCCCACTATTCGTTCGGCGCCACCCGACCCCTCCGAATGAGTCCCGCGCGTGGCGGGTCGCTACGCGCGTCCTTCAGGAGCGCCGTCAGGAAGCCCCAGAACCGGGGGACCGTGTCGACGTAGATCTTCTCCTCGGGCGAGTGCACCGCGGTCATGGTCGGGCCGAACGAGATCATGTCGATCCCCGGGTACTTCTCGCCGATGAGGCCGCACTCCAGGCCCGCGTGGATGGCCTTGACCTCGGGCTCCCGGCCGTAGAGCGACGAGTAGACCGCGAGCGCCTTCTTCAGGATGGGTGAGCCGGTGTTCGGCTTCCAGCCCGGGTAGCCCTCCCCCTGGCCGACCGTCGCCCCGCCCAGCTCGAAGATGGTCCTGACGGTCTGGGCGATCTCGTCCTTCTCGGAGGCCACCGAGCTGCGCTGGCTGGTGACGAGCGACACGGTGTCCCCTTCCGTGGTGACGACCGCCACGTTCGTCGAGGTCTCCACCAGGCCCGGGATGGCCGCGCTCATCTTCATGACACCGTGCGGCAGGGCCGAGATCGTCTGCAGGACCTGCTTCTGGCTCCGGCGCTTCAGGACCTGGGGGGGCTCGCCCGCGGCCTCGGCGGCGCTCACCCGGAGGTCCGGCTCGACCGACCCCAGCTCCTCGCGCACCACCGACTGCCACCGCCCGACGATCTTGTGCGCCCTCTTCGCGCGCGACCCCGGGACGCAGACGACCGCGACAGGCCTCGCGCGGGATGGCGTTGTGCTTGCTCCCGCCCTCGATCGACACCAGGCGGGCGCCGGCCCCCTCCGCCAGCGCGAGCAGGATGCGATTGAGGATCTTCACCGCGTTCCCGCGGCCCTTGTCGATCTCCAGGCCGGAGTGGCCTCCCCGCAGGCCCGTCACGCGGAGCTCCAGCGCGACCATGTTCGCCCTCGCGGCCTCGCGCACGACCTTCCAGGTGCCCCGGGTGTCCTGGCCCCCGGCGCAGCCCACGTAGATCTCGCCCTCCTGCTCCGAGTCCAGGTTGAGGAGGATGCGGCTCCGGAGAAAGCCGGGCTCCAGGCGCTGCGCCCCGGTGAGGCCGGTCTCCTCGTCGATCGTGAAGAGCAGCTCGAGCGGCCCGTGCTCCAGCGAGCGATCCTCCGCCACCGCGAGCGCCGCCGCCACCCCGACGCCGTTGTCCGCCCCGAGGGTGGTGCCGTTGGCGCGCAGCACGTTGCCCTCGCGCACCAGCTCGATCGGGTCCTTCGTGAAGTCGTGCACCTTGTCCGCGTTCTTCTCGCAGACCATGTCGAGGTGCGACTGGAGGCAGACGCTCGCCGCGCGTTCCCGCCCGGCGGTCGCCGGCTTCTCGACGAGGACGTTCCCCGCCGCGTCCTGGCGCGCCGGGAGGCCGAGCTGCCGCAGCCGTGTCGAGCACGTATCGGGCCGCCGCGGCCTCGTTCTTCGACCCGCGTGGGATGCGCGAGAGCGCGGCGAAGTGCTTCCAGAGCAGCTGAGGTTCCAGACCGTCGATCGCGGAAGTCATGGCTCGGACTCTCCTTGAGAGCCTCACCCTAGCACGGCCTCGCCGGATCGCGCGGGGCGGAGCGCCCCCTCGTGGCGGGGCCGCATCGGCCTGGCCCGATGGACCGCGACCGCACAACCGATTGGTCCTGCACCCCTCCGTCCGCGTAGAGTCGAAGCTCGTCTACAAACCCCAACAACCCAATTTGAGGTGGTATTGATGCGGAAGAACCTGCTCGTGTCGTCCCTGTTGCTCTGCGCCGCGGCGTCGATGTACGGCCAGCCGGCCTTCGCCAGTGAGAACTGGGTGGGCAGCTGGAAGCTGAATGCCGCGAAGTCGGCCTTCGGCCCGTCGGCCGTCGTCCGCGCCCAGACGCTGACGTTCGAGGCCACGCCGGACGGGATCAAGCTCACGTCGGAGGGGACCGATCCCCAGGGGAAGCCCATGCTGGGCGAGTACACGTCGAAGTTCGACGGCAAGGACGTCGCCTGGACGGGAAACCCTTCAGCCGACATGGCTTGCCCGACTCGGATCGATGACAACAACTACCAGAACGTCTGGAAGAACGACGGAAAGGCGATGATGACGTCGAAGGTCGTCGTCTCGGACCACAACAAGATCCTGACGATCACGCAGACGCCGGCCGACGCGAAGGTGGCAGGCTCGGTCGTGGTGTACGACCGGCAGTAGGCTCGCCCCGTCCACCGGCTCCCGGCCTTCCAGCGCCATCCGATGGCGATGGTCGGCCGGCGGGTCGTCTCGCGATCACGCCATCTCGTGAGATGACCGTCCGTGGCGCGGTTGAGGGGTCGTGAGGCTCTGCGTGGGGCCGCACAACCCCATCTGGCTCAAGGACTCTCGGGCAGGCGGGCTCGGCTCGGGCGAACTGGCGTCACTCTTGCCATGGAACGATGGCAGGGAGCACGACCAGGCCTTGACCCTACCGTCCGTGGTGGTGTCCAAGGCGGCGGCCTCCGCTCGATCTCGCGCAACTCCATCAACGTCAACGGTTGGCGCGATCGCGATGGACGGGCACCGTTCCTGCTACGAGCAGTGGATTCGGGAGAGTCACGAAGCCTTGACCCTTCGCATCACGCCCGTCCCGACCGGCGACCCGGGGATCCTCCGCCTCGAGGGGCGACTCCGCGTCGAAGAGGTGCCGGTGCTGGAGAGGTCCGCCGCGACCGGGGTCCGGGTGCTCGACCTCACCGATCTCACGTCGGCCGACGAGGACGGCCTGGCGGCCATCCGGCGGCTGCGCGACCGCGGGCTGGAGATCCGGAACCCCTCCCACTACCTCGCGATGCTGCTCGCCTGAGGGCGCGCGAGCCCGAGCCGCTTCATGCGCGAGCGCAGGGTGTTGGGGTGTACGGCCAGGACCTCCGCCGCCCCGCCCGGCCCGTTGATCCTCCACGCGCAGCGCTCGAGCACCGCGCGCACGTGCTCGCGGGCCATCGCGTCGAAGCTGTGGTCCGAACCCGTCCCGGGAGGGGAGGCCACGGCCGGTGGCTCCGCCACGGGACCGGCCGCCCGGCCCGGCGCGTGCAGAGGGTCGTCCAGCCGCAGCGCCTTGCCCGGGGAGAGGATGAGCGCCCGCTCGAGCACGTTCTCCAGCTCCCGCACATTGCCCGGCCAGTCGTAGGCGACGAGCGCGTCCATCACGTCGCGGGGGATCTGCTCGATGCGCCGGCCGAGGTCCTTCTGTCGCCGCTCGACGAAGGCCCAGGTGATCAGGGGGATGTCCTCCCGGCGCTCGCGCAGGGGCGGGATCTGGATCGGGAAGACGCTGAGGCGGTAGTAGAGGTCGCGCCGGAAGCGCCCCTCCGCCATCGCGCGCTCGAGGTCCTGGTTGGTCGCGGCCACGAGGCGGACGTCCACCTTGCGCGGGCGGGTGGCGCCCAGGCGCTGCACCTCGCCGTCCTGCAGCACGCGCAGCAGCTTCGACTGCAGCTCCACCGCGAGGTCGCCGATCTCGTCGAGGAAGAGCGTCCCCCCGTCGGCCAGCTCGAAGCGGCCGGGGTGCGCGGCGATCGCGCCGGTGAAGGCGCCTTTCTCGTGGCCCAGCAGCTCGGTCTCGATCAGCGTCGCCGGCAGGGCGGCGCAGTTGACCTTGATGAAGGGCTTCGCCTTGCGCGGGCTGCGCTCGTGGATCGCCTGTGCCAGCAGCTCCTTGCCGGTCCCGGTCTCGCCGAGGAGGAGGACGGTGCTCGACGTGGGGGCGACCTGCGAGACGCGCTCGAGGACGCGGCCGAGCGCCGGGCTCCTGCCCACGACGTCCGCGTAGTCGCCGCCCCGCACCTCCTCGCGCAGGTAGACGTTCTCCTCCTCGAGCTGGTCCTTGAGGGCGCGGATCTCCTCGAGCTTCTGGCGCAGCTGCTCCTCGCTGCGCTTGCGGTGCACCGCGTTCGCGATGATCTGGCCGACCAGGCGAGCCCGATCGATCGTCTCCTCGTCCCAGGTCCGATAGCTGCGGAAGATCCCGGTGGAGAGGGCGCAGATGTGGCGGCCCCCCAGGGCCACCGGCACCGTGAGAATCGAACGCAGGCCGCTCGCGCGGACGTACGCGCGCTCCACCAGCGCGTCCTCGGGGAGCTCTTCCGGCATGCGGGACAGCGCGACCACGTGGCCGCCCGCCAGCCTGGCGCTGTACCACAGCGCCGCGGCGGGGACCGCCGGCGGCGCGGGCTCGATCCCCTCCCGCGCCCAGGTATGGGTCTGGACCAGGCCTCCGCCGGCATCGATCAGGAAGAACGAGCCTCGATCCGTCCCCAGCAGCTCGACGAGCAGGCGCAGCGCGCGCTCGATCTCCCCGTCCACCTCCTCCACGGGAAGGCCTGTGAACCGGGTCGACAGGTCCGAGACCAGGCGACCGAAGGAGGTCTTCATTCGCGCCCGCCACTATAGCGCACGCCGCCGCCGTCTCACGATAGATCGTGAGCGATCACGACGCGGCGGCATCCGGTCGCCCGGCTCGCGAATGCAGCAGGTGGCGCTATCTCCATCCGGAACAGTGTGTTGCGGCCTTCGCCTGGGTCCCGAGGGCTCCTGGCCTCGCTCTTGCTCTCTGGCATCACAGCTGACCCTGTTCGGATCGAGGAGAATCCACTTTGAAGAAAGCCGTCTTCGGCGGCCTCCTGGCCGCCAGCCTGTTCGCTTCGCCCGCGTTCGCCGAGTCGCCGTCCGGCGCCTGGAACGGCCTGCCCGACCGCTTCCAGATCGACACCGGCTACTTCCGCCTGACCGCCGACACCCAGCTCCGCTACAACGGCGCGCCGGGCTCGGGGGACATCAGTCTCGAGAACGACCTCGGCGTGGACAAGAACGTGGACACGTTCTGGGTCGACGGCACCTGGCGGGTCGGGCGGCGCCACCAGCTGAAGCTGGGCTACACGCAGCTCAGCCGCGACCGGGCCGACTTCGAGCTCGAGCGCGACTTCACCTGGGGTGGCGAGGAGTACGAGGCCGGGCTCTCGGCGACCACGTCGACCGGCAGCGACATCCTCGGCGGGTACTACCGCTTCGCCCTCTTCCGCAACGACCGCTTCGAGATCGGACCGACCGTCGGCATCGGCTACATCTGGCTCGACGCGCGGGTGCGGGCGACGGGGACGATCGCCGGCGTGAGCCGCACGCTCGACGAGAGCGCCTCCACGGGCAGCATCACCGGCGCCGTGGGCGGCTACGCGAACGGCTGGCTCACGAAGCGCCTCGTCACGCGCGCGGACTTCCTCTACATCAAGGTGTCGCCGGGCGACTCGGAGGCGTCGGTCAGCGACTGGCGCCTCGGGGCGGACTACTACTTCTTCAAGAACGCCGGCCTGGGCGTTCAGTACAAGTACAACCGGTACAGCTACGACCGCGGCGTCCTGGTCAGCGAGCTGGGCGGCGAAGTGACCTACAAGGGCTTCCAGGTCTTCGTGTCGTTCCTTTTCTGATGCCGGGCAGCCAAGGAGGAGTATCGATGAACCGTTCGAAGACGTTCCTGGCCGGGCTCGGCGCGGCGTTCGCGGTCCTGGCCGCGGCCGCGTCCCCCGCCCTCGCGCAGACCGCCGGGAAGAAGCCGAACATCCTGGTGATCTGGGGCGACGACATCGGCCAGTTCAACATCAGCGCCTACAACAACGGCATGATGGGCTACCGCACCCCGAACATCGACAGCATCGCGAAGGAGGGCGCGCTCTTCACCGACTGGTACGGGCAGCAGAGCTGCACCGCCGGCCGCGCCGCCTTCGTCACCGGGCAGTCGCCCATCCGCACCGGCCTCACCAAGGTCGGCCTGCCGGGCGCGCCCGAGGGCATGAAGAAGGAGGACCCGACGATCGCCACGCTCCTCCGTGCGCAGGGCTACGTCGACGGGCCAGTTCGGCAAGAACCACCTCGGCGACCGCGACGAGATGCTGCCGTCGAACCACGGCTTCGACGAGTTCTTCGGCAACCTCTACCACCTGAACGCCGAGGAGGAGCCGGAGAACCCCGACTACTTCAAGAGCCCCGAGCTCAAGAAGAAGTTCGGCCCGCGCGGCGTCATCCACAGCTTCTCCGACGGCCGCATCACGGACACCGGCCCGCTCACCCGCAAGCGCATGGAGACGATCGACGGCGAGGTCACCACCAAGGCGCTCGACTTCATGACGCGGGCGAAGCAGTCCGGCAAGCCCTTCTTCCTGTGGTGGAACTCCACGCGCATGCACATCTTCACGCACCTGAAGGCGGAGTCCGAGGGCAAGACCGGCCTCGGCATCTACGCCGACGGCATGGTCGAGCACGACGGCCACGTCGGCCAGGTGCTCGCCAAGCTGAAGGAGCTGGGCCTCGACGAGAACACGATCGTCATGTACTCGACCGACAACGGCGCCGAGACGTTCACGTGGCCGGACGGCGGCACGACGATGTTCCGCGGCGAGAAGAACACGCAGTGGGAGGGCGGCTACCGCGTCCCGACGATGATCCGGTGGCCCGGCGTGATCAAGCCGGGCACGGTGGTCAACGAGATCGGCGCGCACGAGGACATGCTCACGACGCTCGTCGCCGCGGCGGGCGACGCGACCGCGAAGGACGACCTGCTCAAGGGCCGGACGATCGGCGGGACGACCTACAAGGTCCACCTCGACGGCTACGACCTCGGGCCGGCGCTGCGGGGCCAGGCGGCGTGGCCGCGCAAGGAGTTCATCTACTGGACGGACGATGGCAGCGTCGCGGCCCTGCGCTACGAGAACTGGAAGGTCACCTTCCTGCAGCAGGACGCCGAGGGCCTCGAGGTCTGGCAGAAGCCCTTCACGCCCCTGCGCGCGCCCGCGCTCACCAACCTGCGGATGGACCCCTTCGAGCGCGCCGCGCACGAGAACGCCATGGGCTACCAGCGCTGGTACCTCGAGCACATGTTCACGATCGCCCCGGCGGGGGCCTACGTCGGCCAGTGGCTGCAGAGCTTCAGGGAGTTCCCGCCGCGGCAGAAGCCGGGCAGCTTCAACCTCGACCGCGTCATGGAAGCGGTCACAGCCGGATCGAAGCAGTAGGGGCCGAGTCGTCGCGCCGGGCCGCACCCTACGGACGGGGTGCGGCCCGGTTCGTTCGGCCACGGCTTCACGGGAAGTCCAGGAGGCGGACCATGATGACGAGAGCTCTGGCCGTGGCTCTGCTCGCGGCCCTGACCGCTGGCGGAGCCGTCCGGCTCCAGGCCGCGGACCCGCTGCCGAGCTGGAACGACGGTCCGGCCCGACGGTCGGTCGTCGCGTTCGTGGAGACGGTCACGCGGGAGGGCGTGACCGGCTACGTGCCGCCGGCCGAGCGCATCGCCGTATTCGACAACGACGGCACGCTGTGGTCCGAGCAGCCGATGTACTTCCAGGCGTTCTTCATCTTCGATCGGATCAAGGCGCTCGCCCCGCAGCACCCGGAGTGGAAGGACAAGGAGCCGTTCGCGTCGGTGCTGCAAGGGCGACGTGAAGGCGGCGCTCGCGGGCGGCGAGCACGCGCTCCTCGAGATGGCCATGGCCACGCACGCCGGCACGACCACCGAGGAGTTCGACAGGATCGTCGCCGACTGGATCGCGACGGCGAAGCATCCCAAGACCGGGCGGCTCTACACCGAGATGGTCTACCAGCCGATGCTCGAGCTGCTCGCCTACCTGCGGGCGAACGGCTTCAAGACGTTCATCGTCTCGGGCGGCGGCATCGAGTTCATGCGCCCCTGGGCGGAGAGGGTCTACGGCATTCCGCCCGAGCAGGTGGTCGGCAGCAGCATCAAGACGAAGTTCGAGCTGCGCGACGGCAAGCCGGTGCTGGTGCGCCTGCCCGAGATCAACTTCGTGGACGACAAGGCGGGCAAGCCCGTCGGGATCCAGATGCACATCGGCCGGCGCCCGATCGCCGCCTTCGGCAACTCCGACGGCGACCTGCAGATGCTGCAGTGGACGGCCGCCGGCTCCGGCAGCCGGTTCTGCCTCTACGTCCACCACACCGACGCCGAGCGCGAGTGGGCCTACGACCGCCAGTCGCTCGTCGGCCGGCTCGACAAGGGCCTCGACGAGGCGCGGGCGAAGGGCTGGACGGTCGTGGACATGAAGACGCGACTGGAAGCGGATCTACCCGTTCAGCTCGGAAAGGTGACGATGACGAAGGCGTCGAGACTCCTGCCGGCCGCGATCGCGGCCGTCCTCTGGCTCGCCGGCGGCACGACGGCGCGGGCCCAGACCGAGGACATCCTGCCGCCGCCGGTGCCGGGGGTGGAGCACGCCGTCCCGGAGCTCGTCAAGGAGGACCTCGAGGTCAGGTCGCGCTGGTTCACGATGCACCTGGGGCTCGTGCCCATCTTCGACTACACCTGGTTCACCCAGGACCAGGCGAGCTTCGACCAGGTGGGGGTCCAGGAGAACGACTTCGACATCCGCTCGGCCCGGATCATGGCCCGCGGCACGATCTTCGCGCACTCGAAGCACGCCCCGCGCTACCTCGTGGCGTTCGAGTACCGGGGCTTCGACAGCGACCCCGACCAGACCTGGAACTTCACCGACGTCTCCTTGACGTTCCCGCTCGGGAGGATCGGCGACCTGACCGTCGGAAAGACCAAGGAGAACTTCGTCTACGAGATGGTGGGCGACGCCGCGAACCTGCCCCACGTCGAGCGCCTGATGAGCCCGTTCTTCGTCTCGCGGAACATCGGCCTGCGGTGGAACCGCACGGCGGCCGCCGAGCGCATGACGCTGTCGCTGGGCGTCTACAACGACTGGCTCACCACCGACCCGACGTGGGAGGACAGCGGCACCACCGTGGCCGGCCGCGTCACCGGCCTGGCGTGGACGGACACCTCGGGCCGGCGCTTCCTGCACCTGGCGGGGGCGTTCCGCCGCAACGGCGCCGACGAGGGGACAGGTGCGCTTCAAGGGCCGGCCGGAGTCGAACGTCACCGACAACTACGTGGACACCGGCAGCATCCCGGCCTCGCACGCGATCCAGTACGGCCTCGAGGCGCTGTGGAACGAGGGGCCGGTCTCGCTCACCGCGGAGTACGACGAGTCCCACGTGGACTCGCCGGAGACCGGCGACCCGCAGTTCCGGGGCTGGTACGTGACCGGCGGCTGGGTGCTGACCGGCGAGCACCGCCCCTACGACAAGAAGGCCGGCTACGCCCGGCGCGTGATCCCGAGGGGCCGCTGGGGAGCGGTGGAGCTCTTCGCGCGGTACGGGCTCGTGGACCTGACCGACAAGGGCGTCGACGGCGGCTACCTGAAGAAGTGGTTCGCCGGAGTAAACTGGTGGGCCAACCGGCGCATCCGCATCAGCGCGGGCTATGGCCGCGCGATGCTGGACAAGGCCGGGACGATCGGCCACACCAACCAGTACTTCACGCGCTTGCAGTGGGTGTACTGATCCTGACAGGAGTCGAGCTCATGAAGAACATGAAGGCCTTCCGCGCGGTCGGCGCCGCGCTCGTGCTGCTCGCGGCGCTGCCGGTCTCGGCCCAGCAGGCCCCGGCCCCCTCGGCGCCCGCCGCCGACAGCGCCGCCGAGCTCGCCAAGCGGCTCGCCAACCCGATCGCCAACCTCATCAGCGTGCCCTTCCAGAGCAACTGGGACCTCGGCATAGGAGCGAACAACGGCTCGAGGATGGTGCTCAACATCCAGCCGGTGGTGCCCTTCCGCTTGTCCGACGACTGGAACCTGATCACCCGCACCATCGTGCCGGTGGCGTCGCAGTTCGACCTCACGGGCGCGAGCACCTCGGAGTCAGGGTTGGGCGACTCGGTCGTCACCGCGTTCCTGAGCCCTTCGAAGGGCGGCATCACCTGGGGCGTCGGGCCGGCCTTCCTGATCCCCACCGCCACCGACGACGCGCTCGGCTCGGGAAAGCTCGGGATCGGGCCGTCCGTGGTCGCCCTCAGGCAGTCGGGCGGATGGACCGTGGGCGGCCTGGCCAATCACCTGGTGTCGGTCGCGGGCAGCGAGGACCGGGGCAAGGTGAACGCCACCTTCTTGAACCCTTTCCTCGTCTACAACTGGAGGAGCGGCGCGGGCGTGACCCTGAACGTCGAGTACACCCGCGACTGGGAGAACGACGTCGACGTCCTGGTGGTCGAACTTCCCGACCTTGACCGGCGTGACGAGGTTCGGCTCCCAGACCGTGAGCTTCGCCGTCTCGCCACGCTTCCACTTCGCGCCCGAGACGCGGCCGGACTACGGCCTTCGTGCCGCCGTGATCCTGGTCTTCCCGAAGTAGATCGCACCGCCGTGTCGTTCCCCGGCTGAGACGACCACAGAAGGCAATCAAGGAGACCGAAGTGATGTCACGCAGATTGGGCGCGGAGTTCCTGGGCACGGCCTGGCTCGTGTTCGGCGGGTGCGGCAGCGCGGTGCTGGCGGCGGCGTTCCCGGAGCTGGGGATCGGCTTCGTGGGCGTCTCGCTCGCCTTCGGCCTCACGGTGCTGACCATGGCCTTTGCCGTCGGCCACATCTCGGGCGGCCACTTCAACCCGGCGGTCACGGTCGGCCTCTGGGCCGGCGGCCGCTTCAAGTCCGGCGAGATCCTGCCGTACTGGGCGGCGCAGGTCGCGGGCGCCCTCCTCGGCGCGTTCCTCCTCTCGCTGATCGCCACCGGCAAGGCCGGGTTCGACCTCGTGGGGAGCGGCTTTGCCGCCAACGGGTTCGCCGAGCACTCGCCGGGCGGCTACTCGCTCTTCGCCGGGTTCGTGGCGGAGGTGGTGCTCACGTTCTTCTTCCTGGTCGTGATCCTCGGCGCGACCGACCGTCGCGCGCCGGCCGGCTTCGCCCCGATCGCGATCGGCCTCGCGTTGACCCTCATCCACCTGGTCGGCATCCCGGTCACCAACACGTCCGTCAACCCGGCTCGCAGCACGGCGCCGGCGCTCTTCGTCGGGGGCTGGGCCCTCGCGCAGCTGTGGCTCTTCTGGGTGGCGCCGATCGTCGGGGCGGCGCTCGCGGGGGCGACGCACAAGTGGCTCGCCGCGCACGACGGCCACTGATCGCAGGAGTCCCCGCTAGTTCGTCGATGCCGGCCTACCTCTTCGGGTAGGGCGGCACCGGGGGGAACTGCCAGGGCTGGTCCTTGATCCTCTGGAGGGCCACCTCGACCGCCTTCTCGAGCTGCAGGTCCTTCCCGGCCATCACCGACGCGGGGTCGTTGTCCTGCAGGACGTCCGGGTCGGCGCCGTGGTTCTCGACGAGCCACTGGCCGTCTCTCCCGTAGAAGGCGTTGTTCGACTGGTGGACGGTCCCGTTGTCGATGGTGCGCTGGCCGTTCACGATGCCGACGAGGCCGCCCCACGACGGGACGCCGACCACCGTGCCCAGCTTGCGCGCCTTGAAGTGCTCGACGAAGGCCTCGCCGTCGGAGCCGTTGTCCTCGTTCGACACCAGCACGAAGTGGGCGCGCGAGGCGGGGTTCGGGTAGCGGTAGGGCTCCATGCCCTTGAGCACGTTGAAGGCGACCTGCTGCCGCTCGAGCTTGTCGATCATGAAGTACTCGGTCCAGCCGCCGCCGTTCCCGCGCACGTCGATGACGAGCCCCTTCTTGTAGCGGAAGGCCCGCCAGAACTTGTCGAACTGCATGACCCCGCCGCCGCCCATGGCGGTGACGTGCATGTAGCCGACGTCGCCGTTCGACAGCTTCAGGACCTTCTCGACGTTGTCGGTGACCCAGCGGGCGTAGCGGGCCTCGCGGTCGGACTTCGCCGGCTTCACGCGGTAGGTGCGGGGCGCCGGGTCCTTCGGGCCGCGGCCCACGGTGAGCGAGACCTCGTCGCTCTTGCCCACCTGCAGGAGGCGGAAGTAGTTCTCCGGCACCCGCACCGGCTGTCCGTTGACGGCCAGGAGGTAGTCGCCCTCCTTCACGTCCACGTCGGGGCGGCCGAGCGGCGTCTCGATCTCGGTGAAGTAGGGGGTGGGTCCGTAGACGCGCGCGAAGCGGTAGAGACCGGCCGCCGGGTCGGCCACCAGGTCGGCCCCGAGCAGCCCCGCGGACACGGCGGGGGCGGGCGGGGCGGCCGAGGGCCCGGTGTCGCCGCCGCTGACGTAGGTGTGGGAGACGCTCAGCTCGCCGACCATCTCCGAGAGCAGCCAGTTGAGCTGCTGGCGCGTGCGGATCTCCTCGACCCAGGGCGCGAACTTCGCGCGCATGGCCTTCCAGTCGCGGCCGTGCATGCCCTCGTCGTAGAAGAAGTCGCGGTACCAGCGCCAGGCGTCGGCGAAGATCTGCCGCCACTCCTCGCGCGGCGCCACGCGGTAGGTCATCCCCGAGAGGTCGACCTCCGTCCCGAGCTTCTTCGACTCGTAGGCCTTCGCGAAGGACGTCGCGTAGACGCCCTTCTCTCTCCGGAGCACGAGCTCGTCGCCGTTCACCGAGGCCTCGGCCTCCGCGATCTTGTCCTCGAGGGCGACCGCCTTCTGGTCCTTCATCGAGAAGACGTGGAAGGTCCACTTGGTCGCGCCCCCGGGGCGGTAGATCTCCTCGTACTCGTCCTCGGTGAAGAGCGGCACCGAGGACCACGCGACGTGGCCCTTGCCCGCGACCAGGTGGAAGTAGTTCCCCGGGTCCACGGGCAGGGGGTAGACCCGCGAGGGGAGGCCGTCGACGTCCACGCGGAAGCGGGCCGGGTCGTCCTTCTTTCCCGTGGCCTTCTCGGCCTCGGTGGCGGAAGGCGGCTCGGTCGCGGGGCGCTTCACGAAGGGCGGCTTCTCGCCCTGGCGCAGCTGCGCCACCATCACCCGGGCCGGGTTGGCCACGATGTGGTTGTCCTCGAAGGGGTCCATGCCGATCTGGTAGTTCCGGTAGGACAGGAAGTAGAGGTAACCGCCGTCCGCGTCGAAGCGCGGGTTGAGGTTCTCGTAGAAGTCGTCGGTGAGCTGGACCTTCCGGCCCTCGAGCGTGTCGTAGAGGAAGATCGCGTTGTTGCGGTTCTCGCGGGGGAGGGAGTACGCGACCCAGCGGCTGTCCGGGGACCAGGCGTAGTCGCTGACCTCCCACGTGAACTCGTCGTTGTCGAGATGGCGCGACGCGTCGATCTTCGTCCGCTTCTTCGTGGCGAGGTCCACCACGAACAGCGAGAAGTCCTTGTCGCCGAACAGGATCTTCTTCCCGTCGGGCGACCAGCGCGGTTGGTAGACCTTGCGGTCGAGGTCGGCGGTCACCTGGGTCGTCTCGCCGGACGCCACGTCGCGCACGTAGAGCTGGTACTCGCTGGTGGCGTCCGAGAAGTAAGCGACCTGCTTCCCGTTGGGCGAGAGGCGCGGGGTGTCCTCGCGCACGCCGGGGGTGCCGGTCAGGTTGCGGGGCAGGGTCTCCTTGTCCGCGAGGGCGAGGTGGAAGACGTCGCCCCGCGCCCCCACGACCACGGACTTGCCGTCTCCCGCCACGTCCACGGAGTGGACGTACTCGGCGGGGTTGATCCACCGCTCCTGGAGGCGCCAGTCGTCGGACGGGATGCGCACGGGGACCCTGCGCGCGGTGGAGGTGGCGACATCGAGCACGTTGCAGGTGCCCGCCCTGGACGTAGACGATGCGCTTCCCGTCGGTCGAGGGCGACTGGACATCGAAGTCGGTGTAACGGGTCACCTGGCGAGCCGCGCCCGTCTTCAGGTCCTGCGCCCAGAGGTTGGTGATGCCGTCGGGCGAGCGGTCCGAGTTGAAGTACATCGTGTCGCCCACCCACATCGGGTAGGCGTTGCGGCCCACGTAGTCCGTGACCGGCTTGAAGCCCCTCGTGGCGAAGTCGGCCATCCAGACGTCCGCGTACTGCCCGCCCTTGTAGCGCTTCCAGTAGTAGTCCTCGTTGCCCTTGCGGACGTAGAGCGCCCTCGAGCCGTCCGGGGCGTAGCTGATGCCCTGGGCCCGGTCGAGGGAGAGAGGCTCCGGCATCGAGGCGTCGAGAGAGACCTGGTAGAGCTTCTGGTCGCGCGCCGCCGGCGGGACCCCCCAGCGCGAGCGGAAGACGACCCGACGGCTGTCGGGCGTCCAGGCCACGACCTGCCCGCCGAGCGGCGGCCAGGTGAGGCGCGTGGGCGCGCCGCCCTCCGCGGGCATCACCCACACGTCGAGAACGTTGTCGTTGGCGGTGGTGTAGGCGATCCACTTCCCGTCGGGCGAGATCTTCGGGGCGAGCTCGCCCGAGGGGTGACCGGTCAGGCGGATCGCCGCGCCGCCCTCGAGCCCGGTCGCGTACAGGTCGCCCTCCCACGCGAAGACGATTCGTTCCCCCCGGATGTCCGGCTGGGTCATGAAGCGGGCCTCACCGCCGGCGGCGACCGCGGCTGCGGCAATGAGGGCGGGAAGAAGGGCGGGCGACCGCAGGGACATGTCGAAACCTCCGCCGCGGATTCTAGTCCCAATGCACGGTGCCCCCGGGTGACTCGCGGGCCTAGAATGGCCGCGCGCGACGGCTCCCGCCGTCGCTCACCGAGGAGGCTCCTCCATGCCCGCCCGCCTGTCCGTCGCCCTCTTCTTCCTGGCCGTCCCGCTCCTCGCCGCCTCGCCGTCGGCGGCCGAGCCGCCTTCAAACCCCTTCCTCTCGGAGTGGACGACGCCCTTCGGCGTCCCGCCCTTCGACCAGATCCGGACGGAGCACTTCCTGCCCGCGATCGAAGAGGGCATCGCGCAGCACGACCGCGAGGTGAAGACGATCGCCGGGAGCGCCGCGCCGCCCACGTTCGAGAACACCATCGAGGCGCTCGACGCCTCGGGCCGGCTCCTCGAGAAGGCCGGGAGCGTCTTCTCGAACCTGACCTCGGCCGAGACGAGCGACGCGCTGCAGGCGATTCAGAAGAAGGTCGCGCCGATGATGGCCGCCCACCGCGACGACATCCGCCTCAACCCGGACCTGTTCCAGAGGGTCAAGGCGGTGTGGGAGGCCAGAGCCGCGCTGAAGCTCGACCCGGACCAGGGCAAGCTCCTGGAGGACACGTGGAAGGACTTCGTGCGCGGGGGAGCCCTCCTGCCGAAGGAGGGCCAGGAGCGCCTGCGGGCGGTCAACGGCGAGCTGGCCAGCCTCGCCGTCCGGTTCGCCGACAACCTCCTCAAGGAGACGAACGGCTACAGGCTGGTGATCGAGAAGAGGGACGACCTCGCGGGCCTCTCCGACCGCGTGGTCGCAGGCGGAGCCGAGACCGCGAGGAAGGCGGGCCTCGAGGGCAAGTGGGCGTACACGCTCCAGGCGCCGAGCCTCTGGCCCTTCGTGCAAGGCGCCGACAATCGCGAGCTGCGGCGGCAGATCTTCACCGCGTACGTCACCCGGGGCGACCACGGCGACGCGACCGACAACAAGGCGACCCTCTCCCGCATCGCCGCGCTGCGGGCGGAGCGGGCGCAGCTGCTCGGGTACAAGACCCACGCCGACTTCGTGCTCGACGAGAACATGGCGAAGACGCCGTCCCGCGTGTACGAGTTCCTCGGCCGGCTGTGGGCGCCGGCGAAGGCGGTGGCGGCGCGGGAGGCCGCCGACCTCCAGGCGGCCATCCGAGCGGACGGGAAGGGCTTCTCCCTCGAGCCCTGGGACTGGTCGTACTACGCCGAGAAGGTGCGCCAGGCGCGGTTCGACCTCGACGAGCAGGCGCTGCGCCCCTACTTCGCCCTCGACCGCGTCCGGGACGGCGCCTTCTGGGTGGCGAACCGCCTCTACGGCATCACCTTCAACGAGCTGCACGGGCTCCCCGTTTACAGCCCCGAGGTCAAGGCGTTCGAGGTGAAGGACGCCGACGGCTCGCACCTCGCGGTCTTCTACGCGGACTACCACCCGCGCCCGGGCAAGCGCGGGGGGGCCTGGTCGAGCCGCTACCGTGGCACCTGGGTGGAGAAGGGCGTCTCGGTCCGGCCGGTCGTCGTCAACGTGTGCAACTTCTCCCGCCCCGCGGGCGACGCCCCGGCGCTCCTGTCGATCGAGGAAGTGGAGACGCTCTTCCACGAGCTGGGCCACGGCCTCAACTCGATCCTGTCGAGGGTCCGCTACCGCGGCCTCGCCTCGCCCCCGCGGGACTTCGTCGAGCTGCCCTCGCAGATCATGGAGAACTGGGCCACGGAGCCCGAGGTTCTCCAGCACTACGCGCGGCACTGGAAGACGGGGGAGGCGATCCCCGCCGCCCTCGTGGACAAGATCAAGAGGAGCCGCCAGTTCAACCAGGGCTTCGCCACCGTCGAGTACCTGGCGGCGTCGCTTCTCGACATGGACTGGCACACTCTCTCCGAGACGAAGGAGACAGACGCCACCGCGTTCGAGAAGGCGACCCTCGAGCGGATCGGCATGCCGGCCCAGATCGTCCCCCGCTACCGCAGCCCCTACTTCCAGCACGTCTTCGCCGGCGGCTACTCGTCCGGTTACTACAGCTACGTCTGGGCCGAGGTCCTCGACGCCGACGCTTTCGAGGCGTTCAAGGAGAAGGGCCTCTTCGACCCGGCCACCGCGCGCTCGTTCCGCACGAACGTCCTCGAGCGGGGCGGCAGCGAGGAGGCGATGACGCTCTACGTGCGCTTCCGCGGCAAGGAGCCGTCGGTCGGGCCGCTGCTCGCGAAGCGCGGCCTGAAGTGAGCACCCACGCGCAGCCAAGGAGGACGCCATGACCGATCGAGCCAGCCACCCGCCCGCGCCGCTCAGCCGCCGCTCGTTCCTCGCCGCGACCGGCGCGGGCGCCGCCACCCTCCTGGCGCCGCGCGGCCTCTTCGCGGGCGCCCCGGTGCCTTCGAAGCACGTCGCCTTCAATACCGCCAACCTGGTCGCGAGGGTCACGGGCTACCGCTACGAGCTCAGCCACTGGATGGACCAGCACAACCAGACGATCGCCGCGACCGACGAGGCGGCCTGGCGGGCGATCTGCAAGGAGATCGCGGCGGCGGGGTTCAAGACGGTCGAGGTGTGGGAGGCCCACGCTGCTCCAGAGTCGCTCGACGAGACGAAGGCCCGGCTGTGGAAGCGGATCCTCGACGACCACGGCCTCACGCCCGTCGCCTACGCCGGAGGGCTCCGCCCGGAGACGCTGCGCCTCTGCCAGTGGCTCGGGATCCCGCACGTCGACGGGGGCCTGCGGGACAACACGCCGGAGAAGGCGACCGCTCTGTGCCGCGAGCACGGCGTCCGCTTCAACATCGAGAACCACCCCGAGAAGAGCGCCCCGGAGATCCTCGCGAAGATCGGCGGCGGCAACGAGTGGCTCGGCGTCTGCATCGACACCGGCTGGCTCGGGACCCAGGGGGTCTCGGGCCCGGCGGTGATCAAGGCCTGCGCGCCCTTCGTCCGGCACACGCACGTCAAGGACGTGAAGGCGGCGGGGAAGCACGAGACCTGCCTCCTCGGCGAGGGCTCGGCCGACGTGGCCGGGTGCATGGCGGCGCTCCGCGACGTGGAGTACGCCGGCTGGTACTCGTGGGAGGACGAGCCCGAGGACCGCAATCCGATGGACTCCGCGGCGCGCAACCGCGAGTGGATCGAGAAGCGCCTGGCGGGCTGAGGACCGACCGTCTCAGATCCGCCGGCCCAGCAGCACCTTCCCGATCCGCTTCGCCGCCCCGAGGAGCCCGAAGCGCTCGGTCATGATCCGGCCGTAGAGAGCTTTGAAGTCCTTCGGCGGGGCGCTCGCCTGCGCCTTCGCCCGCAGGGTCACGGCGTCGCTCGGGCAGGTGCACACGCACAGGCCGCAGCCGATGCAGCGGTCGAGGTCCACCGCCGTCGCACCGCTCGCCGCGTGCAGCGCCTGCATCGGGCAGCGGTCGTGGCAGGTCCCGCACTCGGAGCACAGCGCGGCGTCCACGACCGCCTGGTAGTTGGACTGGAGGTACTCCGCCGGCTTCGGGAACAGCTTGGCCGCCTGCAGCATCCCGCAGCAACAGCCGCAGCAGAAGCACATGAAGAGCGGGTCCTGTGCGTTCGCGGGCTGCAGCACCATCCCGTCGCGCTCCGCCTGGTCGAGGAGGGCGAGCGTTTCCTCGCGGGTGAGCGCCTGGCCGTCGCCCGATGCGACCGTCGCCCGGGCGGCGCCGCCGAGGGTGAGGCAGACCCGGCGAGCGGTCGTCTGCTTGCAGGGCTCGCCGAGGAGGTCCTTGCCCTGCCGGCAGACGCAGTTGCGCGCCGCCCAGGGGCCTTCGCCCTCCTCGATCATCCTCCGCGCGTCGTCGTAGCGGCCCACCAGGCGGTCGGGGACGAAGCGCGCGTTCACCGGCACCGTCCGCATCTGCTTCGTCTTCGCCCCGAGCAGCGTGGTGGCGAAGCCCTCGCGGGCGTACTGCTCGAAGTCCTGCTGCAGCTCCTTCGTGAGCCGGTCGACCTGGGCCTCGTACATCCCGATCACGAGCGGCGCCCGGGAGTAGCGCTTCGCCCCGCCGCGGGCGAGCATCCGGCCCCCGAAGATGGCACCTTTCTCGACCATGTGGTCCAGCACCCGCTCGAGCTCGTCCGTCGTGCGACCGGGCAGGCGGTGCTGGATCGTCTCGATGGTCTCGGGGACGGCGTTGAGGCCGAGCGCCACCTCCGCCTCGTCCGGCGTGAACAGTCGCTTCAGGATGCGCAGCTCGACGCCCGATTCCGTCGCCGGGTAGCCGACCGGCAGCTCGTCGAGGCGCTGCTGCAAGCGCCGGTAGACGTCCCGCTCCTCCGCCATGGATCCCGTCCCTTCTCGAACCAGTCTCGTCCCGGGAGGGACGGGGGTCAACGAAAAAGAGCCCTCCGCGGTGTTGCGCACCGAACCAACCCGACAAGAAGGGCACGGGGCGCCCCCTTCGCGGGGCGCCCCGTGTTCACGGACGGCCGGGCGTTCCTCAGAAGAGGCAGCGCCGGACGGCCACGTCGCGGATGCGGCCCTGGGGCGTGTAGAGGACGAGGTGGATGGCCGCGACGTAGTCGCGGAGCGCGAGGTACTCGAAGTCCTCGAGCACCTTCAGGTTCGTGAACCTGACCCCCATGCCCGGCAGGAGGGCGGCGATGCCCTGGTTGACGGTCAGCGAGTAGGTGCGCGCCGGGTCGAGCGGCCGCCCGTGGACGGAGACCGAGCCCGGCACGACGCGCTGGAAGAAGGGCTTCGTGGAGTCGTAGCGGTAGCGGAGGCCCGAGAACTGCAGGTCGTAGGTGTCGCCCGCCGTCACGTTCATGAGGCAGATCTCCATGCCCTTGAGCAGCTCGGCGCCGGTGATGTCCATCGTCGCGAGCTTGAAGCCGAGGCCGGTCGGCGGGTCGAAGCCGTAGCTGACCGGGCGGAAGAGGTCGGCGCCCACGAGCGGGCCCTCGTACAGGCCCTCGGAGACGAGGCCGGTCACGGTGAGGGCGATCTGCGTCCGCGTCCGCCAGCGGAGAGCGTCCGTGACGAGGTTGCCCATCGCGGTGTCGCGCACCGGGCGCTCGGGGTCGTACCTCTTCGAGACGGGCCAGGGCGCGTAGCCGACGACGTCCTTGTAGACGTCGCCGTACGGCGCGTACTTCGCGGCGATCCCCGCCTTCGCCTGCTCCACGAGGGCCGCCACCTGGGGATCGGGCGCCACCGCCTCGTCCACCGGCAGGAGGTCCCACCCCGTCACGGTGACGCCGGAGCCCGCCCGGTACTCGAGCCGCAGCCGGCCGACGTTCAGGTAGTGGTCCCCGGCCGAGACGGCGGGGATCTTCCGGCCCTCGGGGCCGTCGAGCAGCACCGGGGCCTCGTAGAGGGCGTGGTCGTGGCCCTGGACCACGACATCGATACCCGCGACCTTCGACACCACGGCCCGGTCGCCGGCGCCGCCCAGGTGCGAAAGGAAGACGACCACCTGTGCACCCTGCCCCTTGAGCAAGGCGACCGCGGCCGCGGCCCGCGCCTCGACGTCGGCCTGCACGACCACCGGCTTGGGCTGCATGGTGGGGTCGGTGGGGATGGTCAGGCCGAAGATCCCCACCCGCACGCCTCCGACGGTCCTCAGGATCCCGGGCTTGACCCAGTAGGGCAGCAGGGCACACGGCTGCCACGCCTTGCAGGCGTCCGCGGTGAAGTCCAGGTTCGCGGAGGTCATCGGGAAGGTCCCACCCTTCTCGATCGGAGCGACGGCGTTCAACGCCCCGGTCAGCGCGGCCGGCGTCAGGTCGAACTCGTGGTTGCCCACGGTCATCGCGTCGACGCCGAGGCTCTTCAGCACGGCGAGCTCCGGCACGTCGTAGAGCGCGTTGAAGAAGAGGTCGCCGTGGAACGCATCCCCCGCGTGCAGGAAAAGCGGGTTCGGCTCCGTCGCCTTGAGGCGGCCGATGAGCGTCGCCGCTCTTTCGAGGCCGCCGATCGTGCCCTCGAGGCTCGCGTCCCGAGGTCCGAACGAGTCGACGTGGGAGTGGGTGTCGTTGACGTGGATGATCGTTATGGGGGTCTGCCCCAGGGCGACCGCGGGCAGAGCGAAGGCCAGCAGCACGACCAGCAGCGGGGCGGGGTGCTCGGCGAGCGATTTCATCTCCATTCCTCCTTGTCTGTGACTTCGGCGGGGCGTCCTGCATCGGCCGTGCCACGAGGGGCTCGAGCGGATTGGCGCGGATGGCCGGCTGCGGACGACGGTCCCCGCTTCGGACCTGCGCAGCGGCGGGGCAGGCACCGCCCAGCGGCTGGGCAGCAGGGCGAGGGCGCGCGTGCCCGACGTTCGCCCGTCGCTCCGCACGGGCGAGCGAGGCCCGACACTTGCGGGAATCGTATCGAGAAGGCCCGGGGCGGCACGGCAGTTGCTCTCGAGGGGAGTGGCGACGGCGACGCCCGACCCTTCGTCGGGCGGCCGGGCGCGGGAGGTTCCCCATGGTGAACGCGAACGGTCTTCTGGATTTCCACCGCCGGGGAGGGCGAGAGCTCTTCGACAAGTGCCGCGAGTTCCGCGTGTTCACCGACGGCCTGCGGCGGGAGGGGTACTTCCAGTCGCAATACCGCGTCACGCTCGAGGGCCCGCTCGACCACGTGATCCGCGTCCGCGACCCCTTCACGGGGAAGACCCGCGAGATGGTCTGCTTCGACTCGAACAGCTACCTCGGCCTGCACCTCGACCCGCGCGTCGTCGGGGCGGCGAAGCGGGTGATGGACGAGGCCGGCTACGGGACGCCGAGCGCGCAGGTGCTCGGGGGGACGAACCGCTGGCTGCGCGAGCTGGAGGAGGCGATCAGCGCCTTCTACGGACGCGAGGACACGGTCGTGTTTCCGACCGGCTACGCCGCGAACGTCGGGGCGCTCACGGGACTCCTGCGGGAGGGGGACCTCGCCGCGCGCGACCGGTTCAGCCACGCCAGCATCCACGACGGCTGCCGCTGGTCGGGCGCCCGCCACGGCGGAGTCTACGACCACCTCGACCTCGCCGACCTCGACCGGATGCTCGAGCGGGACGGCCCGAAGGCCGACGGGAAGCTGGTCGTCACCGACGGTGTGTTCTCCATGCACGGCCACGTCGCGTCGCTGCCCGGCCTGCGGAAGATCGCGAGCCGTCACGGGGCGCGCCTGATGGTGGACGAGGCGCACTCCCTCGGCGTCTTCGGCGAGACCGGCCGCGGGCTCGAGGAGCACTTCGGCCTGCCCGGGTCGATCGACGTCCTGATGGGCACCTTCAGCAAGGCGCCGGGGTCGCTCGGCGGGTACGTGACCGGCCGCGCCGACCTCGTCGAGTACCTGCGCTTCTTCGCCCGGTCGTCGATGTTCACGGCCTCGCTGCCCGCCGCGCTCTGCGCGGGCCTCACCGAGGCGTTCCGCATCATCGCGACCGAGCCGGAGCACCGCGAGCGGCTCTGGGCGAACGCAAAGCACCTCCGGGGTCTCCTCGAGTCGGCCGGGCTCTCGGTCCCGCTGCGCGACTCGCCCATCCTGCCGGTCTTCCTCGGGGAAGAGAGCCTGCTCTGGAGGTTCAGCCGCGAGCTCTTCGCGAGGGGCGTCAAGTGCGGGAACGTCTGCCACCCGGCCGTCCCCCGCGGCGAGAGCATCCTGCGCCTGACCCTGAACGCCCGCCACACGGCGGAGGAGCTCGACCGCGCGGCCGACGCGATCGTCGCCGTCGGCCGTCGCTTCGGGATTCTCGGGCGGACGCCGGAGGAGATCCAGGCGATCGGCCGCCGGTCTCCCGCGAAGGAGGCGCGCGCGAGCGCGTGAGGCGGTGGCCACCACCCCCTACCGCGTCACCGCCGCCGGGTTCTGGCGGGCCTACGCAATCACGCTGCGGCCGTACCTCTTCTTCGCGTCCGGGCGCCGCGGGCCTGGTCGGCCTCGCGATGACCGACCTGCCGCCGCTCGCGTTCGGGGCGGCCTTCCTGGCGTTCTTCCTTTCCTACGGCCTCGGCCAGGCCCTGACCGACGTGTTCCAGCGCGACACCGACGCCCTCTCCTCGCCGTACCGGCCGCTCGTGCGGGGGGAGATCGCGCCGGGTCCGGTGCTGGTGGTGAGCCTGGCCGGCCTCGCCGCCTGCGCGCTCGTGTTCTGGGCGCTCGACCGCCGGACGCTTAGCCCTCGCCGGGGCCGCGGTCCTCGGCCTCGCGACCTACACGCCGCTGAAGCGGCGCTTCTGGGGCGGCCCGCTCTGGAACGCCTGGATCGTGGCGCTCCTCCCCGCGATCGGCCTCTTATGCGGGGGGACGAGCGCGCGGCCCGGGACGGCCCTGGCCCTCGCGGTCACCAGCGTCCTCTTCACCTACGCGGTCTTCGTGCTGCTGGGGTACTTCAAGGACGTCGAGGCCGACCGCGCCACGGGCTACGACACCCTGCCCGTCCACTTCGGCCGCCCCGCCGCCCTCGCGGTGAGCGCCGGCTTCCTCCTCGTCGGAGGCCTGGCCTCGGCCGGGCTCGTTCACCGGGCCTCGGTGCCGCTCGAGGTTCCCGAGCGGGTGCTCGCCCTCGCTCTGTGGGCGGCGGGCCTCGGGATGCTCGTCCTCGCCCACGTGCGCCTCCTCGGCACCCGGCGCGACGACGAAGCGCACCCCGGCATCGCCCTCTCGGTGCGCGGCTTCGTGGCCCTGCACCTCGGCGAGGCGGCGTTCCTGCACGCGGGCCTCGCCGTGCCCGGCGCGCTTCTGCTCGGAGCCCTCGATCTCGCGCTCGCGGCACGGCCCTGCAAGGAGCAGGTGTGATGCGCCGCCCGCCCGCGCTCGTCCTCGTGAACCCCGCGGCGCGCGGAGGCACCGGCCAGGAGCGCCTCGCGCGGGCCTGGCCGGAGCTCGTGGCGCGCTTCGCGCCCCTTCCGGTCGAGCTCGACGGGGCGGGTCGCTGGCGCGGCGCGCTGCGTCACGCGCTCGACGCGGGGGTGCGCCACTTCGTGGCGGCGGGGGGCGACGGCACGGTCGGAACGCTGGCCGACGCGCTGTGGCAGGCGCGCGACCGGGTGCCCCTCTCGGCGCTCACGCTCGGCGCGATCGGCCTCGGGTCCTCGAACGACTTCCACAAGCCGGCGCGGGCGACGAGGGCGGGCGTCCCGCTGAGGCTCGACGGGGGCGAGTGGCGGGACGTGGCCCGCGTCCGCTACGCGGACGAGACGGGGACGGAGCGCGCGCGCGCCTTCCTGGTGAGCTGCTCCTTCGGCGTCACCGCGGGCGCGAACGACTTCTTCAACCGGGGCGACCCGCTCCTGCGCGCGATGCGCCGCCGGTGGACGGCGGGAGCCATCGCCTACGCGGCGCTGCACGAGATCGCGCGGGGCGGCGGGGTGACGCTGGAGCTCGTTCGGCCGGACGGCCGGGAGCGCGTGCGCGCCGCCAGCCTCAGCGTCCTGAAGACGGCACACCTGGCCGGCGGGCTCAGCTTCGACACGCCGGTCAGCGCGAACGACGGCGTGCTGGCGGTCAACCTGGTCGAGGACCGCGGCCGGCTCGCCACGCTCGGCACGCTGCTGAGCCTCGCCCGCGGCCGCTTCGTCGGCCGCCCGGGCGCCCGGCACTGGTCGCTTCCGGGGCTCGTCGTCGAGGCCGGCGTTCCGGTGCCGCTCGAGATCGACGGCGAGGTGGTCCGGGCGAGCCGGGCCCGCTTCGACGTGCTCGCCGAGAGGATCCGCGCGTGCGCCTGAGGGAGGAGATCGCCGAGAACCGCCTGCTCGCCCGCTGGGGCGAGCTGCTCGGGCGCGCGCCGGGCCAGCTCGGCCGCTTCAACGAGGCCGACGCCGAGCTCGTGCCGCTCGGCGACGGCCGCCTGCTCGCGCTCACCGTGGACACGGTGGACGAGGAGGTGCGGGCGGGGCTCTACCGCGACCCGCGCACGGTCGGTCGGATCGCGGCCGTCGCGGCGCTGTCGGACCTCGCCGCGGTCGGGGCCGACCCGCTCGGCCTGCTGCTCTCCGTCGGACTGCCGCGCGAGGACCGCGAGCGCGTGCAGGAGGGCGTCGCCCGCGGCGTGCGGGAGGTGTGCGACGCGACGGGGACGTTCGTGCTGGGCGGCGACACCAACGAGTCCGAGACCCTCACCGTCGCCGGGGTGGCCGCCGGCCTCGTGCCGCGGGACTCGGCCCTCACCCGGGTGGGCGCGCGACCGGGCCACGTCGTGGCCGTGTCCGGGCGCGTCGGGGCGGGCTCGGCCCTCGCCGCCACGAGGCTTCTCGGCGGGGCGTCCGTGCCGGCTGGCTACGGCGAGGACGACTTCCACCCGCTGCCCCGCCTGCGCGAGGGGCGGCTGCTCCGCGGCGTGGCGAGCGCCTGCATGGACACGAGCGACGGCCTCGTCGCCACCCTCGACCAGCTGGCCCGGCTGAACGGCGTCGCCATCCGGGTCACGCGTGCCCAGGAGGACCTGCTCGAGCCTGGAGCGGCGGCGGTGCGGGCCCACCTCAGGCTGCCCGCGTTCGCCTTCCTCGCCGGCCACCATGGCGAGTTCGAGCTCGCGTTCACCGTCCCCGAGGACCTCTGGAGCGACCTCGCGCTCGAGGCGGCGCGAGCCGGCTGGACGCCGCTCGCCATCGGCCGTGTCGAGGCGGGGCAGGGGCTCTTCCTCGGGTCCCGGGAGATCGACGGCGCGCGCGTGCGCAACCTCCTGTCCGAGGTCGGGGGCGACCCGCGGGCCTACGCGCGGGCGCTCGTGGGGATGGCGCCATGAGGTCCTCGCTCCCCGGCCTCCTCGCGCGCGGTCTGCGCGGCCGCCCCCTGCGGGCGGCGCTCACCGCGCTCGGCGTCGCGCTGTGCGCGCTCCTCGCCGTGGTGCTCTTCGCGGCGCACCGCAGCCTCGCGGCAGCCGTGCGGACCTACCCGGCGCGGCGGGGGCCGACCTGTGGGTGGCCCCCTACGGGACCGACAACCTCGTGCGCTCGACGGGCGTCCTGCCCTGGGAGCTCTCGGAGGAGGCGCTCGAGGTGCCGGGCGTGTCGGCGGCCGACCCGATCCTGCGCGCGTTCGTCACCGCGGAATCGGAGACGGGAGGGCGCAGGGCCACCTTGCTGGCGATCGGCTATCGCCTGCCGGACGGTCTCGGCGGGCCGCCACCCCTTCGCGAGGGGCGCCTGCCGCAGAGGTGGGACGAGGTGGTGCTCGACCGGGCCGCGGCCGCCCGCCTGGGCACACGCGTCGGCGACGGGCTTCGGGTGGGCGGCCTCGCCGTGACCGTCGTCGGCCTCACCACGGGCACCAACCTGCTGGCCACGCAGTTCCTGTTCGGCGACCTCGGAACCGCCTGCCGGGCCGCGGGCCTGTTGGGACGAGTGTCGTTCGTGGTGGTGCGCGTCGGACCGGGGGCGGATCGCGAGGCGGTGCGGCGCGCTCTGCTCGTCCGGCTCACCGGCACGTCGGTTCTCACCCGCGACGCGTTCGTGGCCGCAAACCTCCGCGAGGTGTCGGCCGGCCTCCTGCCGCTCCTCGCCCTGCTCGTCGCCCTCGGCCTCGCGGTGGCCTCCGTCCTCGTGGCGCTTCTCGCGCAGGGCCTCGTCGAGGAGCGTCGGGAGGACCTCGCGGTGCTCCTCGCCCTCGGCGCCGCTCCGCGCCGCGTGGGCGCCGGGCTTCTCCGCGGCGTGGTCGGCCTGGTCGCGGCCGGAGGCGCCGCCGGCGCCGGGCTCGCCGCCCTGCTTTCCCTCGCTCTCGACCGCTGGGCGCCCGCGGTCGAGCTCCAGCCGCGTTTCGACGACGTGGCCGTCACCCTCGCCCTCTTCCTGGTGGCCGGCACGCTCGGCGCCGCCCTGCCGGTCGCTCGCCTGAGGCACGTCGACCCGCTGGAGGCCTTCCGGTCATGACCGCGCTGGTCCTGGAGAACGTGTCGCGGTCCCGCGGGCGTGGGCCTCAGCGCGTCCCGGCGCTGCGCGGCGTGTCGTTCTCGGTCGAGGCGGGCGAGGTCGTTCTCGTCGAGGGGCCGAGCGGGTCGGGGAAGACGACGCTCCTCGCCGTGGCGGGCGGCCTGCTGGCCCCCGAGGCCGGGACGGTCGGCATCGCGGGCCGCGACGTCGGGACGCTCGGCGACCCGGCGCGGCGGCTCCTGCGGTCGCGGTCGGTGGGGTTCGTGTTCCAGCGGCCGAGCCTGCTCGAGCGGTTGTCGGCCCGCGACAACGTCCGGCTCGCGGCGGCGCTCGCCGGCGTGCCCCCCGCGGAGGCAGCCCGCGAGACCGACCTGCTCCTCGAGCGGCTGGGCCTCGACGGGCTCGGGGGAAGGCGGCCCGCGGAGCTCTCCGGAGGCGAGGAGCAGCGGGTGGCGGTCGCCCGTGCTCTCGTCCACAGGCCCGCCCTGGTCCTCGCCGACGAGCCGACCGCGTGCCTCGACGGGGCGAGCGGCAGGGCGGTCGCCGAGGTCCTGGCCGGCCTCGCGGGCGAGCGCGGCGCGGCGGTCGTGGTCGCGACCCACGACCGGCGCCTCGTGCCCTTCGCGACGCGGCGGCTGGCGCTCCTCGACGGCGCGCTGGAGCGGGCGGCGTGAGGGCGCCATGGCCGCCTTCTTCACCACGCTCAACTACGCCTCGGTGAACGAGGATTGGCGCACCGAGGCCGAGGCCCTGCGCCTCTCGGGCGGCGAGCGGGTGCTCTGCGTGACCGGCAGCGGGGCGCGGCCGCTCGACCTGCTGGCCGGGGCGGACGTGCGCGTGCTGGCGGTGGACCGCAACCCGGCGCAGAGCCACCTCCTGCGGCTCAAGCAGGCGGCGATCGCGGCGCTGCCGTACGACACGTACGCCTCGTTCCTGGGGCTGCGGCCTGCATCGGCGGCGCGACGGCGGCAGGTGCTGCGCTCGCTCGGGCCCCGGCTGCCCGACGAGGCCCGGCACTTCTGGAGCGCGCGGGAGAGGCTGGTGACGCGCGGGGTCCTCTACCAGGGGCGCTGGGAGCGATTTCACCGCCGCCTGGCGAGCGTGGCGCGCGTCCTGCACCGCCGGCGCGTCCGGGCGCTGCTCGCCTTCGACGACCTCGTCGCGCAGCGCGCGTACGTCGAGCGCCACTGGGACGACCGGGGCTGGACGAGGACGTTCTCCCTCGCTTGTAGCGGCCCGGTGGTGCGGGTGCTCTTCGGCGACCCCGCCTACTGCGTCCCCGCCGCGGCGCCGGCCGGTCGCCTCCTGCACGCGCGCATGGGAGCACTCCTCGAGCGTGTCCTGGCCCGGGAGAGCTTCATGGTCGGCCTGGTCCTGGCCGGCGCGCTGTCGCCGGGCGACCTGCCGCCGCACCTCACCGAGGCGGGCCAACGCGTGATCCGGGCGCGCCTGGACCGCCTCGAGGTGGCGACCGCCGAGGTCACGTCCTTGCTCGAGTCGCGTCCCCCGGGGTGCTTCGACCGCTTCTCGCTCTCGGACGTGGCCTCCTTCCTCGATCGCCCCGCCTTCGCCCGGCTCCTCGCCGCGGTCGCGCGCGCGGCCGCCCCCGGCGCGCGTGTCGTCCTCCGGCAGTTCCTGACGCGCCACGCCATCCCCGTTGCGCTCGAGCGCCGCCTCGTCCGCGACCCCGTCCTCGAGGCGCGCCTCGGGGTGGCGGACCGGTCCTTCGCCTACGACTTCATCGTCGCGGAGGTGGCGGGTGCCTGACACGATCCTGGGCACCTACGCGCCGTCGGACAGCAACGAGGCTCTCGCGCTCGACGCGGCGTGCGCCCAGGGGGGCGCGCTGCGCCTGTCCTTTCGGCGGCCGACTTTCCACGCGCGCGCGTCGGCCTACCCGGAGCACGTGATCCTCACCGCGCGCCTCGACGGGAGGCTCGTCGGCACGCTCGCGGTCGCGGCCAAGCCGGTGGACTTCCTCGGCCGCCCCGCCCGCGCCGCGTTCGCGTTCGACCTCCGGGTCCACCCCGAGGCCCGGGGCCAGGGCCTTGCGGCCGACCTCGCCCGCGAGGGCCTCGCCTGGGCGCAGCGGCACGCGGACCTGACGTATGCCTATACCGTGGACGACAACCACGCGGCCTCCCGCGTCTGCGCGCTCATGGGTCTCGCGGAAGTCGGTGGCTACGCCTACCTCGTCTGCCCGTCGGCGAGCCTGCCCCCGCCCGCGGAAGCGGCCCGGGAGGTCTCCTACGAGGAGGCGCACGCGGCGCTCTGCCACGCCGCGGGCCCCTTCGACCTCCACGCGGACCCGGGCTTCCGCATCGGGTCGAGCGGCTACGAGGGTTCGTGGCTCCTGCGGTCTCCGCGCGGGGTCGCCGCGTGCTCGGCCTTCTCGCACCGCGCGACGCTGGCCGAGGTGGTCGAGGAGCTGCCCGCGCCCCTGCGCGCGGCGCGGGCGCTGGCGGGCGCGGGGCTGCCCTGGCCGCGGCGGTGGCCGCGGCTCCCGCGCGACGGCGAGGAGCTGCGCTCGTGGTACGTCTTCGACGTCTCGGCCAGCCGCCCGGAGCTCGGAGCCGATCTCGTGCGGCACGTGGCCGGGGAAGCGCGCCGGCGGGGCATCGACTGGTGCCACGTCGTCCACACCGGCCGCGACGGCTGGCTCAGGGCCGTGCGCGCGGACCTTCCGCGCCTCTTCTCACCGGTCCTGCGCTATCGCCTGCTCCTGCGGCGCTTCGACGGCGGGCCGGTTTGCCGCCTCGAGCGACTCCACGTCGACGTGCGCGACCTCTGAGCACGAATCGCGCGCTGCCCAGCGCCCGCGCGACCGCCGCTCACCCACTGCGCAGCTTCTCCCCCCGTCGGCCCGGCCGTCGCCTCCTCGCCCGGGCGAGCGCGAGCGGAATGCGTGAGTTGCCGTCGCGCGGGCGCGACGAGGCGAGGCGGCACGACGGTTGCTGTGGAGACGGGCAACGACCCAGCGAGGAGCGCCATGATCGAGATCAGCCTTGGCATCGACGTCGGCTCCACGACGGTGAAGCTGGTCGTGGTGAGCCGGGAGGGCGAGATCCTCGCCCACCGCTACGTGAGGTCGAACGGCCAGCCCCGGGAGACCCTCCTCGCCGCGAGCCGCCTCCTCGACGGGCAATTCCCGGGGGCGCGCGTCGTCGCGGCGGGCCTCACCGGCTCGGGCGGAGGCGCCGTCGCGGACATCGTGGGCGGCATCCACGCGAACGAGCTCGTGACGCAGACCCGGGCGGTGGGTCTCTTCCACCCCGAGGCCCGCACCGTGATCGAGATCGGGGGCCAGGACAGCAAGTTCCTCTCCGTCGAGTGGGACGAGGCGAGCGGCCAGATGGTGCTCGTGGACTTCGCCATGAACGCCCTCTGCGCCGCCGGCACCGGCTCGTTCCTGGACCAGCAGGCCGAGCGGCTCGGCATCCGCATCGACGGGGAGTTCGCGGCGCTCGCCCTCGCCTCGCGGAGCCCGGCGCGGATCGCGGGACGCTGCACCGTCTTCGCCAAGTCGGACATGATCCACCTGCAGCAGGTCGGCTGCCCGCTCCCGGACATCCTGGCCGGGCTGTGCCAGGCACTGGCCCGGAACTTCCGGAGCGTGATCGGCAAGGGAAAGCGCTTCACGCCCCCCGTCCTCTTCCAGGGCGGGGTCGCCCGCAACGCTGCGGTCGGCCGAGCCTTCGAGGACGTCCTCGGGCTGCGACCCGGCGAGCTCGTCGTCCCGCGCCACTCCGACGTGATGGCGGCGATCGGGGCGGCGCACGTGGCGCTCGACGAGCTCCGCGAAGGACGGGAGCACCCGTTCCACGGCTTCGCCGCGCTCGAGGCCGCGCTTCACGCCGGGAGTGACGGCGAGGGCAGCCTCCCGGCGCTGGGCCCGCCCCCGCACCGCTCGGGCTGCGTCTACTCCTTCGCGGCGGCCGGCGGCCGGCCCTCGCCCGTGCACCTGGGTGTGGACGTCGGCTCGATCAGCACCAACGTCGTGCTCGTCGACGAGCAGGACCGCGTCGTCGCGCGACGCTACCTGCCCACGGCGGGGAAACCGCTCGATGCGGTCCGCGAGGCGCTCGCCCAGATCGGGCAGGAGACCGGCGGCCGGGTCGAGGTCCGCGGGGCGGGCGCCACCGGCTCCGGGCGCCACCTGGTCGGCCAGTTCGTCGGCGCGGACACGGTGCGCAACGAGATCACGGCCCAGGCCCGCGCGGCGGTGGCGATCGACCCCGCCGTGGACACCGTGATCGAGATCGGGGGGCAGGACAGCAAGTTCATCCGGATCGACCGGGGCGTGGTCGTGGACTTCGCGATGAACAGCGCCTGCGCGGCGGGGACCGGGTCCTTCCTCGAGGAGCAGGCCGAGCGGCTCGGGATCTCGATCCGGGACGAGTTCGCGACGCTCGCCCACCGGGCGCCCGCCCCGTCGTGCCTGGGCGAGCGCTGCACCGTCTTCATGGAGTCGGACCTCGTCCACCACCAGCAGAAGGGCGCCTCCGTCCCCGACCTGGCCGCCGGCCTCGCCTACTCGATCGTCCACAACTATCTCAACCGGGTGGTGGACGCGCGCGCGGTGGGAGCCAGGATCCTCTTCCTCGGCGGGGTCGCCCACAACTCCGCGGTGGCCTCCGCGTTCGAGGCGGTGCTCGGCCGCCCGGTCCGCGTGCCGCCCCACCACGACGTCACCGGGGCGATCGGCGCCGCTCTGCTCGCCCGCGAGGAGATGGAGGCCCACCCCGGGCGCGGCACCCGGTTCCGCGGCTTCGAGAGCGCGCAGCGGCGGTACGACATGAGGAGCGTCGTCTGCCGGGCCTGCCCGAACCTGTGCGACGTGAAGCAGGTCGTCGTGGACGACGAGCCGCCGACCTACTACGGGGCCCGCTGCGACCGCTTCGAGAGCGCGGCCGCCCACGGCGCGTCGGTCGCGGGCGAAGAGGACCCCGTGCCCGACCTGTTCGCCGCGCGCACCCGGCTGCTGCTCGGCGATCACGAGGACCCCGGCCCCCGCGCCCCCGGTCGCGTCCGGGTGGGCCTCCCGCGTGCGCTGGCTTTCCACGACCTCTTCCCTTTCTGGCGTGCCTTCTTCCGTCACCTCGACATGGACGTCGTCCTCTCCGACCCCACCAACCCCCGCATCGTCCGCGCGACCGCCCAGTGCGCCGCCGCCGAGACGTGCTTCCCCGTGAAGCTCGCCTTCGGCCACGTCATGGACCTGCTGGAGAAGGACGTGGACTTCGTCTTCCTGCCGAGCGTCGTCGACCGCGAGGACCCCTCGCCCGGTCAGCCGCACAGCCACCACTGCCCCCTCGTCGCCGCTTCGCCCCACATGGTGAGGGCTCACGTGGACGTCGGGCCCGGCGCCCGTCTCGTGACGTTCCCCTTCCACCTGCGGGAGCGGGGGCTGCGCCGGCGGGAGCTGCGCGCGGCGGCGACCGCCCTCGGGGTGCCGCTGCGCCGGGCGCTCTCCGCCGCGGCGCGCGGCGACGAGGCCCTTCGCGCGTTCTCCCGCGAGGCCGCGCGGCTGGGCCGGGACGCGCTCGCCGCGCTGCGCCCCGGCCGGGCCGCGGTCGTGATCGTGGGGCGTCCCTACAACACGTGCGACGCGGGCGTCTGCCTCGACCTGCCCCGCACGCTGCGCAAGCTCGGGGCGCTGCCCATCCCCATCGACTGCCTGCCCGTCCGCGAGGTGGACGTCTCCGACGCGCACCCCGACATGTACTGGCGGAGCGGGCAGGACATCCTGGGCGCCGGGCGCCTCGTCGCGGGGGACGAGCGCCTGCAGGCGATCTACCTGACCAGCTTCCACTGCGGCCCCGACTCGTTCCTCCTCTCGTACTTCCGGCGCCTCATGGAGACGAAGCCCTTCCTCGAGCTCGAGGTGGACGACCACACCGCCGAGGCGGGGATGCTCACCCGCTGCGAGGCGTTCCTCGACAGCCTCAGGTTGCGGAAGGGGGTGGCGGCATGACCACCGAGGCGCGGCGCACGATCTTCCTGCCCTGCATCTCCGACCACTCCCACGCGGTCGCGGGGGCGATGCGCGCCCTCGGCCTCGACGCCCGCGTCCTGCCCCCGCCCGACGAGGAGTCGATGGCGATCGGGCTCTCGCTGTGCCGCGGGCGCGAGTGCCTTCCCTGCTTCCTCTGCACCGGCGATTTCGTCCGCCAGTGCCGCCGGCCGGGATTCGACCGGCGATCGGCGGTCTTCTTCATGCCCACCGGGCCGGGGCCGTGCCGGTTCGGCCAGTACCGCGTGCTCCAGAAGGGCATCCTCGCGGACCTGG
This sequence comes from uncultured Acidobacteriota bacterium, assembly GCA_963818355.1. GTDB lineage: Bacteria > Acidobacteriota > Vicinamibacteria > Fen-336 > Fen-336 > DATBSL01. The sequence goes on along the minus strand of CAWFSB010000037.1, from coordinate 14,790 downwards.
GCTTCGGCGACGTCGAGATCGTCTCGCCGACCACCGACGACTCATACGCGCTCTTCGGTGACGACCCGCTGCGGCTGCGCCGGCTCTCCTGGCAGGGCATCGTGGCCGTCGACCTCCTGACCAAGGCCCTGCACGAGCACCGGCCGTACGAGGTCGTCGAGGGCCGCAGCGACGCGGCCTACCGCGAGAGCCTCGACGACGTGGTGCGCGCCCTCGAGGCCGGGGGAGGGAGGGCGGTGCGCCGGGCGCTCGGTCGCGCCGCGGGCCGCTTCGCCGCGGTCGAGACGAAGGGCCGCGGGTCCCGGCCGGCGGTGGCGCTCGTCGGAGAGCTCTACCTGATGCTCAACCGGACGAGCAATCTCGACATCGTCCGCGCTCTCGAGCGCTCGGGCGGCGAGGTGGTCCAGGGTACGTTCGGCGACTGGCTCCACTTCGTGGACTGGAGCCGCCGGAGGCAGGCGCTGCACTCCCGCCGTTACCGGGACTTCCTGGGGGCGCTCGCGAGCGACGCCTACCAGCGCTTCGTCGAGCGCCGCTTCGCGGGGGCCCTGCGGGGCGCCCTCCGGCGCCCGCCGGAGGCGTCGGTGGCGCGGGCGGTGGCGCGGCTGCGGGGCCTCTGGGAGCCGGCCCTGGGGACCGAGGCCACGCTCACCATGGGCCGGATCCTCGACGTCGGCCGCCACGGCCTGAGCGGTATCGTCAACGTGCTGCCCTTCTCGTGCATGCCCGGCAACGTGGTCGTGTGCCTGGGGCCGCGGCTGCGCGAGCGGCTCCACGGCATCCCCTGGCTCGACGTGGCGTTCGACGGCCAGCGGGGGACGAACCTGCGCACGCGGCTCGAGGCCTTCCTGCACCAGGCCTTCCAGTACCACCGCCGTGTCGTCCCCTCGGCCTGAAGGGAGGAGTGCCATGACCTCCGTCATCGAAGCACGCGAGCCCGACGTGATCCCGCGGCGCCGTCTCCGCGCGGGTGCCCTGGCTTTCGCCGTGCTGACCGCCGCCGGCCTCGCCGTCGTGTTCGTCGCGGGTGCGCGCCGCGACGGGAGCCCGGGGCTCGGCGGCCTGCGCCCCGGCTTCCTCCTCCTCGCGGTGGCGAGCGCGCTTCTCGACGTGGTCCTCGGGGCCGTTCGGTACCAGGTCTTCCTCCGCAAGATGCGCCCCGGCGGCTCCCTGTGGCTGCCCATCCGCGCCGACCTCGCCGGCCGGTTCGTCGGCGCCGTCACGCCGTCCCAGTCGGGCGGCGGGCCGGCGCAGGTCTTCGTGCTGCAGCGCGGGGGCGTCCCGGTGCCCGCGGCGCTCTCGTTCCTGCTGATCAACCTCCTCGCGACCCTCGCCTTCTTCCTGCTCGCGGGCGGCGTCGCGGCCTGGGGGCTCCGGGACCACTTCGGGACCGGTGTGCTGCGCCTGCTCCTGCAGTACGGCTTCGGTGCCGTGCTGGCGCTGTTCGCCCTGATGCTCGTGGCCCTCGTCCGCCCCGACCTCGTCTCGCGGCCCGTGGCGTGGCTCGCGGGCCTCTTCGGCCGTGGCGTCGCCGGCCGCCCGACCGCCCTCGAACGCGCCGCGCGCTGGCTCGCCGGGAGCCTCGAGGCGTACCGCGCCGCCTGCGATCTGTTCGTCCGCCGCAGCCCCTGGCTGCCCGTGGCGAGCTTCGCCGTGACGGTCGCGATCTACCTGAACAAGTTCTCCCTGGCATGGCTCGTCCTGCGCGGGCTCGGAGTCGCGGGCGGCCTCGGGCAGACCCTCGCGCTCATGACGCTGCTCCACCTCGGCGTCTTCCTGGCCCCGAGCCCGGGCGGCAGCGGCATCGCGGAGGTCGCCACCGGGGCCGTCATGTCGGCGCTGGTGCCGGGTCCCCTCCTCGGCCCGTTCACGCTCGTCTATCGGATGCTGATCGTCTATCTGCCGGCGGCCGCGGGCGCGGTCGTGCTCCTGGGCGAGCTGGGGCGCGGCAAGCCCGGATACCGCGCCGGGGTCGTCCTCGACCACGCCGCCTCCTCACCGCGACCGTTGACTCGCCGGTCGTGCCGCGTCGCGCTGGGGCTCGCGCTCGGTCTTTCCGTCGCCCCGGGGACCGCGGGCGCGGACAACGCGGACGGCCACGCGGGGCCCGAGTGGGCCGCGATCGCGGAGTCGGCGGAGCCGTGCTCCTGCCCGCTGTGCGAGCGGGCGGCGCCCGGCACGACGCCGTTGCCGCGGGCGCGGGCCGAGGAGGCCGCCGCCGCCCTCGCGGCGCGCAACCGCGGTGAGCTCGACCGCATCGGCGCCCTGCTCCGATCGGGACGGCTCGGCCTGCCCGAGAGCCGGGAGGCGCGGCGGCGCGCACAGCTCATGGCCCGTCTCGGCCTCGCCAACTGGTACTCGTTCCTGCTTCCGTTCGCCAGCGACCCGGATCGCGTCTGGTCGGTGCGACCCGACGCCCTCGCGCCGGTCGTCGCGCGCTACTGCGAGGCCACCGTCGTCCCGCTGCCGCGGCTGCGGGAGCTGCGCCTGGGGCGGGGTCGCGTCTGCGCCCGTTACGACCTCGGGGGAGCGGCCGAGGAGGGCTCGACCGTGCTGGGCGGGCGGCGCCTGCGCTACCGCGTGCGCGAGCTGGCCGTTCCGGGCGGGAGCCGTCGCGTCCTGGGCCTCGACTGGGGCTCGGCCAGCTCGGGCAGCGTCGAGGTGCTGGTCGCCGAGCACTACGGTTTCCGCCTCGAGCGGAAGGTGGCGGCGGACGAGGCCGGCCACCGCTGCGACCTCTTCCTCGCCCTCGACATCTCCGGGGGCTGGGTACGCCGCTATGGCATCCACCGGCCGGCGGCGTTCGCCTTCTGGGCGACGCGGCCGGGACCGGGCGAGCCCGACCCGCCGCTCGTGGCCCGGGTGGGCTCGGCCATCTACCTTCCCGGGCTGCAGCTGCGCCTGCCGATCGTCCCCGACATCGACTTCGACGACGTCCGCGTCCTCACCCTGCCGATGCCCTTCCTGGACGCGGAGGACCTGCGCCGCGGGTCGCTGCCCTCGTGGCTGCCCTCGGACGGCGACCTCGGCCTCGACGCGTGGACGAGCCTCGGGCCCGTGCCGCCGGTGCTGCGGACCTACTTCCCGGATCGGTGAGACGGTCGCCGCGCTCAGCCCTCGATCCCGAGCCGTTCCATCTTGAGGGCCAGGCCGTTGCGCGAGATGCCGAGCAGGCGCGCGGCCTCGGAGCGGTTCCCGCCCGAGCGGTTGAGGGCCTCGCGGATGAGGCGGCGCTCGAGCCGCTCCACGTGGGCCTCGAGGGAGAGCCCGAGCGACAGCTCCTCCGCCGGGGCGGTGGCCGGCGGGGCGAGGATGGGCGGGGAGAGCATGCCCGACTCGAGCGGCTGGCCCTCGGGGCACAGGGAGACGAGGCGCCGCACCTCGTGCTCGAGCTCCCGGACGTTGCCCGGCCAGTCGTACTCCTGCAGCGCGCGCAGCGTGCGGACCGTGATCCCGCGGACCCGCTTGCCCGCCTCGCGGCCGAAGGTGCGGACGAACGCCTCCACGAGGGCGGGGAGGTCCTCGCGCCGTTCGCGCAGCGGGGGCACGCGCAGCGCGTAGCCGGCCACCCGGTAATAGAGGTCCCGCCGGAAGGCGCCGTCCTCCATCCGGCGCTGGAGGTCGGAGTTGGTGGCCGCCACCACCCGGATGTCCACCGCGGTCGGCGCCCCGCCCACCGGCTGCACCTCCTTCTGCTGGAGGGCGCGGAGGAGCTTCGCCTGAAGGGGCGGCGGCATCTCCCCGATCTCGTCGAGGAACAGCGTCCCGCCCTCGGCCAGCTGGAACCGCCCGGCGCGCTCCGCGACACCCGTGGCGACGCCCTTGCCGATGCCGAACAGCTCGGACTCGAGGAGGTCCGCGGGGATCGCGGCGCAGTTGATGGCCACGAACGGCCCCGCCTGACGCGCGGAGGAGAGGTGCAGAATGCGGGCCACGCACTCCTTGCCGACGCCCGTCTCGCCGAGGACGAGGACCGGCAGGTCGCCCTGGACGAGCGGGGCCATCTGCGCGTAGAGCGAGGCGATCGCGGGGGAGTGGCCGGGGACGTAGCCCTCGGGAAAGGCGAGCCGGTGCCCGGGGCCGCGCGCGGGCGCGACCTCGTCGAGGCCGACGACGGCGGTCTCGCCGAGAGGCGACGGTCCCGGAGGAGGCGTCGCGCCGGCCGCGAGGTCGATGGCGAGCTCCGCGTCCTCGGCCTCGACTCTCTCGACGCGCAGGGTCACGGGGCCGAAGCGCACCTCGTCGCCCGGCGCGAGGCGCGCCGCCTCGACGCGAGCGCCGGCCAGGAAGGTGCCGTTGCGGCTGCTCTCGTCCGAGACGGACAGGCCCTCGCGCCCCACCTCGACCGCCGCGTGACGGCGCGACACGCCGCGCACGGGCAGGACCACGTCGCAGCCGGCATCGCTGCCCACGCGGTTCCGGCCCGCGGCCAGGGGGAAGGCGCGCACGAGGCCGCCGACCTCGCCGCGCAGCCGGTAACGGGGTCTGGTCTCGGCGGTGCCCAAGGTCGCGCTCAGAAGGAGAACCGGGCCTCGGCCCAGACCGCCCGCTTCAGGATGTCCCCGTAGCTGTGCTGCTGGACGTCGGCGTTCGTGAGGTTCGTGCCCCGCAGCGTGGTCACGATCCGCCCCTCGGCCCAGCGCAGGCCGAAGCTGGCATTGAACATCGTGTACGCCGGGCTGTAGCCGTCGTAGTCGTGCGGCAGGACGTCCACCCAGAACGTGCGGTCGGCGTAGCGGACGTCGAGGCTGCCCTGCACCCTCCGGCCCTGCCAGTAGACGCCCGCGTTCACGCGGTTGCGCGGGGCGATGGTGATCTCGCTGATGAGGAAGGGCTGGTCGGCGGGCAGCGGCTTCGGGTCGTCCTGCCAGGAGTAGTTCGCGTAGCCGGTCACTCCGTCCCCGAACCGGTGCTCGACGAAGACCTCGATCCCCTGGTGACGGATCGGCCCCAGGTTCCGGAACTGGGAGGAGGTGCGGGGAAGGTAGATACCGTTCTGGGCCAGCAGGGTGAGGTACGCGGGGGGGAAGGGCCATCCCGGCGGCGGGTTGTCCGCGGTGTAGGGATCGTAGTCGTTGGGGAGCCGGGTGAAGTTGATGTTGTCCTCGGTGTCGTTCCGGTAGACGTTCACCCCGAGCGTCGTCCGGCCGGACACCGTGCCGATGTAGCCGATCTCCCACGCGGTGAGCGACTCCTGCCGAAGGCCCGCGTCCCCGATGCCCCGGGTGGCGAGCGGGAAGGGCTGGGGGAGGCCGGGCAGGTCGACCGGGGTCAGGAAGTACTGGTCGAGGAAGTTGTTGACGACGGAGGGCGAGCGGAACGCGCGGTTCACGAGGAAGCGAACGGAGTGGTTCTGGGTCGGCTTCCACATGAGCGACAGCCGTGGCGAGAAGACGACCTTCTCGAGGTTCCCGAACTTGTCGAGGCGAGCCCCCACCGTGAGGCGCCACTGCGAGCCCTCCTCGCCGCCGAGGAACAGCTCCTCCTGCGCGTACGCGCCGAGCTCGGTGCGGTCCTCGGCGTCGGGGGCGAGGGTGATGTCGAACACGTTGCGCCGCGCGTTGCCGCCCACGGTGAGGATGCCGCGGCTCCCGGTCGGCCGCGAGTAGCCCGCCGAGAGGTCGTAGGTCTCCGTGTTCACGTCGAGGCGCACCGGCCGGCCGGTCTCGTCGAGGGCGAGGAGGTTGGGCGCCTTGGCATTCAGCAGGTTGGCGAAGGCGCCGAGAGAGAAGCGCCCCCGAGAGTAGGCAACCCTCCCGTAGCCGAGGTACGACCCCTCCTCGAGCGCGAAGGGGCCGATGCCGCTGTGCACGATCCCGTCCGATCCCGCGAGGCCGGCGGAGTACGACACGCGGCCCTTGCCGACCTCCTGGTCCACGCGCACGTCCGCGCGCGGCTGGGTCGTCCCCTGGTTTTGAAAGGTCCCGAGCCCCGGCCGGTCGGCGGGCAGCTCGCCTCCACCGACCGGCTCCGACTCCGGGGCCAGGGGGTGCGTGACCAGTGGCATCGTCCCGACCGGCCGCGGGAACGGGTCGGCGGCGAAGTAGCCGGCCGACACCCGGGTGGCGAGCTTCGGCGAAAGGGCGCGCGCGAGCGAGGCGCTGAACCCGTAGGCGACCCCGGCGCCTTCTCCCGCCGTCGATCCCACGTCCCGGTCGAATCCTCCCCCCGTGAGCGTCACGCTCGCGCCCGGCGCCGCCCGGGGCGACTTCGTGACGACGTTCACGACGCCGGTGAGCGCGTTCGCTCCCCACACCGCGGAGGCGGGCCCGCGGACCACCTCGACCTGCTCGACGTCTCCGGGCTCGGTCGTGATGAGGTCCCACAGGATGACGCCCATGAAGTCGAGGTACACCGATCGGCCGTCGATCAGGACGAGCTGGGAGTTGCTCAGGGTCGAGGTGGCTTGTCGGCTCGTGACGTTGTAGTCGCGCGCCGAGGTGCGCACCGCGTGGACGCCCGGGCACCGCGCGGAGCAGCTCGGGGAAGGCGCGGTCGGGCGCCGTCTCGATCTGCGCGGCCGGCACGACGCTGACGGCCGACGGCGAGTTGATGACCCGCGTCTGGCAGTCGCGGCAGGGCGTCACGACCACGACCTCGTGCAGCGCCACGGGAGCCCGCGGCTCCTCTGCGTCCTTCGGGGGAGGGGGCTCCTGGGCGGCGGACGGGAGAAGGCGCGGCCGCGAGGAGGACGGCGGAGAAGACCAGGATCGATCGCATCGTCCCGCTCCTTCCGGCCCGGTACGGTGGGTCGTAGCGTGAGTGACGATAGGCCCGTGCGGCGGGACAGTCAAGATGCGGATGGTGGCTTGTGGCCCGCCGCCGGCGAGCGTATCTTCGGGACACCGACGGTCGAATGTGGTCCGAACCGACAACATGGACTGCCCATCCTGCCGAGCCGGGATCGAGCCCGGGGCGCGCACGTGCCCCGCCTGCTCCGCCGTGGTGCCGGTCGGTCCCGGCTCCCTGATCGCCGGTCGGTTCGAGCTCCTCGAGCGGCTCGGCGCCGGCGGAATGGGCACCGTCTTCAGAGCCCGCGACCGCCAGCTCAATGAGCCGGTGGCGGTCAAAGTCCTCCGGCTCGGCCGCGAGCCCCAGGCACTCGAGCGGTTCCACTCCGAGGTGCGCCTCGCCCGCAAGGTCAAGCACCGCAACGTGTGCGGGGTCTACGAGTACGGGGAGGACGGGGACGTCGTCTTCTGCGCCATGGAGCTCGTGTCGGGCCGCAACCTGCGCGAGGTGCTGCACGAGGCGCCGCTGCCCCGCTCGCGAGCCTACGAGATCGCCCTCGCCGCGGCGGCGGGCCTGCAGGCGATCCACGAGGCCGGCGTGATTCACCGCGACGTCAAGTCCGCGAACCTGATGATCGATGCGAAGGGCGACACGCGCCTCGTGGACTTCGGCATCGCGAAGTCGCAGCGAGCGCGGCCCGATGATCCGTTGGCGTCGAACCCGAGCCTCACCGACAGCCACCACGTCGTGGGCTCGCCCGAGTACATGAGCCCCGAGCAGGTGCGCGGCCTCCCCCTCGACCCCCGCAGCGACATCTACTCCTTCGGGATCGTGCTCTACGAGGTGTTCACCGGCCGGGTGCCCTTCCACGCGGAGACGCCGGTCGGCGTCATGGCGAAGCACCTCGAGCAACCCCCGCCCCTCGACGGTGCCGTGGCGGGCCTCCTGCCCGTGGAGCTCGTGCCCGTGCTGCGCCGCGCGCTCGCCAAGGAGCCGGGCGCGCGGTACGGATCGGCGGCCGAGCTCGCCCGCGATCTCCGCGCGGCCCAGAGGGAGCACGCGCACGCGCACACCGACGATCTGGAGATCTCCGACCGGGAGACGAGCGTGCGCCGCCGCCTGACCGATCGCTTCTCGGCCTGGGTGGACGGCGGCCAGGTCGCCGACCGACTGACGAAGACCGCGATGCTCGGCCTCTCGGCCCTGGCGGTCGCCGTGATCGTCCACCTGGCGCTCGGTCGCCATCGTCCGGAGGCGCCCGCGGTCTCGCCCCCGGCCGCTGCGCCCGCAACCGCCGGCCCCTTCCTTCCCCCGCCGACACCGGCTACCGGCATCCTGCCGTCGCCCTCGACCGAGCCGTCGGTCCCGCCGGCCCCGCGGCCGGCCGTCACGCCCACGCCGCGATCACCCGCGCGGCCGCGGCCGACCCCGACGCCGGTCGCCACGCCGCCGCCGACACCCCCGCCCACGCCGCCGCCGACACCCCCTCCCACCCCGACGCCCACCCCGACGCCGACGCAGGTGCCGGCAGCGCCGCTCCTGCCCCGGGCTCCCGAGCCCGCGCCCCGCGCGGACCTCCCGAAGCGGGGCGACGTGCTCTCGGCCAGCGACCCGGAGGTGGTCCGCCCGCAGTGCGTGGCCTGCCCCGTGGCCTACTCGCCCCAGGCGGAGCGGCTCCGCCTCGAGGGCGACGTCGTCGTCGCGCTCGTGGTGGACGAGGAAGGGCGTGTGACCCAGGCGCGGCTCGTCCGCTCGGACGAGAAGCTGCTGGAGGAGCCGGCCCTCCGCAGCGTCAGGAAGTGGCAGTACCGCCCCGCCACGAAGGGGGGCGTCCCCGGCAAGATGCACATCGAGGTGACGGTTCGGTTCCGTCCCTAGAGAGGGGGGCGCTCGCGCGCCCGGCCCGCGACGTCAGAAGCGGATCGAAAGCCCCGCCGTGGCCTGTACCCACCACGGCTCGAACTCGACGGGCGGCAGTCGCTCCAGCACGCGAGCCAGGAGGACCTTCTCGATGTCGCTGAGCGGCCGGTCGACAACCGGCTCCCACGTGAGCGTGCGCTTCGGAAAATAGAAACCGCGCCCTTCGAGCACGAGCGCGGCGTGCTCGCCGATCGGGATCTGCAGCCCCAGGCCGAGGTTCCCGCCCCAGGAGGACGCCCCCGCGAGGCCGGTCGCCTCGACGTCGATCGTCCCGATCTGGATGTTGTTCTCATCGAGGTTGAAGCGGATCACGCCGAGACCGATCGTCTGCTGCACCGTGGCCTCGAGGTCGCCGAGCTTGCTCGCGCCGCCGGAGACGGTGAGCCGGACGTGGCCCCCGGTCCGGAGCTTGAGGTTCAGGGAAAAGGGGGCGGCCGCCTTCAGGTCGACCGTGCCTTCCGCCATCGTCAGAGCCGCCACCACCGGGTCGAGCGGTGCCGGGAGCCCGAGCCGGACGTCGTAGGCGGACGAAAGCGTCTCGACCGTGATGTCGGCGTGGTCGTAGCGCACCTCGAAGCCGAAGCCGTCCGTCACGTAGAAGGTCGCGCCTCCGGCGAAGGCGAGCCCGCCCGAGGCCTTGAGCTCGAAGCTGCCGCCCTGCTCGACGGTGACGCCGGGGATCGGCACCGTGACCGGGCCGGGGTCGTACTTGAAGGTCTGGCTGTAGAACGGAAAGGTGTAGCCCGCGTAGCCGGTCAGCTCGAACTCGCCCGCGCCCGCGAGGGCCGGGGCGGCGAGCGCCGCGAGGAGGAGGGCGAGGGGCTTTCTCATGCGGGCAGTGTAGCAGCCCTCCACGGCCCTACGCCCCGCTCTCGCCCTCGGGCTCGTCCCCGTCCTGCTGCTCCCAGTCGGGCCGCATGTCCTTCTCGATTCCCTGGTCCATCAGGCGGCGCTGCAGCTCGTCGAAGCCGCGGCGATCCGGCCCCTTCAGGTCGCGGCAGAGCTCGAGAATCTCCTCGAGCCGGTCGACGCGATGAGCGAGCTGCCGGATCGCGGCGAGCGGGACGGCCGCGTGCCCCTCCACCGCCGCCGCCCAGGCCTTCGCCTCGCCCCACGTGCCGAGCAGCTCCACGAGACGCGCGCTGAGGCTGTCGGCCGCCTCGACCAGCTCCGAATGCACGATGGAGTCCCTGACGAGAGCGAGGGCGTCCTCGATCTCCTCGTCCGACCAATCGTCCCGCAGCTTGTCCCAGGCTTCGAGGGGAAGGACCAGCCCCTCCGACCCCTCCTCCGCCGCCGCCGCCACGTCGCCGCACAGGTCCACGATGCGTCCCATTTACCCGCTCTCCTTCAAGATGGCTTCTGCCGGCTCCCGGCGCTCCCAGTCTCAAGCCCCGGCCCGGCCGCGTCAAGGCGCGACCCCGAGGGGGTGGCCCGGCCTGCGGGCGAGGCCGGACGTTGACGTCCTTTCACGTCCCGGCAGGGCGCTCATGGCCCTTCGCCGTCGGCAGTCGTGGGACGATAGGAGGAGGAGGAGCGCCATGCAGACTGGCATCGGTCGACTCACGACGGCAGCGGTCGTGGGAGTGGGGGCCCTGCTCGCGACGCCGGCGTTCGCGGCCAGCGACGCGGACCTCCAGAGCCGGATCGAGGCGCGCCTCGTCAAGGCGGGATTCGAGCTGCGGGCCGACATCGAGGTGGAGGTCGAGAGCGGGGTCGCCCGGCTGACCGGGATCACGCTGCGCTACGCCGACCTCCGGGAGGCCGAGCGGCTGGCCCGCAAGGAAGTGAAGAGCGTCGTCAACCTGCTGCGGGTCGTTCCCGAGGAGCCCCGGTCCGACAAGGCGATCCGCACCGACGCGGAGCGGGCGGTGCTGCGGTGGGAGCGCTACGGGCCCTTCGACGCGGTGGGCATCGACGTGGCGGAGGGCGTCGTCCGGCTGACCGGCTGGGTCGAGACCCCCTCGAAGCGCAGCGAGATCGAAGCGCGGCTCGCTCGCGTGGACGCCATCCGCGACGTGCACAACGACCTGCGCGTCCAGGGCTTCTCCCAGGGGGACGTGCGCCTGCGACGCGAGGTCTACGCGAAGATCTACGGCGACCCGCTCTTCGAGCAATGGGCCGGTCGTCCCGACCCGCCGGTCCGGGTCTTCGTGGCGCGCGGCCGCGTCACCCTCGCCGGCACGGTCGGCAGCCAGGTCGAGCAGGTGGCGGCCGGCATGCTCGCCCGCGGCACCCTCGCCTTCACCGTCAGCAACCAGGTGAAGGTCGAGGGCGAGGACGCGCGCGAGGAAGACCGCAAGAAGGAACCGACCGAGAGCTAGGCGGCGGACGGCCTCCCGCCCGACTTCGCGAGGACGCGCCCGGCGAAGAACACGACGGCGCTTGCCGCGAGGAGTGCGATCCCCACGGTGTCGGACTGGTGGGGCGTCACGTGGATCTCGTGCCACTTCGTGGTGGCCTCGGTGGTGATCCCGAACTCGGTCATGAAGCCGAGCACCGTCATGAAGAAGCCGTTGAACAGGCCCAGCGCCCCGAGCATGGTCACGGCGTTCCCGACCCGCTCGGCTCCGCCCTGGGCGGCCTGCTCCTGCTTGTCGGCCAGCGGGCTGTGGGTCCGCCCGTAGAACCAGTAGATCATCATCCCGAGGTCGAGCCACACCAGGAAGCGCACCCAGGTGGCCGCGCTGAGGCTCAGCATCAGGTAGAGGCACGAGACGACGCCGAGCACGGGGAAGAGGAAGCCGAAGGGCACCCGGAAGGGCCGGTGGGCCTCGGGGCGCTTGATGCGCAGCATGATGACGGCGGCGCACACGACCACGAAGGCGAACAGCGTGCCGATCGACGTCATCTCCCCGACGACGTCGATCGGGAGAATGGCGGCGAAGAACGCGACCACGACGCCGGTGATGATCGTCGTGATGTAGGGGGTGCCGAAGCGCGGGTGCACCTTGCTGACACCCTCCGGCAGCAGCCGGTCGCGGCTCATCGAGAAGAAGATGCGCGGCTGGCCCATCAGCATCACCAGCAGCACGCTGGTGATGCCGGCCACCGCGCCGGCCGAGATCAGCCCCGCGGCCCAGTCCTGGTTGATCACGTGCAGCACGTAGGCCACCGGTGCGTTCAGGAACGCGGTGCTCTCGGCGAGCGGCGCGATTGCGGTCCCGGGCAGCGCCGCTTCGACGCTGCGGTAGTAGGTGACCGGCACGATCCCGGTGAGGACGGCGGCCACCGCGATGTAGAGCACCGTGCAGATGACGAGCGAGGAGATGATGCCGATCGGCAGGTCGCGGCTGGGGTTCTTGGCCTCCTCCGCCGTGGTGGAGACGGCGTCGAAGCCGATGTAGGCGAAGAAGACCACCGCCCCCGCGGCCATGATCCCGGACCAGCCGTAGGGTGCGAACGGCGACCAGTTCTCGGGCTTCACGAACTTGAAGCCGGCGAGCAGGAAGAAGAGCACGGCGGCCAGCTTGATCGCGACCATGGTCGCGTTGAAGCGCGCGCTCTCGCGGATGCCGATCGACCAGCAGGGCCGTGATCGCCAGCACGATCAGCACCGCCGGCAGGTTGATCACCGCGCCGGGCATGGTGCCCGGGGCCGCGCACATCCAGACCGGCAGCTGCCAGCCGAAGCCCGCGAGAATACGCTGGAAGTACCCGCTCCACCCGATCGCGACGGTCATGGAGCCGACCGCGTACTCGAGGATGAGGTCCCAGCCGATCGTCCAGGCGACGATCTCGCCGAGCGTCGCGTACGCGTACGCGTACGCGCTGCCGGAGATCGGGATCATCGCCGCGAACTCGGCGTAGCAGAGAGCCGCGAACGCGCAGGCGAGCCCGGCCGCCATGTAGGAGATCGTGATCGCGGGCCCCGCCTGGTTCGCGGCGGCGGTGCCGGTGAGCACGAAGATGCCGGTCCCGATGATCGCGCCGATGCCGAGGAGGGTGAGGTCGAACGCGGTGAGCGTCCGCTTCAGGTGCTTCCCCTTCTCGACGTCGTCGACGAGCTGCTCGATCGACTTGGTCTTCAGCAGGTTCGAGTCCAATCGTCCTCCCGGAGTAGGGCCGGCCCGGCGTGCGTCTGCGGCGGGAACGGGCGGATTATACATAGCCCGTCCCCGTTCGCGCCGGTATAGACTCGCGCGCATGGGCGTCGTTCCGGAGCGGCCGGCGGACACCACCCCCGAGGCGTGGGCGGCCCAGCTGGCGCTCCTGCGTCGCATGGACGGCTCCCGGCGGGTCGCCCTGGCTTTCCGGCTCACCCACCTGGCCCGCGAGGCGAGCCGCGCGGGCATCCGGGCCCGCCACCCCGGGTACGCCGAGGAGGAGGTGCGGCGGGCGTTCTTCCGCCTGCTTCACGGCGACGCGACCACCCGGAGCGTCTGGCCCGACCGGGAGCTGCTGGAACCGTGAGCGTCGAGGAGGAGGCGGTCTCCCGCCTCGTCCGCCGGCTCGAGGCGCTCGGGATCCCGTACATGATCGCGGGGTCGTTCGCGAGCAGCCACCACGGCCTGCCCCGCGCCACGAACGACGCCGACATCGTCGTCGACCCGAGCCCCGAGGCGCTCGACGCCCTGCTGTCCGCGCTCGCCGCGGAGGGCTACTACGCCGACGCGCGGACCGCCCGTGAAGCCCTGCGGGCCCGCCGGCTGTTCAACGTCATCGATCCCGAGACCGCGTTCAAGGTGGACCTCATCGTCCGCAAGGAACGTCCCTTCAGCCGGGAGGAGTTCGCGCGCCGCGAGCGGCGCGACCTCGGGGGGCTGGCCGCCTCGATCGCGACACCCGAGGACACGATCCTGTCGAAGCTGGAGTGGGCGCGCAAGGCCGGAGGCTCGGAAAGGCAGCTTGCCGACGCCCTCGGGGTTCTCCAGGTCTGTGGCGAACGGATCGACCGGGCCTACGTCGAGAAGTGGGCGGCGACGCTCGGCGTGCTCGACCTCTGGCAGGAGCTCGTCCACCAGGTCCCGCGGGACCGGTAGCCCCCGGTTCGAGCCAGGCCGCGACGCAGCCGGCCCACGGGCAACGGGCTGCGAGCGCAGCCCGATTCACTCGGGCGCAGCGAGCGGGGGTCAGGGGGTGCGGCGCAGCACCGCCACGGGCAACGGGCTGCGAGCGCAGCCCGATTCACTCGGGCGCAGCGACCGGGGGTTGGGGGGTGCGGCGCAGCACCGCCACGGGCAACGGGCTGCGAGCGCAGCCCGATTCACTCGGGCGCAGCGAGCGGGGGTTGGGGGGTGCGGCGCAGCACCCCCTACTGAAAGAAGTTCAGGAAGGCCGTAATGATGACCGCGTTCGTGAAGTCGATGAAGAAGGCCCCGACCATCGGGACCACGAGGTAGGCCCGGGGCGCGGGGCCGTACTTCTCGGTGAGCACCCCCATGTTCGCCATGGCGTTCGCCGTCGTGCCGAGCATGAAGCCGCAGAACCCGCTCGACATCACCGCAGCGTCGTAGTCCCTGCCCATCAGGCGGAAGGTGGGCCAGAGGCAGAGGGCGGCGATGAGGCCCACCTGCACCGTCAGGATCACGGCCAGGGGGAGCGCGAGGTTCGCGATCTCCCACAGCCGAAGGGTCACGAGCGCCATCGCGATGAAGAGCGCGAGAGCCGCGTTGCCGAGGTCGTCGAGGAGGCGGTGGGGGAGGCGGATCCAGCCGGTCACGTCGTCCAGGTTTCGCAGCGCCGCGGCCGCGAGCATCGCCCCGATGTAGGCCGGGAGCGTGGCGCCGGCGGCGGTGAAGCCCGCGCCGATCCAGGAGCCGACGGCCATGGCCGCCAGCAGGCTCACGACACCCTTGAGCAGGGCGCGCGCCCCGGGGTCCTCCCCGGCCAGGGCCGGCGGGGCGGGGTCGGGCGGCTCGAGGGCGAGGACGGCGTCCCCGGCGGTGACGGCCTCGACGGGCGTCGAGGCGGCCACCCGGCCGGCCGGCCGCAAGCGGCGCCTCTCGATCAGGAACGTGCCGATCGGACCGCCGATGATCCCGCCGGTGACGATGCCCACCATGGCCGAGGCCACCGCCAGGGTGGAGGCACCCTTCACCCCGGCCTGCTCGAAGAGCGGGGCGAAGGCGAGGCCGGTGGCCGGGCCGCCGGTCAGGGTGACCGACCCGGCCAGCACCCCGAGCAGCGGCGGCACGC
>CAWFSB010000036.1:0-22321 GCA_963818355.1 uncultured Acidobacteriota bacterium | reverse complement strand
CCCGCGGACCAGGTCCTCGATCGGGGTGTTGAGGGCCTCTCGCGTGCGGGTGAGCCCGCCGCGGAGGCGATCGAGCAGCCCCAACTAGAGCTCCTCGTCGAGGCGGGTGCGGGCGTCCAGGCAGTGGCGAGCGGCAACGGCCGGGAGGACCCGGCGGTCGAGAGAGACCACGAGGTAGTAGCCGTCCTTGAGCGTCGTGAGCACCACCGACCCCTCGCCGTGGCGCCACACGAGCGTGCGGACGTCGCCGGCATCGAAGCGGCCCGCGGTGCGCGAGGCCATGCCCAGCAGGATCCCCTGGTAGGCGCCGATCAGTCGCGGGCGCTCGCCCAGGTCGCCCGCCCCGACCACGACCTCGCCCTGGACGTCGAGCAGGAGAGCGGTGCGCGCGCCCGCGATGCGGGCGAGGAGTGCCTCGAGGATGCGCCGATAGGGCAAGGGGGGCCTACTTGGGCAGCGCCTTGAGCTGCTCGGCCGCGGCACGCCCGGCCGGGCCGACCGGGTCGAGCTTCAGCGCCTCCTCGAGCCTCGCCCGCGCGTCCGAGAAGCGCCCGACCTTGTTGTACGCCCGGCCGAGCCCGAGCTGCAGCCCGGGGTCCGTCGGCACCGCCTTGACACCCGCCTCGAGCTCGGCCACCGCCGCGTCGGCTCGATCCGAGGCCATGAGCGTCTCGGCGAGCAGGAGGTAGGCCTCGGAGTACTCGCGGTTGCGGTTCAGGCTGGTGCGGAGCCAGTTGACGGCCTCCGTGTAGTTCTTCTCCTCGAGGTACGCGCGGCCGAGGTTGTAGGCCGAGATCTCGGGGGTGGGATTCATGGCGTCGCTGAAGGCCGCGAGGATCTCCCGCTTCCCCCCTCCCGGTCCCCGGACATGATGAGCGCGTAGCCGAGGGCGTTCTTCGCGTCCGCGTAGTAGGGGTTGAGCTCGAGCGCCTTGCGAAACGCGGCGACCGCGTCCTTCCACTCCCGCTTCGCGGCGTACGCGAGCCCGAGGCCGTTCTGGAAATAGGGGTTCTTGGGGTCCACCTTCGCCGCACGCTTGAACTCGTCGAGGGCGGCGTCCACGCGGCCCTCGCGCAGGTGCATGACGCCGGTCGAGAAGCGCATCTCCGCGTCGGGGGCGCTCTGGGCGAGCCCCGGGGCGGCGAGGAGGGCGAGGAGGGCGGCTCGTCGGAGGGTGGCGGCGGTTCTGGGGGTCATCATCTCGTTCACACCGATGGGGGTGGAGCTTGCCGCGCGGCCGCGAGCGGGGCCGGCGGGGGCGCGTCCCCGATGAGGGCATTGAGGTCGAAGTGGCGCGAGGCCACGGAGGCCTTGCGGGCCTTGGCCGGGCTCACGTCGCCGGCGAGGAAGGCCCGCTCGAAGGCGTCGACGCTGGCGGGGTCGAACTTCTTCCCGGCGAGGAACCGCAGCCGCGCGACGGCCGCCTCGAAGGTCATGGCCTTCGAGTAGGGGCGATCGGTCGTCATCGCGTCGAAGGCGTCGGCGACGCTCACGATGCGGCCGAAGAGCGGGATCTCGTCCCCCTTGAGGCCCCGGGGATAGCCGCTGCCGTCCACGTTCTCGTGGTGCATGAGGCCGTCTCCCGCTTTCTCCTTGAGCAGCGGAACCGCCTCGAGGATGTGCTCCCCCTTGGTCGGGTGCTGCTTCATGATCTCGTACTCCTCGTCGGTGAGGGCAGCGGCCTTGCGCAGGATCTTGTCCTCGATGCCGATCTTGCCCACGTCGTGGATGATCCCGGAGAGGTGCACCCGCTCGACCTCCTCGGTGCTCATCCCGAGGTGCTTGGCGAGGCACGCCGAGTAGTACGCGACGCGCTCGGAGTGGCCGCGGGTGTAGGGGTCCTTCTCGTCGATCGCGTTGGCGAGCATGCGGATGGAGCCCATGAAGAGCTCCTTGTTCTCCTCGGCGCGGCGCTTGATCTCCTCGATGGCCTTCTGGATCTCCTCCCCCATCTGGTTGAAGGCGTCGGCGAGGACCCCGACCTCGTTGCGGCTGTCGACCCTCACGCGGGTTGCGTAGTCGCCGCCGGCCAGCCGGCGCGCGCCGTCGGCCAGCTTCTGCACCGGCCGGCTGATCTGGCCGGCCAGGAGCGAGCCCAGCACCACGGCGAGCGCGGCCACGGCCGCCACGAGGAACACGGACTTGTTGCGCAGGTCGATGGCGGTGAAGTACGCCTTCTCGACGTCGACCTGGACGATGACCCCCCAGTCGGAGTCGTCCGGGACGCGCATGTAGGTGCCGAGCATATGCCGGGGAGCGCTGCCCTCGACCGGGATGTCGAAGCGAGTCGTGCCCCCGGTCCCGCTGCGCCGCTGGGGCGCGGTGGAGCGGCGGCGCGCGTCCTCGGCGTAGCCCAGGAAGAGGCGCACGATCTCGACCCCGGAGACGTCGGTCGAGAGGGGCTGGTCGGGGTCGGAGTGCGCGATGATCCACCCCCGGTTGTCGACGACGTACACCTCGAAGAGGCCGCCGCCGCCGCTCTGCTTCGTGATCGTGCGGATCGGCTGCAGGCTCGCCACGGCGAGGACGACGCCCTCGACGCGGCCCCCGATGGTGACGGGCTCGCCGATGACGACCACCGGCTCCAGCAGCGACTCCGAGACGACGGGGACGGAGATCATGGCCTTGCCGTGCTGCCCGCGCTGGAAGGCCTCCGCCAGCTGCTCCTGGAGCCTCGCGTCCCCGATGAGGTCGAGCCCCGACTGGGCGCCGATGCCCGTCGGGTCCACGACACTCACGTAGACGAGGCTGGCCGAGCTCTTGAGGTAGCGCTCGAGGGCCTTCTGCTCCTTGATCCGCGCGAGACGGCTCGCGAAACCGCCCGCGCCCGGGTCCACCTCGAGGGTGCGCGCGATGGCCGCCACCTGCGTGCGCAGGCCGTCCACGTAGATCGCGACCTGGGTCGAGATCAGCCGCGCCTTGTCGAGCTGCCACTCCTTCTGGTTCGACTCGATGCTCTCGCGGCTGCGCGAGACGAGCTCCCAGGAGGTCCAGACGAGGGGCACGACGCCCACCGCGAACAGGAGCGCCAGGATCGAGAAGAGGATGCGGCCCCGTCGGTTGCGGGGCGCCTTCTCCGCCATCGGGTCAGGCCTCCCCCGCGGGCGGCGGGGAGGACGATGCCTCTTCGGGGAGACAGCCCCGCACCTCGTAGACGAGGACCTCGTTCTCCTTGCCCTTCAGGCTGAAGCTCCCCAGGGGGCGGCAGTCGAAGAGCCCTTCCACGAGGGCGAAAGTCTGCTGGCCGATCACCACCGAGCCCGGCTTCGCCACCGAGCTCTCGAGCCGGCTCGCGGTGTTCACGGTGTCGCCCAGCACCGTGTACTCCTTCTTGTTCACGCTGCCGATCTCGCCCGCCAGCGCCTTGCCGGAGTTGATGCCGATGCGGACGCGCAGGGCCGGGCCCTCCTTGCGCTCGGCGTTCCACTCCGCCAGGCGCTCCTGCATCTCGAGCGCGGCGCGGATCGACCGCTGGGCGTGGTCGGGCATGTCGAGAGGCGCCCCGAAGACCGCCATGATCGCGTCGCCGATGAACTTGTCGAGGGTGCCCTCGTACTTGAACACGACGTCGGTCATTCGCGAGAGGTAGTCGTTCAGCAGCAGCGCGACCAGGGAGGGGCTCATCTTCTCGGACATGGAGGTGAAGCCGCTGATGTCGGCGAAGAGGACGCTCACCTCGCGAACCTCGGGGGCGCCGAGCTCCGCGCCCTGGGTGTCCGAGGCGGCCAGGATCCGGTTCGTCACCTGCGGGGAGAGGAAGCGCCCGAGCCGCTCGCGCTTCTTCTCCTCGGCCACGATCTTCTTGTTGAGGCGGGCGCGCTCGATCGCGACCGCGGCGTAGTTCGCGAGCGCGGTCAGCAGGTCGAGGTCGTTCACGGTGAAGCAGTTCGTGAGCATCGGGGAGTCCACGTGGATGATCCCGATGACCTGGTCCTTGAGCCACAGCGGCGCGCACATGGCCGAGCGGATGCCGTGGAAGCGGATCGAGTCCCCCGCCCCGAAACGCGGGTCCACCATCGCGTCCGAGGTGAGGATCGAGACGCGGTCGTCCATGCACCGGTCGGCGATCGTCTTGGACACCGTGATGCGGCCCTCGCCCCCGCCCGGGCTGCGGTGCTTCACCACCATCGGGACGAGCCGCGCCCCCTGGGTCTCCTCCTGCAGCATCAGGAAGCCGCGGTCGGCCGGCATGTGCTCGAAGACGATCTCCATGACCTGCTGGAGGACCTCCTCGACCGGCCGGACCGCGATGAGCGTCTCCGCGACCTTGGTGAGGACCTTCAGGATCCGGTTGGACTTCTCGATCTCCTGGAGATCGACCCCGGGGGCCTTCTTCTCGTCGGCCGGCGCCAGGGGCGGGGGCGCCGCGGTGAGCAGCCGCGACAGCTCTCCCACCGAGCGGATGATCGTGCCCGCCTCCTCGGAGAGGGGCTTCTCCTCGTCGAGGACGACCTTGCTCTCGAGGGCCTTGCCGAAGGTGAGCTCGAACTTGCCGAGGGTGATCGCGTCCCCGTCGCGCAGGGGGGCCTCGACGACCGGAACCCGGTTCACCTGCGTGCCGTTCTTCGACTTGAGGTCGAGGATGCGCGCGGTGCCGTCCTCGGCCACGACGATCTTCGCGTGGTTGCGCGAGATCCCGAAGTCGCGCAGGACGATCTGGCAGTCGGGAGAGCGGCCGATCACCACCTCGCCGGCGGCAAAGTCGTAGCTCAGCGGGGTGTCGCCGTCCTGATAGGTGAGCCGGTACATTTCTCCCGCCCTGGGGGCACACCAAGCCCTTCGGAACGAGCAGTTTACTCTCTTTTGAGGCTTCGAAGCATCAGCTCGTCGAGGGCCTCGCGCGGGGGCTTGCCCTCGTAGAGCACGGCCTTCATCTGCCGGGCGATCGGCATCTCGATGCGCTGGCGCTCGGCCAGGGCGCAGGCGGCGAGCGTCGTGCGGACCCCCTCGGGGTGCATGCCGGCGCCCGCCTCGGCCAGGGGGAGGCCGCGCCCGAGGCGCTGGCCCACCGTCCGGTTGCGCGACAGGGCGCCCGTGCACGTGAGCACCAGGTCGCCGAGCCCGGCCAGGCCCGCGAGGGTGTCCGGCCTCGCCCCGAGCGCGACCGCGAGCCGCGCGATCTCGGCCAGGCCGCGGGTGATGAGGGCCGCCTCGGTGTTGTGTCCGTAGCCGAGGCCGTCGATGATCCCGGCGGCGATCGCGATGACGTTCTTGAGCGCCCCGGCGAGCTCGACGCCGACCACGTCCTGGCTCGAGTAGACGCGGAAGGCGCGGGTGGCGAGCGGCCGCTGCACCCTCTCCGCCACAGAGTGGTCGGCCGAGGCCACCACCACGGCGGTCGGCAGGCCCTTCGCCACCTCCAGGGCGAACGAGGGCCCGGAGAGGACCGCCAGCGGGCGGCCCGGGGCCTCCGCCGCCGCGACCTCGCTCATGCGCTGCAGCGTGTCGATCTCCAGGCCCTTCGTCGCGGAGACGAAGACGGCACCTTGCGGGGCGAGACCGTGCGCCTGGCGGTAGACCGCCCGGCAGAACTCCGAGGGCACGACGACGAGGACGGCCTCGGCGTCGCCGAGCGCCTCGTCGAGGCGCTGCGTCGCGCGAATGCCCTCCGGCAGCTCCACGCCGGGCAGGTAGACGGGGTTCCCGCGCGTCTCGTTGACGGCGGCCGCGACCTCCGGCTCGCGGATCCACATCCGCACCGGCAGGCCCGCTCGCGCGGCGTGGCTGGCCAGGGCAGTGCCCCAGGCCCCGCCCCCGAGCACGGTGGTTCTCATGACGTCACTCCTTCGGCTGCCCCATGCGACGCTCGGTCCCACCGAGGATGCGTCGCAGGTTGGCACGGTGCCGGAAGACGACGAGAGCGGCAGTGAGAGCGGCGGCGATCGCGACGGGATCGGGCCCGCGAAGAGCAAACGCAAAGGCGGCGAGGGCGACTCCGCCGGCGACCGACCCGAGCGAGACGTAGCGCGTGGCCGCGCCCACGAGGGCGAAGGCTGCGAGCGCGGCCAGAGCGGCCTTCGGCGCGAGGGGAGCGAAGGCCCCGAGTCCGGTGGCGACACCCTTGCCCCCGTGGAAGCGGAGCCAGACGGGGAACATGTGCCCCACGACCGCCGCGACCGCGGCCACGGCGGGCATCGCCACTTCGCCAGGGGCAAGTCGCCCCGCGAGCGCCGCCGCCGCCGCTCCCTTGCCCACGTCGAGGAGGAGAGCGAGCGTCCCCGCCACCTTGCCCGCGTTGCGGAGCACGTTCGTCGCGCCGACGTTCCCGCTGCCGACCTGGCGCACGTCGTGAACCCCGAACGCCCGCGCGACGAGAAAGCTGAACGGGAGCGAGCCGATCAGATACGAGACGGCCGCGACCTGGAGGGCGGAGATCATCGGTGCGCCTAGTCTACCGCCGGGCGCCCCAGCGGGAAGCGCGCGAGCGGGGTGTAGACGGCGCCGCCTGGCTGCAGGTCGCTGCGGAAGAGGACCAGCGCGTCGAGGCGTGTCGTGCCCAGATCGGCGGATGGCAGTTCGGGCCTCGCGGCCCGCTCCCGCCAGCGACCGAGGGTGAGGTGCGCGCGGAAGGGGCGTTCCTCCCTCTCGAAGCCGGCCGCCCGCGCCGCCCGCTCGCAGGCGTGCTGCAGGTCGAGGATGGGCGGAGGCACATCCAGCCCCAGCCACAGGACACGGGGGCTGCCGCGCTCGGGAAACGTACCGAGCCCGGCGACGCGGGCCTCGGCGGGCGGGCAGAGGGCGGCCGCGGCGGCGAGCCGAGGCCGCAGCGTCGCGACCTGGGCCGGTGAGGTGTCGCCGAGGAAGCGCAGCGTGAGGTGGATGCCCTCGGGCCGCACCAGGCGGACGGCGCCGAGCCGCGGCCGGAGGCCGGCCTGCAGCTCGCCGATAGCCTCGCGCAGCGGCGGCTCGAGCTCGATCGCGACGAATGCCCGCGCGGTGTCGGTCGCGCTCACAGCGGCGGCAGGCCCAGCAGGCCCCGGCGCAGCATCTCGAGCGCCACCTGCGTGGCCTGGAAGCGCACGCGCTCACGGCCGCCGGGGAAGAGGCTGCGGCGCACGCGCGTGCCCGCCGCGCCGGCGATGGCGACGAACACGAGGCCCACGGGCTTCTCGGCGGTGCCCCCGTCCGGGCCCGCGATCCCGGTGATGCCCACGCCCACGTCGGCCCGTGCGACCTCCAGGGCGCCCGTCGCCAGCGCCGCCGCGACTTCCTCCGACACGGCGCCGTGCCGCTCGACGAGCGCGGGATCGACGCCCGTCTCCTCGACCTTCGCGCGGTTCGAGTAGGTCACGAAGGCCCGCTCCAGCACCGCGCTCGCCCCGGGCACGTCGGTCACCCGCGCCGAGAGGAGCCCCCCGGTGCAGGACTCGGCGAGAGCGAGGGTGAGCCCGCGCTCGCGCAGGAGGCCCACCACCACCTGCGGCAGATCGCGGCCGTCCTCCGCGTAGATCCGGCCGGGGAGGGCCGCGCGCAGGGCCACGGCCAGCTCCTCGATGCGGGAGTCGGCCTCAAACGCGCCGTCGCCGTGCGCGACGAGGTGCAGCTCGACCTGCCCCACCGCCCCGAGGATCGTGGTCTTCGGGTTCTCGAAGCGCGAGTAGACGGGCGCGGCGATCTCGTCCACCTCGCTCTCGGGCATCGCCGCGATCCGCAGGACGCGGCGCCGCACGACCCGCGTGGTGCCGGCCCGCGCGCGCAGCCGCGCGAGCACCTGCTCGTCGAACATCGGCTTCATCTCGCCCGGGGGGCCGGGCAGCAGCACGAGCACTCGGCCCTCGTGCTCGAGGAGCTGGCCGGGCGCGGTGCCGCGGGAGTTCGCCAGGGCCAGGGTCCCCTCGAGGACGTCCGCCTGCTTCTCGTTCGTCGCGGACATCGCCCGGCCGTAGCGGGCGAAGCGCGCGCGCAGGGCCTCGACGATCGCGGGGTCGCGGCGCAGGAGCCGCCCGGCCGCCGCGGCCGCGGCCTCGCGCGTCAAGTCGTCCGCGGTGGGCCCGAGGCCGCCGGTGGCGATCACGACGTCGGCGCGGGAAAGCGCCTCGCGGAACGCCGACTCGAGGAGCGCCAGGTCGTCCGCGAGCGTGACGCGCGCCGTGACCTCGATCCCGGCGTCGAGCAGGCGCTCGGTGAGCCAGAGGGAGTTCGTCTCGGCGCGCAGGGGGCCGAGCAGCTCGCTGCCGATCGCCAGGATCTCGGCCTTCACCGGGCTACCCGACCGGCCACACGGCGAGGAACACGCGCAGCAGCAGGTGCGCGTAGACCCCGGCCGCCACGTCGTCGGCCATGATGCCCCAGCCGCCGGGAACTCGCTCGAGATCCCGCGCCGGCCAAGGCTTGACGATGTCCATCGCGCGGAAGAGGAGGAAGCCGACGGCAGCGGTGACCGGAGTGAACGGCAGCGCGGTCAGGGTCACCCACTGGCCCACCACCTCGTCCACGACGACGATGCCCGGGTCTTTCAGGCCGACGAGGCGCGCCGCTCGCCCCGCCGCGAGCGAGCCGACGACGAAGAGAACGGCGGAGGCCCCGAGTTGCCACGGCCAGGGCAGCGCCGCCATCGGCCAGAACAGCAGCAGGCCCACGGCCGAACCCGCCGTCCCCGGCGCGAACGGCGAGTAGCCGCTGCCGAAAGCGGTCGCCACGACGCGGGCAAGCGAGTCGACGACCTTCTGCACGAGCCGATGATACTGCGAGGACGCCGGCCTTGAGGCCACGGGTAGCGGCGGGCTCCCGCGGAGAGCCCCCCTCCTCCGGGACTCATCGGCTCGAGTCGGACGTTGTCCCGGAGAAGGGGGGCGCGCGGGACCCGCCGCGGACTCGATGGCCAGGGCCACGTCAATGGCCGATGGCCACGGGTAGCGGCGGGCGCCCGCGGAGAGCCCCCCTCCTCCGGGACTCATCGGCTCGTGTCGGACGTTGTCCTGGAGGACGGGGGGCGCGCGGGACCCGCCGCGGACTCGATGGCCAGGGCCAGACCACGCTGCCGGGCCGATGGCGCGGCTCAGCGCCGGCGCAGCCGGCCCTCGGGGTCGCGCGGCGCGACGCGCAGCGTGTCGGAGTGGGCGACGAAGACGCGGCCGGGGCCGCCCCGGGCGGGCTTCACGTGCTTGCGCCGGGTCACGTGCACGTCCACCAGCGACTCGCCGCGCGCCTCGCTGAAGAAGGCCGCCACCTCGGCCGCTTCGCGCAGGTCGTCCGCCGCCGCCCGGCCCTCGTTGTCGCGGAGGACCACGTGCGCTCCCGGCGCGTCGCGGGCGTGCAGCCACAGGTCCTCGGCCCGCGCCACGCGGAACGTCAGGTGGTGGTTCTCGCGCGCGTTGCGGCCAACGAGCAGGGACAGCCCGCGGCCGCTCAGGTAGTGGCGGGGTCCGGCGCCGGTGTCGCGGTCCCCGGCGCCCGCTTCGTCCGCGCGACCAGGCAGCTCGCGCGTGTCGCGCGCGTCCAGCACGAGCGCTTCGGCCTCGCGCGCCGGGAGAAGCGTCGAGCGTGTCTCGCGCAGGCGCAGGTCGATCTGGCGGCGCGCCCGCTCGACGCGCCGCGCCTTTTCGAACAGGCGCTCGGCGTTGGCGAGGCCCCCGAGGCGGGGATCGAGGGCGATGACGAGCGCGCGCCCGGGGTCGGACGGGTCCGGCAGCTCGACGGACTCCCGCCCCGCCTCGGCCCCGCGGGCGAAGGCGAGGAGCGCCCCGGCCTGGCGCCGCAGGTCGGCCTCGTCGGCGAGCCCCGCGAGGTCCTTCGTGAGGTTCGCCTCCAGCTGCTCCAGACGCCGGACCTGCCGGCGCCCCTCGTCGAGGGCGTGGCGGCGGCGGCGCTCGAACTCGAGGCCGCGGCGGCGCGCCTCGAGAAAGAGCGCCCCCGCCTCGAGCCAGGACGAGGGCCGCAGCGCGATCCGCGTGGCGCCCGCGAGCTCGATCGGGGCGAGCGTGACCGCGGCCGGGTCGACGAGGTCGACGTCGTGCCACGTGTCCGGCGGCCCCGGTACGAGGAGCGTCGGCGCCGCGTCGCGGAGTCGCCCGCGAAGCTCGACGAGCGAGGCAGCGCTTCCGTCCGTCTCGCGCGCGAGCCGCGGGCCGAGGCCGGGACAGGCGGCGAGGATCGCGCGCACGAGGGATCGGCCCTCGGCCCGCGCCGCGGCCACGGCCGCCTCGAAGGCCGCGGGGTCGATCTGGTCCCACTCGCGCTCCGGCGACTCCGGCAGGGGCCAGGCCTCGGGTCCCTCGCCGAGGCTGCCGACGACGGCACCGTCGCGCACCAGGCTCAGCGCGGGGGCGGAGCCGCCCAGGCGCAGGGTCAAGCGGGCGTCCCCGGCCTCGACCACGACGCTCCTCTCCCCGGCCACGCGGGCGAGGGCGGCGACGCGGGCGCCGTCGAGGTGCTTGCGCAGGTGCAGCAGCGCCTGGCGCGAGCGGCCGGGAACCGCGAGGGGCGAGTGCTCGGCGAGGGACCGGGCGACGTCGCGCGGCAGCCAGTAGACGCCGGCCGTGGCGCGTCCGGCATCCAGCCAGAGCCAGCGGTCGCGCGAGCCCTGGACGTCGAAGGCCAGCGCGGTCCCCCCGGCGAGGCGGGGCTTCGAGAGGTACCGGCCGACCACCAGCGGGCGCAGCTCGGCGAGGGTGCGCTCGAGGGTGACGGCGTCCACGGCCGTCAGCCCATCCGCCGGCCGGCCACGAGCCGGCTCAGTTGCGGACGACGCGCGTGCGGAACAGGCGGTCGTGGAGCGTGCGGCCCGCCGGGTCGAAGGCCATCGGCAGGAGGCCCAGGCCGACGAGTGCCGTGCCCAGGAGCCCGACGCAGGCCCGCGCCATCGCGCGCAGGTAGCCGGGCGGCCGGCCGGTGGCGCCCACCACGCGCAGGCCCGTCAGCAGCTTGCCGGGGGTCTGTCCGGTCGTGCCCGTGAAGTAGCCGGCGTAGAACAGCGCGAGGAGGCCGAGGTACGCGGCCAATCCCGGCCAGCTCGACACGAGGGCGCCGAGGTCCGCCCGCGCGGCCCGGCCCGTGAAGTACACGACGAGAGCCGACAGCGCGCCGAAGAGAAGCGCGTCGAAGGCCGCGGCCTGCGCGCGCTCGGCGGCCCGCGCCGGGCGCTCGACCGGCGTCGGCTCCGCGACCGGCGGCGACAGCTCGACCTCGCCCTCGATGTCGGCCTCGCCCAGGAACGAGTCCTCGTCGAGCGAGGGTACGGGCCGCCGCGCAGCGGGAGCCGCGTCCAGCACCTCGCGGTCGAGCCCCTCCAGCTCCCCCGCGGCGGACGCCCGCAGCGGGAGGTCGGCGAGCTCGGCCTCGCTGAGGCGGGTCGAGGCGAGGTCGGGCTCGATGGTCGGCCCCGCAGCGCGGCTCTCGGCCGGCGGCGGCAGGGCCACCGGACGCGGCGACGGCCGCGAGGCGGCCGGGGCCTCGGCCAGCGGCACCGGGGGTGCGGAGAGCGCGGGTGTCGCGGGAGGGGCGGCCGGCGCGGGCTCGTCGTCGGGCTGATCGAACAGGGGCAGGCCCGCGTCGACCCGCTTCTGCCGGCGCGAGCGCACGCGCTCCTGCACCTCGTCACGCCAGGTCTTCTCGCGCTTGCGCAGGCCCGGGATGTCGCGGGGCGGATCGACACGCGACTTGCCTCGGGCGGGCGGGGTCAGCAGGCGCGGGTCGGTGGCGAGAGCCCCCTCGACCCGCGGCGCGACACCGGCGTCGCAGACCGGGCAGCGGCTGCCGCCCGGCACGAGCTCCCCACCGCAGGTCGGACAGGTCATCGGAGCGCTCCTCCCACGGCCGCGGCCGGGGGGCCGGCGAGCCGCGCCATCAGCGCATCCCAGCGCGCGGCGAGAGCGCCGCCCGCGAGCACGAACGCCAGAACCCAGAGGGAGACGAGAGCACGACGCGGCCACACGGCCCCCGCCGGGCGCGCCCGCGTGCTTTCGCCTGTCCCTCTCATCCTGTTTCTACCGATCGGCTCCCTGGGCAGCCATTATCCCGGATGCGCACGCGCTGGTTCAAGCCTCTTCCGCCTCCGGCGCGTCGCGCCGCGCCGGCAGCAGGCCGTAGCCCTTCATCTTCCGGTAGAGGTTGGAGCGCTCGACACCGAGGGCCTCGGCGGTCCGGCTCATGTTCCCCCCGCACTCGTGGTACTTCCCCAGGATGTAGCGCCGCTCGAAGTCCTCGCGGGCCTGCGCCAGCGTGCCCGCCTCGAGCGGCGCCGGCTCGGCCGCCGGGGCCGCGCCGGCCGGGAGCGCCTCGAGGAGCGAGGCCGGGAGGTGGCGGCGCTCGATGGCGTCTCCCGGCGTCATGATGACCAGCCGCTCGATGATGTTGCGCAGCTCGCGCACGTTGCCCGGCCAGGGCAGCTGCGAGAGCGCGAGGAGCGCCTCCGGGGCGATCGGGCGCGGCCTGCGGCCGTGCTCCGCGGAGAGCACGTCCATGAAGTGCCCGGCGAGCAGAGCGATGTCCTCGCGCCGCTCGCGCAGCGGCGGCACCTGGAAGGGAATCACGTTGAGGCGGAAGTAGAGGTCCTCGCGGAAGCGGCCCCCCCGGATCTCCTCCTCGAGGTTCTTGTTGGTGGCGGCGATGACCCGCACGTCCACCTCGACCGAGCCCGCGCCGCCCACCGGCTCGATGCGCTGCTCCTGGAGCGCCCGCAGGACCTTGGCCTGGGTCTTGAGGCTCATGTCGCCGATCTCGTCGAGGAAGAGCGTGCCCCCGTCGGCCAGCTCGAACTTGCCCTTGCGCGCGGCGAGGGCGCCGGTGAAGGCCCCCTTCACGTGGCCGAAGAGCTCGCTCTCGATCAGCTCCTCGGGGATGGCCGCGCAGTTGACCTCGACGAACGGCCCGGAGGCCCGGAGGCTGCCCGCGTGGATCGCGCGCGCGACGAGCTCCTTGCCGGTGCCGTTCTCGCCGAAGATGAGGGCGCGGCCGCTGGTGGGGGCGGCCTGGGCGATCTCGGCGCGCAGCCGACGCAGGGCCGGGCTCTCGCCCACCATCACGTAGCGCGCGTCGAGCTGCTGCTTGAGAGTGCGGACCTCGGTCTCCAGCCGCCGCCGCTGCAGCGCGTTGCGGACCGCGAGGAGCGTCTTCTCGAGGGAGAGGGGCTTCTCCACGAAGTCCTGCGCCCCGAGGCGAACCGCCTTCACCGCGGTCTCGATCGTGCCGTGGCCCGAGATCACGACCACCGGGAGCTCGGCGTCCGCTTCCCGGATCCGCCCCAGCACCTCCAGCCCGTCCGCCCCCGGCAGCCACACGTCGAGGAGGACGAGGTCGTAGCGGCGGGACTCGAGCGCGGCCAGGGCGCCCTCGCCGGAGTCCACCGCCTCCACGGCGTAGCCCTCGTCCCCGAGGATCCCCGCGAGCGAGGCGCGGACCCCCGCCTCGTCGTCGACGACCAGCACTCTCTCTCTCACCGATGCCCCTTCACGCCGGCAGCTCCACCACGAAGCGGGCGCCCCGCGGCGCGTTGTCCTCGGCCCGGATCGTGCCGAGGTGCTCCTGGACGATGCGGTTCACGATCGCGAGGCCGAGCCCGCTGCCCCGCTTCTTCGTCGAGAAGTGCGGGACGAAGAGCCGGTCCCGGTCGGCGGGGGCGATGCCCGGCCCGTCGTCGGCCACGACGAGCCGCGCGCGGCCCTCCGCCCGGTCGTACTCGGTCGACACCAGGATGCGCCCCTTGCCCTCCGTCGCCTCCACCGCGTTGTCCACGAGGTTGATGAGCGCCCGCTTCATCTGGTCGGGGTCGAGGCGCAGCGCCGGCAGGTCCGGGGCGAGGCGGCGCTCGAAGGCCACCCCCGGGAAGAGCCCGTCGTAGAGCGACAGCGCCTGGTCGATCACGTCGTGGAGAGAGGCGAGCTGGAGGCTCGCCGCGGGCAGGCGCGCGAACTGCGCGAACTCGTCCACGAGGTTCTTCAGCGCCTCGACCTCGTCCACGATCGCCCGCGTGCACTCGGTGAGGATCTTCTCGAAGGCGGGGTCCGACTTGAGCCAGGCCTTGCGCACCCGCTGGGCCGAGAGCTGGATGGGGGTGAGCGGGTTCTTGATCTCGTGGGCCAGCTTGCGGGCCACCTCGCCCCACGCGGCCACCTTCTGGGCCCGCATGAGAGGGGTGAGGTCGTCCACCACCACGAGCGCCCCCGGCGCGGAGCCGAGCGAGCCGGGCAGGCTCACCACGGTGAGCGCGAGGTGGCGGTCCCGCTCGCGCGAGGGCACGATCACCTCGCGCTCCTGGCGCGAGACGCGGCCGGAGAGCAGGCGCAGCACGAGGGCGTGGATCTCCTCGCGTCCCGGGCCGCGCAGCACCCGCTCGAGAGGCAGCCCGACGGTGCCGGCGTCGAGCTCCAGCAGGCGCTGGGCGGCCGCGTTCACCGCGGTCACGGTCGCCTCCTGGTCCACGACGACGACGCCGGTGCCGACCGTCTCCAGCACCGTCTCCGTGAGCCGCCGGCGCTCCTCGAGCTCCTGGTTCTTGCGGACGAGCCCCCCGCGCGAGAACTCCACCTCCTCCTCGCTTCGCGCGAGCCTCTCCGACATCCGGTTGAAGGAGGCGATGAGGGCGCGGAACTCCTCGCTGCCCGAGGGGAAGTCGACGCGCACGCCCCGCTCCCCCGACGCGATGCGCTCGGCGCCCTCGGCCACCAGGCGCAGCGGCGTCGTGATCCGCCGGGCGAGGTAGAGGGCGAGCCAGACCGCCCCGAACAGGATCAGCAGCGCGGGGAAGAGATAGAGCGAACGGTAGAAGGCGAGGATCGGCTCCCGGTAGGTCTGCGTCTCGCGGAACTTGGTGTAGCCGTCGCGCACCTCGCGGACCGCCTGTGCCACCTCCGCCGGCAGGAACGTCGAGACCACGACGGCGCCCTCGGGGCTCCCGTCGGCGCCACGGACCGGCGCCGCCACGCGGGCGAGGCGGCCCGCCCCGAACGCCGACGACGCCTCGACCTCGCGGCCGGCGAGGGCCGCCTCGGCCAGGGCGAGGCCCGAGGCGGGGTCCCACGTGGGCGGCAGGCGCGGGTCCATGACCGCCACGACCTCCCGGCCGGAGGCGTAGACGTTGACGAGGTCGAGCTCGCGCTCTCTCGCCCGCGCCTCGATCGCGCGCCGCAGCCGACCCTGCTCCGTCTCCGCCAGCAGCCCCCGCGCCTCGATCTCGCGCGCGAGCAGACGCGCGTGGACCCGGCTCGCCTCGAGGGCCGAGGCGTCCAGGGCGGCGCCCAGGGACTGCGAGGAGACCAGCATCCGCTCGACGTCCACGTTGAACCACCGGTCCACCGTCTGGCGGATGAGGTCGCTGCCCACGAGCAGGATCAGCATCGACGGCGCGATGGCCATGAGCAGGAAGACGAGGAGCAGCTGCACGCGGAAGCGGGCCCCGAAGACCCCGCGGCGCCACTCCATGAGCATGCGGACGAGGTTCCGGCCGAGGACGAAGACGAGGACGAAGAGCAGCGAGAGGTTGAGGACGGTCAGGCCGAAGAGCAGCGCCGAGGCCAGGAAGTTCGGCTGGAAGTCGCGGCTCTTGCGCAGGACGAGCTCGGCCAGGAAGAAGACGACCAGCAGGCCGGAGGTCACGGCCAGGACCAGCCGGGCGTTGTTCTGGAACCGCTCCCGCCGCATCCGGCTCAGTCTCTGGCTTCGAGCAGGCCCTTGAGCGTGGCCATGAACTGGTCCACGTCCTTGAAGTCGCGGTAGACCGAGGCGAAGCGGACGAAGGCCACCTTGTCGAGCTCCTTCAGGCGGTCCATCAGGAACTCGCCGATCTGGTCGGTGGGGACCTCGCGGTCGGGGCTCTCCTGCACCATGGCCTCGACCCGCTCGACCACCAGCTCCAGCGCCTTCACCGGGACCGGGCGCTTCTCGCAGGCCTTCAGGAGGCCCTGCATCACCTTCTCCCGGTCGAACCGCTCCCGTCGGCCGTCCTTCTTGACGACGAGGTGCGGGATCTGGTCGATGCGCTCGTAGGACGTGAATCGCTTGCCGCAGTCGAGGCACTCGCGGCGGCGACGGATCACGTCCCCTTCCTTGCTCTCGCGCGAGTCGACGACCTTGTCCTCGAGGTGGGAGCAGAACGGGCACTTCAAGGTCGCACCTCCGAAAGCTTCTGTTCTTCCCGGGTCACCGCGGCCAGCCGGCCGAGGCTCAGCCCCTCGCGGCCGAGCAGAGCGAGGCCGAAGACGAGGATCGGGAGGTTCGTGAGCGCGTGGGCGGCGATGCCCGCCGCGGCAGCCGTCGTCTTGTCGATCCCGAACACCTGGTGGAGGGCGATCAGGTAGAAGGCGTGGAACCCGCCCACCATGCCGGGGGTCGGGATCGCGACGCCCACGACGAGGAAGGCGATGAGGAGGAAAGTGGCGTGGAAGGGCAGGTCGATGCCGAACGCCTGGTGGTTCAGGTGGAAGCCGAGCGCGATCAGGAGCCAGATGGCGAGCGATTGCGCGGCGATCTTCGCGAGGTGCGGGAAGGGCGCGCGCAGGACGGCGAGCCCCTCCGAGAAGGACTGGAGGATGCGGCCGAGAGGCTCGGCCACCCAGCGCGGCGTGCGAGCCAGCAGCCTCTCCACCGCGCCCACCACGCGCGCCGCGTTCGAGTGGAGAGCGAGGAGGAAGAAGAGCACGACGAGGGCCCCCACGCCCGCCCCCGCCCCGCCGAGCTTGATCAGGTCCGTCAGGCGTCCCTCGACCTGCGCCGCGGGGGCGGGGAGGACGAAGAGGTAGAGGGCGAAGAGCGCGAGGACGGTGATGAGGTCCACGAGCCGCTCGAGGATGATCGTGGCGAACCCGGCGGACGTGGAGATCGGGTAGCGTCGCGAGACGAGAAAGGGGCGCAGCAGCTCGCCCGCGCGGGGGACGAGGAGCCCCGAGGCAAAGCCGACCATCGTCGCGGAGAAGAGATCGGCGTACCCCACCCGCCCGAGCGGGGCGAGGAGGTCCCCCCAGCGCCAGGCGCGCATCGAGTAGACCGCGAGCGTGACGAGGACGAGGCCGACCAGGGGAAGCGCCCGGGCGCCCCGGAGGGCCTGGCCGAGAGCGCTCCAGTCGATCCCGCGGAAGAACAAAGCGAGCAAGGCCGCCGCCAGGAGAGTCCCGACGAGGAGCCGTCCTCCCTGCCCTTTCACCGGCTCTCCGGTTTGCTCACAAAGTCTTTTCGGTCAAACACTTGATAGCCGTCGGGGACTTTACTACAATGCCGCGCCGAGCGTCAAACGGACCCCTGTCGTCCTCCTGCCCGGTCACTTCAGTGAACTTGCGGCCTGCGGGGCGCGTTCCGGCTGATGACGGCAGACGATCGCGCGGGACGCGAGCGAAGGACCTTTGACCACGACCGACGTCGACCTTCTGCCGAGGTGCCGGGCCGGGGACGAGGCTGCCTGGCGTGAGCTGGTGGCCCTCCACACCCGAAAGGTGTTCGGTCTCGCCTACCGGTTCACGGGCCGGGTGGACGAGGCCGAGGACCTGACTCAGGAGGTCTTCGTCAAGGTGTACCAGACGCTCGGGAGGTACCGCGAGAGCGACGGGCCGTTCGGTGGCTGGCTCATGGCCGTGGCGCGCAACCACGCCATCGACCACTACCGGCGGCGCAAGCAGGAGAGGCTCCGCCGGGCCGACGACCCCGCCGTCCTCGAGGGCGCGCCGGCACGCGAGGAGCACCCGATGGCGGGCCTCGAGCGGGAGGAGCGCAGGCACCTCGTCCACAGCGGCCTGCGCGCCCTGCCTCCGGACCTGCGGGTCCCGCTCATCCTGCGCGACCTGCAGGAGCTGCCGTACGAGGCGATCGCGAGCGAGCTCGGGATCCCCCTCGGGACGGTGAAGAGCCGCATCAACCGTGCCCGCATCGAGCTGGCGAAGCGCCTCCTGGGGCGCCACCGCGGGCTCGCCGGGGACGCGCCGTGAGGGGATGACGAGCATGGAC
Organism: uncultured Acidobacteriota bacterium; assembly: GCA_963818355.1. Taxonomy (GTDB): domain Bacteria; phylum Acidobacteriota; class Vicinamibacteria; order Fen-336; family Fen-336; genus DATBSL01. The sequence continues at coordinate 4,453 of CAWFSB010000036.1, read as the reverse complement.
TGCCAGAGAGCCGAGGAGCTTCTTTCCGACCACCTGGAGGGGGCGCTGCACGCCATCCTGCGGGCCGAGGTCGAGGGTCACCTCGCCCGCTGTGCCGACTGCCGCGCCCTGCGCGAGGCGCTCGGCGAGGTGGTCGCCGCGCTGCGCGCCGCCCCCGAGCTCGAAGCACCCGCGGGCCTCGCCGAGCGCGCCGCGGCGGCGGCCCTCGCCCGCCCGCGCGCGCTCGTCGTCCGCCCCGCGATCGTCCTGCCGTCCTGGCTCCAGGCCGCGGCCGCCGGCTTCGCCCTCGTCGCCCTCGGCGCCGCTCTCCTGGTCGTCGGGCCCGAGAAGCCGACCCGCGCGGCGCAGCGCCTCGTGGGGCAGACCGTCACCGCCGGCAGCCACCTCATGGAGAAGAGAGACCGGCTCGTCGAGGACGTGCGCATCCTGGGCGTCGTGCTGGGAACGGCGTTCGAGGGCCGCCTCGACCGCGTCAACGAGCGGGTCGAGGACTACCGGCGCCTGCTCGATCGACGCCGGGCGACCCCGGGCGGGGACTCCAAAAGGGGCAGCGGCGCCGCCGCACTCCCCTCCCGCCTCGCCGAAGGTTTCCGAACCGCGCCGGGAGCCGGCGCGTAGCAGCCGTTGAGGAAGGGCGAGACGCCCGCTTCAAGGAGACAGAGACGATGAGCAGCCAGCCGCTCGAACCCCACAGCCCCCCGCCGGCGCTCCCACCCGCGGCGGGCCCTTACGTCAGGCTCCCCAAGAGCCCCGGACTCGCCGCGTTCCTGTCGCTCTTCCCCGGCCTCGGCCAGGTCTACAACGGCCAGATCGCCCGGGCGTTCGTGTTCTTCTTCGCGTGGGTGGGGAGCATCTACCTCACGTCGACCGGGCACGAGTTCCCCTTCGCGTTCATGATCCCCTTCGTCTATCTGTACAACCTGATCGACGCCTGGAAGGGTGCGACTGCGACGAACGCGCGGTTCCTCGGCGGCCGGGCCGAGCCGGAGGAGGACGCGGGCGTCGAGTCGCCGGTGTGGGGCGCCTCGCTCGCCCTCCTGGGCGTCCTCATCCTCTTCAACAACCTCGGCTGGCTGGACCTCGATCGCCTGGCGCGGTGGTGGCCGCTTCTCCTGATCGCGGTGGGCGCCTACTTCGTCTACGCCTCCGTCCAGAAGAAGAAGGCCGGGGAGTCCGCGGATGAACCGCCCCGCCTTTAGTCCCGAGGGAGTGACGCTGGGGGTCTGCCTGGTGGCCCTCGGCGTCCTCTGGACCCTCTCCAACCTCGGGCGCGTCGAGATGCTGCCGGTCGTCCGCACCTGGTGGCCGCTCTCCCTCGCCCTCTGGGGCGTCCTCGAGCTGGTGGAGCTGTTCATCCGCCGCTCTTCCGGGAGGTCCTGAGATGAGCGCGCGCAAGATCGGGTTCCTGATCCTGCTCCTCGGCTTCGGCGCCGCGGTCGAGACCGCCTGGCAGGTCCGCGGCGACTGGCGCATCGGGCCGGAAGGCTGCCGCGTCATCGGCGGCCGCTTCTACGGGCCCTCGTACTCCTTCGAGCAGACCGCCGAGCGGACGCTGTCGCCCGGCGAGGCGCCGCGGCTCGAGGTGAGAAACGCCTTTGGCGGCGTGAGCGTGACGGCCGGCGCTCCCGGCGTCGTGAAGGTGAAGCTGCGCAAGGTCGTCTTCCTCCCCACCGAGGAGAAGGCGCAGGCCTTCGCCGAGCGTGTCGAGCTGCGCCTCTCCGGCGACGGGGCGCTCGTGAAGGTGGGCACCAACCGCGACGAGATCGGCCGCGGCCAGGACATCGGCTTCGAGACCCACCTCGAGATCGAGGCTCCGGCCGAGACCGCCGTCGAGATCCGCAGCGAGCACGGGCGCGTCGACCTCGCCGGCGTGGCGAGCGCCGACGTCGTCTCCTCCTTCGACGGCGTCTCGGTCGAGAGGCTCACGGGCGCCCTCAAGCTCGAGTCCAGGAACGGCGAGGTCCGCGCGAGCGGGATCGGCGCCGGCCTGGAGCTCACCGCCCGCCACGGCAACGTGGAGGTCTCGGACGTCACGGGCCCTTCGAAGCTCGACGTGGAGCACGGCGACCTCTCGGCCCGCAAGACGGGCCCTCTCGACGTGGCCATCCAGTACGGCGGCTTCGACGCCGAGGGCGTGGCCGGCGACCTCGTGGTGCGTGGAGGGCACGCCGGAGTGCGCGCGAGCGACGTGACCGGACGCGCCGAGGTCGAGACCTCCTACGAGGGGATCCGCCTGGCGCGCGTGGGCGGCGACGTGCGAGCGAAGGCCGAGCACGGCGAGGTCGCCGCCGAGGACGTGGCCGGGAGTCTCTTCGCGGAGACGTCGCACGACGGTGTGAAGCTCGACCGGGTGGACGGCCCCGTGCAAGTCGTCGCCGACCGCGGCGGGGTGGAGGCGAGCGGCCTCGCGAAGGGCGCGCACCGTGCGCACGACGGGAGGCGACGTCTCGCTCGACGGCTTCACGGGCCGTGTCGAGGTCGAGGTCGAGCGCGGTAGCGCGCGCCTGTCTCCGCGCGCCGCCCTGGCCGCCGAGGTGACCGTGTCGGCGACGCAGGGCGAGGTGCGCCTCGAGGTCCCCGAGGGCAGCCGCTTCGACCTCGACGCCGAGTCGCGCCGCGGGGAGCTGAACACGGAGGTGCCGGGGCTCACGACCTCGGAGAAGGGCGGCGAGCCGGGGCGCGCTCACCGCGTCGCGGGCCAGCTGGCCGGTGGCGGGGTGGCGGTGCGCCTGCGCGCCGACGGCGACGTCACGCTCGAAGCGAAGCCCGCCGGCCCCATCGCCGATCGCGCCGTGGCGAAGCCCACCGCGGCCGCGCCGGCGGAAGCGACTCCAGCGCCCGCCGCGGCCCCTTCGCCGGCGGCGACCCTCGAGCCGCGCGCGGTCCCGCCCGAGGCGGCGCCGCCACCGCCAGCTCCGCCGGAGAAGCCGGAGGCGCCCGAGACGCCCTGAGCCATCGGCAAGCGTCGCCGCGGCGATGCGAGCACGGGCGGGCCATTCGCGGCCCGCCCGTGCTCTTTTCGCGTGTGCTGTTTCGCTCTTGCCTCGCGCTTCGCGATTCCGGTAGACTTCCGGCCCTCCGACGGGCCACCGTTCCCTGGCCGCCGGAAGAGAACGAGCCACCACTCCTTCCCCGTCCGAGAGCAAGGCCGATGAAGATCGATCCGAAGGCGCCGCCACTCCTGGAGACGAGTCTCCCCGGCCTCGCCTTGTGGAGGAAGGGAAAGGTCCGCGACGTCTACGACCTGGGCGATCGCCTCCTCGTGGTGGCCACGGACCGCCTGAGCGCCTTCGACGTCGTCCTGCCCACCGGCATCCCCGGCAAGGGGATCCTGCTGACGCAGATGTCGCTCTTCTGGTTCCGGCTCCTCGCGGACGTGGCGCCCCACCACGTCGTCACCGCCGACGTGGCGGAGTACCCGGAAGCGCTCGCCCGCTTCCGCGACCAGCTCGAGGGGCGCTCGATGATCGTCCTGAAGACCGAGGTGCTCCCGGTCGAGTGCGTCGTCCGCGGGTACCTCGTGGGGTCGGGCTGGAAGGACTACCAGGCGACGGGGGCCGTTTGCGGCATCGCGCTCGGGGCGGGGCTGCGCGAGTCGGACCGGATCGAGCCGCCCATCTTCACCCCGGCGACGAAGGCGGAGACGGGGCACGACGAGAACATCAGCTACGAGACCATGGTCGGGACCGTGGGCAGCGAGCGCGCGGCGCAAGCGCGGCGGACGAGCCTGGAGATCTACTCCCGGGCCCGAGCGCACGCCGAGGCGCGAGGAATCATCCTGGCGGACACGAAGTTCGAGTTCGGGGTCCGGGACGGGCAGCTCGTCTGGATCGACGAGGCCCTCACTCCCGACTCCTCGCGGTTCTGGCCGCGCGACGGCTTCGCGCCGGGACGCTCGCAGCCGAGCTTCGACAAGCAGTTCGTGCGGGACTACCTGGAGACCCTGCGGTGGGACAAGCAGCCGCCGGGGCCGGAGCTTCCCCCCGACGTCGTGGCCCGCACGCTGGAGAAGTACGTGGAGGCGTTCGAGCGCCTCCGGGGACAGGCCCGCTAGGTCGGGACTTCCGGGCCGCGGCCCGGATCATCAGGGGAGCGCCCTTCTCGTGAAGCAGCAACTGGAGGCCCTGGTCACCGAGATGGTGGACAAGGGGATCCTCTTCGCGGAAGCGAAGCGGGAGTTCGAGAAGAAGTTCATAGCGAAGGTCCTGCAGCAGCACCGCGGCAACCTCTCGCGCGCGGCGAAGGATCTCCGCATCCACCGCAACACCCTCGGGAAGAAGATCGAGGAGCTCAAGCTGCAGCCGTAGCCTCTGGCAGTCGGCTTGACAGAGTGCCAATCGGTCTCTATATTGATTGGCAGTCGGCTTTGAAGACTGCCAAAGGGCGCGGCTGGAGCCTCTCGCCCCGCCCCACCCGGATCGAGCGGAACCGATTATTCGTCAATTACTTGTAG
>CAWFSB010000035.1:0-46051 GCA_963818355.1 uncultured Acidobacteriota bacterium | reverse complement strand
CGGTAACGCTCGAGGTCGAGTCCGACCCCTGGAGCGTCGCGCGCAGCGACCCGGTCCGCGCACGGATCCTGGTTCGAAGTTCGGTGTCACCCAGCAAGGAGTTGAAGCTGACGCTTGTGCTGACGACCAAGGACGCGCGCGAAGCCGGCGAGCGTTGAGCATCCTGGACGCTCGCAGCTCATCCCCGGCGTCCGACGCACATCGAACTCGAGGCAGCTCATGACCGCGGAAGCTCGAGACATCCTCAGTGCAATCGCCATGGGCGTTGGCGCGAGCCTGCTCATGGACCTCTGGAATCTGCTCCTCAGGCACGCGTTCGGCGTTCCATCGCTCGACTACTGTCTGCTCGGGCGATGGCTACGCCACATGCCGAGCGGGACGCTGTGGCATGCGAGCATTGCACGCGCGCCACAGAAGCCCTTCGAGTGCTTGGTCGGCTGGATTGCGCACTACACTATTGGTGTCACGCTTGCGGTCGGGTTCGTCGTCATCGTCTCGCGTGACTGGCTCGCACGACCGACGTTGCTGCCCGCGCTGCTGTATGGCGTTGGCACCGTGGTGTTCCCGTTCCTCATCATGCAGCCGGCGCTTGGGCTCGGCGTTGCCGCATCAAGGACGCCGAATGCGATGCAGGCGAGGGTCAAGAGCCTCGTGACACACACAGTGTTCGGGCTCGGGCTCTATTCGTGTGCCTCTGCCCTGAACTACCTGTTGCGGGCTCATGGCTAGCAGGGGCCCCTGCTCGAGCCGAAGTCGTCAACACGGGCACGGCGGGTGGCGCGCGCACCGGTGAGGTCGAGTGGATCTAGGAGGGTGGCGAATGGGGCGAGACACGATTCCGGCGACGCTCATCGCGGCGCTGCTGTGCCAGCTCGGAGCGGGTCCGACCCAGGCCGCCGATCTGGCCAAGGAAGCTGCGGTGCTCGAGGCCGCGTTCCGGCAGCAGATCCAGGAGCACCTGGACGCGACGGCGCGAGCCCGCCGCACGGTCGTGTGCGTGGCGATCGACCCCGGGGGGGCGGCCCAGAGCCCCAGCCGGGAGTTCATGGCGCGGCTGGCCGGAGAGCCCTCCGTGCGCCGGGCGGCCGAGTGTGACCCGCGGCCGACGGGAGCCGTCGAGGCCATGACCCTGCGCCCGGCCGTCATCGTGACGGCCGGGCCGATCGAGTGGATCGCGGAGGACGAGGCCTGGGTGGCGGTGTCCTACTTTCGCAGCGCGAGTGAGTCCGCCCGGCGAAGGTATCGCGTGGTGCGGGAGCGCGAGGGCTGGGTCTCGCTGGGGCCCATAATCCTCGACGGTCCCGTGACGCGATGACCCGCCAGCCATCCGCGCCCGTGATCGAGACGCCGCGGCTGGCGCTGCGCCGCCTGACGACGGACGACGCCGACTTCATTCTCGAGCTGCTGAACGAGCCGTCGTTCCTTCGCTACATCGGGGACAAGGGCGTGAGGACGCGCGAGGACGCCGGCCGGTACATCCTGGCCGGGCCGATGGCGAGCTACGAGCGCTTCGGCTTCGGGCTCTACCGGGTGGAGCGCAAGGACGGCGGGGAGCCGATCGGGATCTGCGGCCTGCTGAAGAGGGACTCGCTCGAGGACGTGGACGTGGGGTTCGCCTTCCTGCCCCGTGCCTGGTCGAACGGGTTCGCGCTCGAGTCGGCCGCCGCCGTGCTGGAGCACGGGCGCCGGACCTGGGGCCTGAAGCGGATCCTGGCCATCACCTCCCCGGACAACGAGGCTTCCATCCGCCTGCTGGGAAAGCTCGGCTTTCGGTTCGAGCGGATGGCGCGACTGTCCGAAGACGCGCCGGAGGTCAAGGTGTTCGCGTCTCTGGCCTGACTACTCCGTCTCCTCCTTCTTCACCCGCAGGGTGAGCAGCGCCGCGAACAGCATCGACACCCCGCCGAGCAGCAGGGCCTTCGTCGCGTCGTTGCCGAGGTGGTGCTCCATCACCCAGCCGAGCCCGACCGAGGCGAGGATCTGGGGCAGCACGATGAAGAAGTTGAAGACGCCCATGTAGAAGCCCATCTTCGCCGCGGGCAGGGCGTTCGAGAGCATGGCGTACGGCATGGCGAGGATGCTGGCCCACGCGATGCCAATGCCCACCATCGAGGCGAGGAGGAGGGACGGCTCCCGGACCCCCAGCACCGACAGCAGGCCCAGCCCACCGAGGGCGAGGCAGGCGATGTGGATGGAGCGGGCGCTGAAGCGCTTCACCAGCGCCAGGAGCAGGAACGAGAAGGCGAAGGCCACGAGGTTGTAGGCCGCGAAGCACACGCCGGCCCAGGAGACGCCCTCCTGGTAGCGGCGAGCCGAGGCCAGCCGCTCGACGAGCGCGCCCGAGGCGGACTGGAGGCTGGCCGGGGCCGCGACCGCGCCGGGCGCGAGCCCGTTCTGCCCGAGCAGCGAGGCCACCGTCCGGACCATCGGGTTCGTGCGGTCGGCCTCTGAAGCGGGCGCGCCGCCGGCCGCGAGCGACCCCTCCAGGGCCGAGGCCAGCTCGGCGGCGGTGATGCGAGCCGCCGGGTCCGGAGGCGGGGCCTTGAGGCCGAGCATCGTCATCACGCCGTCCAGGGCACCGCCCCGGGCCTCGCCCGCCGGCACGGCGGCCGCCATCTGCCGCTTGAGCTCCTCGTACGAGCGCGCGGCACGCGCCGCCGCGTCGAGAAGGGCCGCGTTCTCGGGGTCGTCGAGCGCCTGGTCGACGGTGGCGTTCGATGCGCCCAGGGGCGCGCCCTTGAAGATCCCCTTCGCGACGCCGGGGGCGAAGTAGATCCACAGGCAGAAGAGCGCGAACCACGTGAAGAACTGCACGGCCGCCAGCTTGCGCATGGCCCCGGGCATGGAGCCGATGCCCTGGAAGATCTCGCGGAAGGCGTGAGAGAGGCCGGCGGTCTCCCGCTTCGCCTTCTCGAACGCCGCCAGGTCCTCGGGCGGGTACTCGGGTGTCGTGAGGACCGTGTACAGCACGCCGAGGAAGAAGACGAAGGCCCCGATCGTGAACGCCACGTGGACGGTGGGCGGGATCGCGCTCTCGACCGTGGACTCGCCGCTGATGCCGAAGCCGCGGGTCAGGACGTAGGGCAGGGCCGAGGAGAGGACCGCGCCGGCGCCGATGAGCAGGCTCTGCATGGCGAAGCCGCTCTTCCTCTGGTCGTGCGGCAGCATGTCGCCGACGAAGGCGCGGAAGGGCTCCATGCTCACGTTGACGGAGGCGTCGAGGACCCACAGGAGGCCCGCGGCCATCCAGAGAGCGCTCGAGTTCGGCATGGCGAGCAGGGCGAGGCTCGCCGCGATCGCACCGCCGAGGAAGTAGGGGCGGCGGCGGCCGAGCCGGTTCCAGGTGCGGTCCGAGAAGTAGCCGACGATCGGCTGCACGATGAGGCCGGTCAGCGGCGCCGCCAGCCACAGGATCGGGATCTCGTTCTCCCGTGCCCCGAGGTACTGGTAGATGGCGCTCATGTTCGCCATCTGCAGCCCCCAGCCGAACTGAATGCCGAGGAACCCGAACGACATGTTCCAGATCTGCCAGAAGCTGAGTCGAGGTTTTTCCATCAGCAGTCTCCAGGCTGTCCAATTGGCGTCTCACGGACGACACGGCCGGGCGCATTGTGGCCGGCGCCCGGGACGATCCGCAATCCCCGGTGGACTGTCCTCGTCGCCCGGCGAGACGAACGCATCCTCGCCGAAGGACGAAGCCTCGCGCCGGCAACCGCCGCGGAGTGCCCGGCTGACTAGGGCGTCGACCGGACGGGGAGGCAGCGGCCGGAGCCCTCGGTGAGGGCGCGGAGCCTCCCGCGGATGCCCGGAGTCAGGTCGGCCGCGGCGAAGCGCCACCGCCAGTTGCCGCCGGGGCGGCCGGGCAGGTTCATGCGGGCCTCGCCCCCCGCGCCCAGCACGTCCTGCAGCGGCACGATCGCGGTGTCGGCCACCGAGACGAGCAGAGTCCGGATGAAGTCCCAGTGGATGGCGGCTCCGTCCCCACCGCAGTAGGCGAGCGCCCGGTCGTGCTCCTTGCTCGACCTCGGCCGCGGTGCGGGTCGAGTCGCCCACCCCCGCCGTCCACCAGCCCACCACGGTGTCGTTGTCGTGGGTGCCGGTGTAGACGACCTTGTTCCGCGGTGTAGTTGTGGGGCAGGAAGTCGTTGGCCTGCGCGTCCGTGCCGAAGGCGAACTGCAGGATGGCCATGCCCGGGAAGCCGTAGCGGTCGCGCAGCGCCTCGACCTCCGGGGTGATGACGCCGAGGTCCTCGGCCACGATCGGCAGCGGCCCGAGGGCGGCCTGCAGCGCCTCGAAGAAGGCCACGCCCGGCCCCTTCACCCACCGCCCGTCGACCGCCGTCTCCGCGTCTCCCGGCACTTCCCAGTACGCCTCGAAGCCCCGGAAGTGGTCGAGCCGCACGGTGTCCACGAGCGCGAGGACGGCGCGGAAGCGCTCGATCCACCAGGCGTAGCCGGTGCGCGCGAGCGCGTCCCACCGGTAGAGCGGGTTGCCCCACAGCTGGCCGGTGGCGCTGAAGTAGTCGGGCGGGACGCCGGCCTGCAGGGCCGGCCGGCCGTCGGCGGCCAGGTGGAAGATCTCGGGGTGCGCCCAGACGTCCGCGCTGTCCTGGGCGACGAAGATCGGGATGTCGCCCAGGATGCGGATGCCGCGCTCGCGGGCCTGCCGCCGCACCTCCGCCCACTGCTCGAAGAAGAGCCACTGCTCGAACGCGACCTCGCGCACCTCGCGCCCGAGCTCCCGGCGCGCCCGCTCGAGCGCCTCGGCATCACGGTTCACGAGCGCGCGGTCCCAGCTGCTCCACGCCGCCCCGCCGTTCGCGCGCTTCAAGGCCATGAAGAGGCCGAAGTCGTGGAGCCAGGCCGCCTGCGCGTTCGTGAAGGCCTCGAGGGCCTCGCGGCGCGGCGGCGGCGCCTTCTTCTCGAATGCGGCGAAGGCCTTCGCCAGGAGCGGCTGCTTGAACTCGATCACGGGCCCGAAGTCGACCTCTCCCGCCGGGAACTCGGGCCGCTTCTTCAGGTCGGAAGCGGCCAGCAGGCCCTCCTCGCGCAGGCGGTCGAGGGAGACGAGCAACGGGTTGCCCGCGAACGCCGAGAAGCACTGGTAGGGCGAGTCGCCGTAGCCGGTGGGGCCCAGGGGGAGGACCTGCCAGAGGGCCTGGCCGGTCTGCGCCAGGAAGTCCAGGAAGGCGGTCGCCTCGTGCCCCAGCTCACCGATGCCGTGGGGGCCGGGCAGCGACGTGGGGTGGAGGAGGACCCCGGCGGCTCGGTCTCCCACCGCGCCTACTCGATTCTGACGAGCACGGACTGGTTGATCAGAAGGCCCTGGTCGCCCTGCACCTGGACGTTGACCGTCATCGCGGCGGCCTTGCGGAAGTCGGGCAGGATGTAGCTCGCCGTCTGGGGCACGGTGAGGGTGCCGTTTGGCTCGATGGTGTCGCTTCCGACGAAGACCTTGAGATCGGCGCTGTCGAAGTAGTTGAGGGCGACCTGCACGCCGGATTCCGGGTCGAAGATCTGCGCGCTGACGAAGAGCACCTTGCCGGTTCCGCCGTTCGACTCGGTGATCACGATCTTGTAGCCGACCGAGACGGCGCCGGTGAGGGGGCTCTGGCTGCCCGGCACGGGGTTCGGTTCCACCGTGACGGTGATGACGACCCGCTGCCCCGTGGGGGTCGAGACGTTGTCCTCGCAGGCCGGGAAGACGAGTGCCAAGGCCAGGACGAGCGCGAGTCGGCGACGCAGTGCCATGGTGGGCCTCAAGCCTTCGGCTTCGGGGGCGGCAGCTCGGTCGCCTCGCAGGCGGAGGCGAAGCCGGAGCGGTTGTGGGCGCCGTCGCAGAAGGGCTTGTTGGCCGACTGCCCGCAGCGGCAGAGCGAGACGACCGTCCGGCCGGCGAGGCCCCAGCCCTTGCCGCTCTCGTCGAGGAGGGCGATGTCCCCCTCGAGACGCAGAGGCCCGTTGTTCCTGACCGTGATCTTGAAGTCCGACATCGAGGCTCCTCGTTTCAGCGCGGGGTCGAACCGGCATTCTATCATCAGGGCCCGGCGGGAGACTCCCCCGTCATCGCCTGGTAGAACGAGGCGAGGCCGTCGTCGCGCCCTTTCTGGAAGCGCTTGTACACCCGGCCCACCGGGTTGCACCCTCGGCCGTCCGGCATCTCGATCGCGACCGGGGAGCTGGCCACGACCCCCATGCCCAGCTCCTCGCGTGCTGCGCCAGCGCCCGCCGGCGTGGCGCACCAGCACCTCGCCCACGTAGCAGCCCATCGAGAAGAGCAGCGGCTGCAGGGCCTCGAACCGCTGGTCGCGCCTCAGGTCGTCGATGATGCCGTCCAGCTGCTTCAGGCTCGCGACCCCGTAGTCGAGGGTCACCCCGTAGTTCTCCTGGACGAACGGCACCGCCATCGCGGCGATCTCGGCGGCGTTGGCGGCCGAGGGCGTCAGGCTCATCGGGTCATTCTCCACCACGCCGCCGCTTGGCGCTAGACTGGCGTGATGCCTTCCCCGCCGGATCCCCTCCTGCACGACGTCGCGGGCGAGTACGCCGCCGCGCGCGAGGGCGTGGCGCTCGTCGACCTGCCGGCGCGCTCCCTGCTCGAGGCCTCCGGCCCCGCGCGGCAGAAGCTCCTGCAGGGGATGCTCAGCAACGACGTTTCCGGTCGGGCCCCCGGCCAGGGGTGTCGGGCCGCGCTGATGAACGTCAAGGGAGCCGTTCAGGCCCTGCTGCGGGTCCTCGTCGAGAAGGACGTCATCGTGCTGGAGACCGATCTCGACCGGGTCGGCCCGGTGCAGCAGGTCCTCGAGCACCACCGGGTCGCGGCACCGGTCCGCTTCGCGGCTCGCCCGGCGAGTGTCCTCGCCCTTCTCGGCCCGGGGGCCGGGCCCTTGCTGAGCGCGGTCGGGATCGACTCCCCACCCGCGAGTCCCGAGGCTCACCAGGTCGTCGTGATCGCGGGCCACCCTCTGCGCCTCGTGCGGGCGGGGGACCTGCCCGGCGGCGGCTTCGTCCTGCACGCGACGCCCGAGACGTCGACGGCCGTGTGGGAGGCCCTGCGCGCGGCGGGAGCGCGCCCCATCGGTCACGACGTCCTCGACGCCCTGCGGGTCGAGGCGCTGCGGCCCTGGTACGGGTCGGACGTGACCGACCAGAACCTGCTGCACGAGACGGGCCTCGTCGCCGAGTGCCACTCGCCCGCCAAGGGCTGCTACGTCGGCCAGGAGGTGGTGGCGCGCCTCGAGGCCCGCGGCGGCCACGTCAACAAGGCCCTGCGCGGGCTGCGCCTGTCGGCGCCGGCCGCCGCCGGCGCCGCCGTCACCGCCGAGGGTCGGGAGGTCGGAAGGGTCACGACCGCGGCCGTGTCGCCGCGCCTGGGCCCGATCGCGCTGGCCTACGTCCACCGCGATCACTTCGCCCCCGGCACCGCCGTCGAGGTCGACGGGGTCCCCGGCCACCGTCGTGACGTCCTTCGAGTAACCGAGCGAGAAGGGGGCCGCGGAGCCGGCCCGGGAGTGAGAGCGTGAAGATCTACACGAAGACCGGCGACCTCGGCGAGACGAGCCTCCTCGGCGGCACGCGCGTCCCCAAGGACCACCTGCGGGTGGCGGCCTACGGGGACGTGGACGAGACGAGCGCCGGGCTCGGCGCCGTGCGCGCCCTGGCCCAGGAGCCGCTCGAGCGGCTTCTCTTCGCTCATCCAGAGGGACCTCTTCGCCATCGGCGCCCAGCTCGCCGACCCGAGCCACAAGGTGGCCGCGAAACGCGCCAAGGCCGTGGTCACGGCCGCCCACGTGCGCCGCCTCGAAAGGGCCATCGACGCGAGAGAGAAGAAGCTGCCGCCGCTGCGGTCGTTCGTCCTGCCCGGTGGCACGCCCGCCGCGGCGCTCCTGCACCAGGCTCGCACCGTCTGCCGTCGCGCCGAGCGCTCGGTGGTGACGCTGGCGCGCGAGGCGGACGTGGACCCGAAGATCATCGTCTACCTCAACCGCCTCTCCGACCTCCTCTTCGTCCTGGCGCGCTTCGAGAACCACGGCGCCGGCATCGCCGAGGAGCGCTGGTAGGGCGTCCGCCCTGCACCGGTCCACCCTCCCCGATGAGACGCCTGCTCCGCCACCTCTCCCAGGTCCTGCCCGGCCTTCTCGCCGTGGGCCTCGCCGTCTTCGTGCTGCGCGCGGCGGACCTCGGGCGCGTCCTCGGAGCTGCTGCGCTCGCTCGGCGGGTGGCTGCCGCTCCTGCTCCTCCCCAACCTGGCCGTCACCCTCATCGAGGCGGTGGCGTGGCGGCGTTCGTTCGGTCTCCTCGCGGTCCGCCCGCGCTTCGCCCCCCTCGTCGGCGTCCGGCTGGCGGTCGAGGCGGTGATGCTCGGCCTCCCCTCCGGCGCGGTCATCTCCGAGTCGCTCCAGCCCTGGCTCCTCAAGCGCCGCTGCGCCGTCCCCTTCGAGGCGGCGGTGGTGGCGGGCGTGGGGCGGAAGTTCTTCGTCGTGGTCTCCCACGGCCTGGTGCTGGCCCTGGCCACGCTCCTCACCTGGCCGCTGCTCGCCCGCGTCTCGCGCGACACGATCGGCCGGGCGGGGCTCCCGTGGATCCTCCTCGGCGTGTCGGCGTTCATGATCGCGACGTTCGGCGTCGGCCTGGCGCTCAGCGGGCGCGCCCGCCTGGCCCAGCGCACGCGCGCCCTCCTGAACCACGTCGGGGGGCGGTGGCTGGGCGACTGGCTCGAGCGTCACTCCCCGCGCTTCCAGCGCGCCGACGAGCACCTCGTGAGCTTCTTCGAGCGCGAGCGCGGCGCGCTCGTGGTCCCGATGCTGCTCTACGCGGCGGGGTGGGTCGTCCGCGGCGCGGAGACGTACCTCTTCCTCCGTCTCCTCGGCGCGGACGTGCCCTTCACCACGGCCCTGGTGGTGGAGACCGCGATCATCGTGGTGCGCTCGGTGGCGGTGCCCGTCCCGGCGGGGATCGGGGTCCAGGACGTGGGCTACGTCCTGTGCCTGAGGGCGCTCGGCGTCCCGGACGCCACGACGGTGGGCACCGCGTTCGTCCTGCTCAAGCGGGGCAAGGACCTCTTCTGGATCCTGGTCGGCTTCGCCTTCATGGCCTTCGGCGAGCGCCCGTCGAGCGTCCCTCCCGCCCGCGCCGTCGCGGCCTGACGCCCACGACTACTCGCCGATCACCTTGACCAGCACGCGCTTGGGCCGCCGGCCGTCGAACTCGCCGTAGAAGATCTGCTCCCAGGGCCCGAAGTCGAGCTCGCCCTTCGTCACCGCCACCACGACCTCGCGGCCCATGACCTGGCGCTTGTGGTGCGCGTCGCCGTTGTCCTCGCCGGTGCGGTTGTGGTGGTAGCGGCTCGGGCTCGGGTCGAACGGCGCCAGCTGCTCGAGCCAGCGCTTGTAGTCCTCGTGCAGCCCCGGCTCGTCGTCGTTGATGAAGACGGAGGCGGTGATGTGCATCGCGTTGACGAGGCACAACCCCTCCTCGACCCCGCTGTCGGCGACGACCTTCGCGACGTCGCGCGTGATGTTCACGAAGTCCATGCGGGCGGGCACGTTCATCGTCAGGTGGACGGTGTGGGACTTCATGAGGGCCTCCAGACGACCAGAAGCTACCACGGACGTCGGGCTCGTCAACCGGCCGACCGCCGCCGCAACCTGTCATTCCGAGCGCAGGCCGGCAGTCAGCCTGTCGTCTTGAGCTTGTCATTCCGAGGAGCTCCGTCTCGCCGGGCGACGAGGACCGCCGGCTCGCCAGCGGACCCCTGGCCCGCCGACCCCGAGCGCGCTCGGGGTGACAAGTCGTTGCCATCGGCGACCCGGCGCGCCGCCTGTCTGCACTCGGGACGACAGACGAACCCCCCTGTGATGCCGCCTCAACCGGCGCTCCTCACGGCGATGGAGACGGCGTGGGCTCGAGCACGCGTTTCGGCGATCGGCGATGCAGAGCCATGGCCTTTCGACCGTAGTCGATCTCGGCCAGGTAGGCGTTGTGACTTCGACACGCGAGCACGACATTCTCCACGCAGTGGTCACCGCCCTGGCCGAACGGGTGCCGGTGGTGAAACTCGAGCCGTTCCCGCGCGGCGCAGCGCCTCCCCTGCTCGTCTACGTAATGGCATCGGCCTTCGTCGCGTTCGTACACGGCTCGCTTGACGGCGGCTGGGATCTGGCGGGTCCTTGGAGAGGTGTCGATCTCTGCGCGCGCCTTCCTGGGCGCACGGGTTCGAGCGAAGCGCCGGGATTCGAGCCTCTCCAGCTTCTCCGTGACGGCCTGCTCGATGATCGCAGTCAGATCTCCGTCAGGCACGGAGGAGCGCATGAGGGCCCGGAGTCGCTCGAGCTTGTCATGAAGCTCCGCGGAGGCGGTGAACTGGACCTTGTAGCGCCCCGGGGCGAGGGGCGCCACGACTGCCGGACGGGCCGGGCCCACGGCTGCTGATGCGACAACTCCGTCCGGACGCAGTCCGGGCTCGGGCGTGGCGATTGCCGCCGGACGGGGCTCGAGCGACGACGTCAACTCCGTCCAAACGGAGTGCGAGGGCTGGCGCCACTCCGCGCGGACCGACCTGGAGGGCCGGCGCCGCAGGGTTTGTGCTCGGCGCTCGGGCAGCCTTCGCATGACCGCCGGTGCATCCGGCCGTGGCGCCAGCTCCGCCACCAGCTCGTCGATCTCGCGCTTCGACTTGTGGGCCGCCCGCTTCAGGAGCGCCTCCCGGTTCTCCACCGTCAGATGCGGCGCCAGCTTCGCGATGGCGGTCAGGTGAAGGCGCCCGTCGGCCAGCATCGCGAGCAGGATGGCGATGCTCCCGCGAAGCGCGGGCCGCGGCAATCCGCAGGTAGGCCTCGGCCTCCGAGAGATGGAGGACCTCGGTGCTGTAGGCGAACATCGAGGGCGAGGCCGTGCGGGCGTACAGACGGCGCGAGTCGACCTCGCCGATGTGGGCGACGATGTCGGCCTCGACGCGGCGGGACTGCCTGAGAATCTCGGCGAGACGGCGCAGCAGCTCGTCGTCAGGAATGGACTTCAGCTCGTGTGTGTCTTGCATACGATCAATATAGGCAGGCGTTTCTCGAAGGCGTGGCGGCGTGCCTGCCGAGCGAGAGCGCGCGAGTTGGCCTTCGAAGACGTCTCGGCGGATTGCGTGGCTCGTGGCCTCTGTCTCGACGGCACGCCGCCGTCTGAAACGCGTCAGGGGGCTTGCGCGAACGCACTCCCAGGACTCTGTCAAGGGGAAAGTGAAGAGAATCGAGACGAAGCACATGATTCTCAGGACGCGGTCTGGTCCGTCGGCGGGCCGGCGGATTCCTCGTCGCACTGCGAAACCAGCGCCTCAGAATGACACGGTCATTGTGACGGCGCGGGCCGGGCGCCGCGGGCCGGGTGCTGCGGGCCGGGGCTGCGGGCCGGTGGCTGCGGGCCGGGGCTGCGGGCCGGGCTGCGGGCCGGGGCTGCCTGCGGGCCGGGGCTGCGGGCCGGGGCTGCGGGCCGGTGCCGCGGCGCCGGTTGCTGCGGGCCGCTGCCAAGCGCCGATCGAATGCACCGGCCGATCGCCTCATTGACGCGGCGCGCGGCTTCGGGTCTGCTATCGGCATGAGGCACAGGATCGCCCCGGTCGGCGCCCTCGGCGCGCTCGCTCTCCTGCTCGCGGCTTCCGACGGTCGCGGGCAGGCCCCGCCGCAAGCCCCGCAGCTGCCGCCGGTCTTCGGCGCGGCCGTCGACCTGGTCCGCCTCGACGTGACCGTTCTCGACAAGGACGGGCGGCCGGTGACGGGCCTCGCGCGCGAGGACTTCGTGGTCGAGGAGGAGGGCCGCCCGCAGACCGTCGAGTCCTTCGAGCCGGTGATCGTGCGCGGGGGCCGTCCCGCGACTCCCGACGAGCCACCGCGTCTCACCGGCGCCCGCCTGCGCGCGCCTTCCGAGGGACGCTGCCTGCTGATCTTCGTCGACGACATCCACGTCTCGAACCCGACGATGGAGCGGGTTCGCACGTCGCTGCGCCGCTTCCTGGAGACGGACGTGCGCGAGGGGGACTGGGTCACCGTCGTGGCTCCGGAGCAGCAGCTGTGGTGGACGGCCCGCAACGCCTGGGAGTACGCGCAGCTCGCGGGCGTCGTCGGCCGCCTCGTCGGCCAGGGCGCCGGCGACAGCTACGGCGACTGGGCGAGGGTGCGCGCGCTGGAGTACGGACAGGAAGGGATCGGAGGGATGTCCGCCGCCGTGACCGGCGCCGGATCCGGCTCGAGCGGCGGTCCCGGCCAATTCGCCGTCGTCGGCGACCCCAACGCCCCGGTCAAGCAGGAGCAGAACATCGCGCAGATCAGGCGCCGTACCGAGATCAGCCTCGGCGGCCTGCAGCAGGCGCTCGAGTCGCTGGTGCGACTGCGGGGGCAGAAGTCGCTCGTCCTCGTCTCCGAGGGCTTCCTGCTCCTGCCGAAGATGCCGGGCTACCGCGAGGCGATCGACGTGGCGCGAAGGGCGAACGTGGCGATCCACCTCGTCGATCCGCGCGGGGTGCAGGCGGACCAGAGCGGAACCGCGCTCGCGATGACGCTCAGCGACGTCGAGGGCATCACCGAGGTCACCGGCGGCACGGTGTTCTCGGGCAACGATCCCGAGGCCGGGTTGCGCCGCGTGGCCGAGCGCTCCGACGCGTACTACCTGCTCGGCTACCAGCCCGACAAGCCGGGCAAGGGCGAGCGCAAGGTGAAGGTCCGCGTCGCACGCGAGGGGCTCGAGGTCCGCGCGCGCAGCCGCTACTACGTTCCCGAGCCGGCGAAGGCGACGAAGGTCGCGGCGCCCGCGCCGGGGCTCGCCGCCATGCGCTCGCTGGCCGACACCACCGACCTGCCGGTGCGCGCGGCGACGCTCTACTTCGAGGCCAACAAGAAGGGCGAGGTCGCGACGATGCTCGCGACCGAGGTCCTCCCGCCTCCCGGCAAGAAGGGCGAGCGGCTCTACAAGCTGGTCTCGGAAGCGCGCGCGCGCGACGGCGGCCCGACGGTGCGCGACCAGTTCGAAGGGTCGCCCGAGGTCACGCCCGGCGTTCCCGTCATCCTCGCGCGGCAGTGGCACCTCCCCGCCGGCGTCTGGCAGGTGCGCCTGCTCGTGGAGGACACGACGACCGGGCGCTTCGGGACCGTGCTGCACACGTTCGAGGTCCCCGACCCGAAGGTGTTCCGGATGTCGACGCCGATCCTCACCGCCGAGCTCGAGGACCCCGACGGGAAGAGGAAGCCGAAGGTCGCTCTCGGCCGCACCTTCCGGGCGGGGTCGACGCTCTACTGCCAGTACAACGTCTACGGGGCGAAGGCGGAGGGGAAGAGCGACTGGGCTCCGCACGCGCTGGGGGCGTGGACGTTGCGCCGAGGAGACGAGATCGTGCGCGAGACCCCGCCGACGCTGATCCAGCCGGGGGGCGACGGGCGCCTCACCCGCACGCTCGGGATCTCGCTCCAGGGCGCGCCCCTGGGCGAGTACGCACTCACCCTGACCGTGAAGGACGAGAAGAGCGGCGAGACGCTGTCGCGCTCCGAGCCGTTCACCGTCGTCCCCTGACGACCGTGACCCGCGCCCGCCTCGGCCTGCCTGCCCTCCTCGTCGCCACTCTCGTCGCTCCGGCCTGCGACTCCGCCTCGCACCCGCCCTCGGCGAACCTCCCGCCAAAGGCCACGGCTCCCGCAGGCAGTGCGGCCCACGAGACGGGCTGCTTCGGCACGGCTCCGGCGCCGACGAACGCCGCCTGGGAGCAGCAGGTGATCGAGCTCGTCAACCAGCAGCGCAGGGCGAACGGCCTGCCCCCGCTGAAGCACGAGCCGTCCCTCACGGACGCCGCGCGGTGGTACGCGAAGGACATGGTGGACGACGACTACTTCGGCCCGGGCCACGACACCTACGACCGGTCAGGCGGCCGCCTGGTCAGGGTCTGCGCCTGGAGCGCCCGCATCGGCGCCTTCTACGCGGGGGGAAGCGCCCTCGGTGAGAACATCGGGCAGGGCTACTGCCTCGCCGCAGGAGGTGGTCACCGGCTGGATGGGCAGCTCCGGGCACCGGGCCAACATCCTGAACGGAGACTACAGGGAGACGGGCGTGGGGTACCGGGCCGGCGCGTCGGGGGCACACCGGTGGGTGCAGGACTTCGGCCGTCGGAGCGAGACCTACCCCGTCGTGATCAACGACGAGGCGGCGAGCACCGACGACCGCCTCGTCAACCTCTACGTCTACGGCAGCTGGAGCGAGATCCGCATCCGGAACGACGGCGAGGCCTTCTCTCCCTGGCAACCCTTCACCCACTCCCTGGCGTGGACCCTGGCCGACGTCGACGGGCTGCGCACGGTCGACGTCGAGATGCGCCGGGGAACGACCACGGTCGCGGCCAGCGACACGATCGTGCTGAGCCTCAGCCGCCGATGAAGGTGTGCTTCCAGCGGACGCGCACCTTCACCGGCACGCCGCCCTTCATGCCCGGCTCGTACTTCCAGCGGCTGATCTCGACGAGGCCCGCCTCGAGGACCCCGCCGCCCCGCTCCACCCGGATGTCGGTCACGAGCCCCTCTTCCGTGACGACGTAGCTCGCGGTGATCGAGACGCTCCGCCCCTTGGGCAGCTTCGGGCCCCACTCCGGGTAGGCCCCGGTCATGCCCGCGATCCGGCGCGGCTTCACGTCCACCTCGTCCTCGTCGTAGACGCGAGCGGTGTCGACGGCCGGCCGGGCGGGTTCTCGAGCCACGAACGGCGCGTCGGCGTGCGGCAGGACGGGCCCGGGGGCCGCCAGCGGGGTGGGCACGGGCGTCGGACGCGGCGCGAGCGGGCGGGTGGCGGGCCGCGCCGCGACCGAGACCACCGGCGGCAGCGCGAGGGGGGACGGCGTGGAGGCGGGCGTGGGGACGGGCGCGGGCGAGACGAGCGGCGGCGCGGGAGGCGGGGCGGTGAGGACCCCGCCGGCGCTCACGAGGTGGACGGCCAGCGCCGCGAGCGCCGCCTGCGCGACGGCCATGCGCAGGATCGGCGGTCCCTCCGGCAACGCCCCCGGGGCCACCGGGCGCGTGTCGTCGTCGAGGAGGCCCGCGACTCCGGTCCGCGCGCGCGCCGGCACGGCGCCCGGCGCCTGCGCCTCCGAGGCCGCCTCGAGGGCCCGCGCCATCTCGTCGGCCGTGGCGTAGCGGTCGTCGGGGCTCTTGGCGAGGGCCCGGGCCAGCACCGGCCGCAGCGGATGGCGGCAGCGCGGGCAGGCTCGAGGTCCGGGGCATCCTGGAGCTGCCTGACGATGGTCGCGACCGGCGTGTCCCCGCGGAAGGGCAGCGCCCCGGTGAACAGCTCGTACACCACGACGCCGAGCGAGTAGAGATCGCTGCGGAAGTCCACCTCTTCGCCGCGCAGCTGCTCCGGGCTCATGTACTCCGGCGTGCCCATGAGAGCGCCCGTGGCGGTGACCGTGGCCCCGGTGGCCCCCGGTCCGTGCTGCTTGGCGATCCCGAAGTCCATCACGCGCACGACCCCGGCGGGGTCGCGCATGAGGTTCGCGGTCTTGAGGTCGCGGTGCACGACGCCCACCTCGTGGATCGCGCGCAGGCCGTCGGCCACCTGCAACGTGGCGCTCCAGGCCTCGGCCGGCGGGAGCCCGCTCCCCTCGCGGGCGGACCGCGCGAGGTTCTCGCCCTCGACGAGCTCCATGCAGATGTAGAGGAGCCCGCGGTCCTCGCCGTCGCCGTACACCGAGCAGACGTTGCGGTGGCGCACGCGGCGGGCGAGACGGATCTCCGACCGGAAGCGCTGCTCGATGCGGCCCGACTCGCGCGCGACGTCGGGGCGCAGCACCTTGATCGCCACCGTCTCGCCGAGCTCGCGGTCGAACGCGCGGTAGACCATG
Source organism: uncultured Acidobacteriota bacterium (assembly GCA_963818355.1). Classification (GTDB taxonomy): domain Bacteria; phylum Acidobacteriota; class Vicinamibacteria; order Fen-336; family Fen-336; genus DATBSL01. The sequence continues at coordinate 30,192 of CAWFSB010000035.1, read as the reverse complement.
CCCATGCCGCCGCGGCCGAGGGGGCCCAGGATCTCGAAGCGGGAGGCGAAGAGGGCCCCGTCGGCGAGGCCGGCGAGGGCGGGATCGAGAGGCGCGCCGCAGGCGAAGCAGAACTTCGCGGAAGGCTCGTTGTCGGCGCGGCAGGAAGGACAGTTCATCGGCCCAACATGCGAATCATAGCCCCGGGCGGCTGCGCTCGGATGTGCCGTGAGACACCTTGTTACAATGCGTCCTTGGCCGATCAGCGGCCGTCCCGAAGGAGGACTCCCCCATGTCCGTGCGTCACGCGGCCGCCCTGGCCGGCTCTCTCCTGCTCGTGCCGGCCGTCCTGTCGGCCGCCGCGCCCGCCGCGCCCTCGGCCGCGGGCGGGATCCAGTGGACGGTCCCCGCCCGGTGGACCTCGGGCGCGGGAAGCGCCATGAGGGTGGCCACCTACGCGGTGCCCGCGGCGAAGGGGGCCGAGCCGGGAGAGTGCGCGGTCTTCTTCTTCGGCGCCGGGCAGGGCGGCGGCATCGACGACAACGTCGCGCGCTGGGCGAAGCAGTTCGAGGGCGCGCCGGCGCCGAAGCGAACGACGGCGACCGTGGCCGGGATGCGCGTCACGCGGGCCGAGATCGCCGGGACCTACCTCGCCCCCGGCGGCCCGATGATGCAGTCCACCGGCAAGAGGACCGGCTACCGCCTCCTCGGCGCGATCGTCGAGGCCCCCGAGGGGAACGTCTTCTTCAAGCTGACCGGCCCGGCCGCCACCGTCGGCGCCGCGCAGGCCGACTTCGACGCGCTCGTCGCCTCCCTGCAGGAAGAAGTAGCCGCATGCCGCTGCGGGCGGCGGTGTTCGACTTCGACGGGGTGATCGTGGACAGCGAGCCGCTGCACTACCGCTCGCTGCGCGACGCGCTCCGGCCGGAGGGGGTGGAGATCAGCGAGGAGGAGTACCTGCAGGTCTACCTCGCCTACGACGACCGGGAGGCCATCCGCCTCGCCCTCGAGCACCACGGCGAGAGCACCGACCCCGCGCGCCGGGGCCGGATCGAAGCCCGCAAGGTCGAGACCTTCGCCCGCCTGATCCCCGAGATCCCGGTCTTCGACGGGGTGCGCGACCTCGTCCGCGCCCTCGAGGCGGAGATGCCGCTCGCGATCGCCTCGGGCGCGCGGCACGACGAGGTCGAGGCCATCCTGCGCGGCGTCGGCCTGCGCGACGCCTTCGAGGCGATCGTGGGCGCCGAGGACGCCGAGCGCACGAAGCCGGACCCCGCCCCCTACCTCGAGGCCGCTCGCCGGCTCGCCGCGCGGACGCGCCGGGCCTCGCGCCGGAGGACTGCGTCGCCTTCGAGGACTCGATGCCGGGCATCGCCTCCGCCCTCGTGGCCGGCATGAAGGTCGTGGGCGTCGCCCACAGCTACCCCGCGGAGAAGCTCCGGGCCGCGCACCGCGTGGTGGACTCCCTCGTCGGCCTCGACGCCGGCGCCTTGCGCCGCCTCTTCCCGAGCTGACCCCATGCCCTCCCGACACCTCGACCCCGAGCAGTCCCGCCGCTACGCCGAGTACCGCTACGACTTCAACCGCAAGTCCCTCGCCGGCCGCGTCGTCCTCGTCCCCGGGGGCGCGGGCGGCCTCGGCGCCGCGATCGCCGCGCTCCTCGTGCAGGACGGCGCCATCCCGGTGGTCGGCTACCGCTCGAACAAGGGCAACGCCCTCGCCTTCCAGCAGAGGCTGCAGGACCTCTACGGCGGCCTCGTCCACCTCGTCGAGGGCGACGTGGCCGACCCCGAGGCCCGCAAGCGCTACGTCGAGGCGGCCCTCGCGGTGAAGGGCGAGATCTACGGCGTCGTCGCCCTGACCGGCGACCCCGCGCGCGTCAAGGGCGGCGAGCTCGACGGGGCGGCGCTGCACGCCTCCTTCACCGCCAACTTCGAGGCGCCGGTGCTCCTGGCCCGCGCCGGCGGCCGAGGAGATGCTGCGGCGCGACACCCACGGCTCGATCGTCCTCGTCTCGAGCATGCAGGGCGTCTTCCCCTTCGAGGGCAGCCTCGCCTACGCCTCGCCCAAGGCGGCGCTCCTGCACGCCGCGCGCATCCTGGCCAAGGAGTACGGCGGCAAGGCCGACATCCGGGTGAACGTCGTGGCCCCGGGGGCGACGGTGGTGGGCATGGCCCGCGCGTCGATCGACGGCGGCAAGTACGACCCCTACGTGGACCGCGGCGTCATCCCGCGCTTCGGCCGGCCCGAGGACGTGGCCCGGGCGGTGCGCTTCCTGCTCGAGCCCGACGCCTACGTCACCGGCCAGGTGATCACGGTCGACGGCGGGCTCACGCTGCGCCGCGACCGGCTGGCCTAGCCGCCCGCCAAGGAGCCCATGGACCCCGAGGAGTTCCGCCGCTTCGGCCACCAGGTCGTCGACTGGATCGCGGACTACCGCGCCCGCGCGGCCGCAGCACCCCGTGATGTCGCGCGTCGAGCCCGGCTCGATTCGGGCGCAGCTGCCGACGTCGCCGCCGGAGGAGCCCGAGGGCTTCGAGGCGATCCTCGGCGACCTCGACCGGGTGGTCGTGCCCGGCCTCTCGCACTGGCAGCACCCGCGCTTCTTCGGCTACTTCCCCTCGAACGGCGAGCTGTCGTCGGTCCTGGGCGACTACCTCAGCACGGGGCTGGGCGTCCTCGGCCTCTCCTGGCAGTCGAGCCCGGCGCTGACCGAGATCGAGGAGGTGACGACCGACTGGGTGCGGCAGATGATCGGCCTCTCCGACGCCTGGAGCGGGGTCATCCAGGACACGGCCTCCTCGTGCACGCTGGTCGCGCTCGTCTGCGCGAGGGAGAGGGCCTCGGGCTACTCGCTCGCGCGCGGCGGGCTGCAGGCCGAGAGCCAGGCCGCTCGTCGTCTACGTCTCGGCCCACAGCCACAGCTCGGTGGACAAGGCGGCCCTCCTCGCCGGTTTCGGCCGGGCGAACGTCCGCGTGGTGGCAACGGACGCGGCGTACGCGATGAGGCCCGACGCGCTCGACGAGGCGATCCGGGCCGATCTCGCCGCCGGCCGGACGCCCTGCGCGGTCGTGGCCACGACCGGCACCACGACCACGACCGCCCTCGACCCCATCGGCGCGATCGCCGAGGTCGCGCGCCGGCACGGCCTCTGGCTCCACGTGGACGCGGCCCTGGCCGGCTCGGCCATGATCCTGCCCGAGTGCCGCCCGCTCTGGGACGGCATCGAGGAGGCCGACTCGCTCGTCCTCAACCCCCACAAGTGGCTGGGCGTCGCCTTCGACTGCTCGCTGTACTACGTGCGCGACCCGCAGCACCTCGTGCGGGTGATGAGCACGAACCCGAGCTACCTGCGCAGCGGGGTGGACGAGAAGGTCAAGAACCTGCGCGACTGGGGCATCCCGCTGGGCCGACGGTTCCGCGCGCTCAAGCTGTGGTGCCTCATCCGCGAGCAGGGCGTCTGCGGTCTCCAGGCCCGCCTCCGCCGCGACATCGAGAACGCGAAGTGGCTGGCGGCCGAGGTCGAGAAGGCCGCCGCAGTGGCGCGTGCTCGCGCCGGTCCCGCTGCAGACCGTGTGCGTCCGCCACGAGCCGCCCGGCCTGGAGGGCGAGGCCCTCGACCAGCACACCCTCGCCTGGGCGGACCGCATCAACCGCTCGGGCGCCGCCTACCTGACCCCGGCGACGCTCGACGGGCGCTGGATGGTGCGGGTCAGCGTCGGCGCGCTTCCCACCGAGCGCCGGGACGTCGAGGCGCTGTGGGCGGTGATGCGGCGCGAGGCCGAGGCTACGAGCCGACGGTGACGGTGGTCGTCTCCTCGGCCGAGAGGCCTTCCTTCGAGACCTTGACCTTCACGTCGTAGGTCCCCGGCTGCAGCTTCTGCAGCGGGACGGGCGAGAGGCCGGTGATCCGCCCCGCGGCGTCGGCCGGCGGCAGCGGCGAGGAGCCGCGCGCCACGACGTGGCCCTCGCGGCTCACCTCGACGGTCGCGGTCACGGTTTCCGACGCGCCCGGCTTCACGAACACGATGTAGAAGATCGGCAGGGTGGCCCCCGGCGCCGCCGCGACCGGCAGCCCGAGGTTCGGCACGATGCGCTGGTCGGCGATGCGCAGCGGGTCGGTGGGGTCCGACTTCGGGTCGACGGGCGCGACCGCGCTCACGATAACGAGGCTGCTCATCGCCAGGGCACCCTCCGGCGCCGGGACCGTGAGCGCGAGGCGCTGGCCGGTCGACTTGTCGCCCACGACGTCGCGCACGAGGAACTCGGCCGTGTAGTTCCCCGGCGGGAGCTTCAGGCGGCGGGCGAGGGGGAGCGTCTGGGCGCGCGAGGCCTCGATCTGCTCGGGGGTGCCGCCGAGCGCGACGTCCTGGCCGAAGGTCTCGACGACGCCGCCCTTCCCGTCGAGCACCCGTCCGACGAGGGTCATCCGGCCCGTGAGCCGGCCCTTCTCCGGGGCCGGCTTGAACTCCGCCTTCGTGAGCGAGGCCTCGATCTTGACCAGGCAGTCGAACGGCCCCGCGTCCTCCCGGCCGAAGCGGAAGAAGTGGCTGTGCACCTCGAAGTCGGCCGGGAGCTGCGCCCCGGCGAAGGCCGCGAACGCCCCGGCCGCCGTGGGCGGCGTCGTGTAGTAGCCGGAACGCGACTGCACCCGCGCGTCCTTGCGCGTGACGCGCACCTCGAGCTTGTGGAACTGCCCCGGCGCCCCCGGGGCCGAGGGCACGTAGAAGGCCTCGTAGTAGCCGCGAATGTCCTCCCCGATGCGGGCGAGCGGCTTGCCGAAGTCGTTCGTCTGGGTGACGAGGAAGCCGCCCGTGCTGGTGGAGAGGTTGTCGAGGGTGTCGACCACGTCGGAGCGCAGGCTCGTCTGGAGCGTGTCGTCCTGGGTCATCTCCTCGCGGCTCACCGCGACACCCCCACCCGAGTTGAGCGCGTTCTGCGCGCTGATCGCGGCGGTGTTCGAGAGGGCATTGCCGGTGCTGCCGAGCTGGGTCGAGAGCTGCAGCCCGCGCACGTCGATCGCGTAGAAGCTCACGTTGGCGCGGTTGGCGCGGCTCTGCAGGTCGGCGAACACGTGCTCGTAGCCCGGCGCGACGGAGAAGCCCTCCGAGAGCAGCAGCACGGTCTTGCGCCCCGGGTCGGCCTTGATGCCCTCGACGAGGGTGATGAGCGCGTTGACGAGGGCGACGTTCTCGGCCTGCGCCGAGTCGTTCGCGCTCGCGCCACCCTGGAAGCGCCCCAGCTGCTGGCCCGAGTAGCTGTTGTCCGTTCCGATGGTGCTGCCGGAGCGGACCGCCCCGCCACCGATCATGGCGGTGGCCTGGCGCACGGCCTCCTTGACGGCCGCGGGGTCGGAGGAGCGATCCAGCACGGGAATGAGGCCTCCGTCGATGCGGACGACGGTCACGGCCGTCTGCGGCGTCACCAGCTTCCGGGCGAACTCCTCGCCCGCGGACTGCGCCAGCCGGCGAGCGTCGGAGCCGAGCCGGCCGAAGACGAGCACGACCCGCCGCGTCGCGGCCGCCGCGTCGCCGACGGAGTCCGCGGCCGGGGTGGCCACGGTAGCGGCCGCGGCCGCCGGGGCCCCCGCCGCGGGGACCGCCGCCGGAATGGAACGGAAGGACGTCAGCTTCTGGGGGACGCCGTCCTCCAGCACCTGGATCTCCGCCTCCTGGATGTCGGTGACGAGCTTGCCCTTCTTGTCCCGCACCACGAGGTCGAGCGCGACGACCTCGGCGCCCGAGACGAAGCGTGGAGCCGCTTCCGGCGCCGGGGGAGCGGGCGGCGTCTGAGCCGCCGCGAACGACGCCATCAAGAGAACACCCGAAACCGCCGAAACCGCCATCCGCTGCGACATGCTGCCTCCTGGGGCCGGGACACACCCCGACTCCCCGTTGTGGCCGGGACCCGCCCCAAGGATACGCCCGCGGCCCCCGGGACTTCGATGGGCCGTCCGCTTCATCCCCTCGCGGGAGGCGTCTTCAGCCGAGGCGGGCGAAGCGGTCGCGGACCTCTTTCTCGAACCGGCGGAGGAAGCCGAGCGTGTAGTCGAGCACGTCGAGCGTCTCGTCCTCGACGAGCGGCGTGAGGTCCATCGCGAAGCTGAGGGCGTCCGCCTTGTCCGTGGCGTGCGACTCGAAGAAGCTCGCGTGGGCGGTGCGGCGGCCGGCCACCGCCACGTCGTAGCGCTTGCCGCCGGTGATCTGCGAGTCGAAGACCCCGGAGAGCGACGCCGCCAGGTTCTTGAAGCGCTCGACCGGCAGCACCTGCTTGTCGGCGTCGTTCAGCCAGTCGAGGTCGCGCCAGATCTCGCAGCCGAGCACCCGCTTCGGTCGCTTGTCCCTGGGAATCGAGCGGATCGCCTCGATCGCGCGGAGACAGCAGGCCACGTGCGTGTCGTGCTTGTCCGCGGGGTTGTGGAGGTACAGCACCTGGGGCTGGACGATCCCGAAGACGGCCTCGAGGTCCGCGAGGACGCCCGGGTGGCCGGCCTTCTTCACGTCGGAGCTCGGGTGCATGAGCTGGAGCTGGCAGGCGTACTCGCCGACGACCGCCGCCTTCCTCTGCTCCCTCACCCGGACCTGCACCATCTCCTCGTTGGTGTAGTCGGCGTAGATGTCGGTGCGCGCGCTGCCCGCGCCGTTCGTCACCACCACCCCGGCGAAGCCGCGGTCGTTGCGGCCGAAGCACTCGGCGATTCCGTGGAAGGCCATGAACTCCTGGTCGTCCTGGTGGGTGCCCACGCACACGTGGGTCGCCCGGCGCAGCGCCTCCGGCATGGGGGCGCCGTCGGGAACGAAGATGTCCGCGTCCGGTCGCGACAACCTGCATGTCACACCTCTCGTGAAACCGGCAGGCTCGCCGCCGCGATCGCCTGCCCGTGCCGCTTGTCCTTCTCGTCCGGCGTCCGGAGGCGGATCTTGTCCGCGAGCGCCGGGAACTCGTCCTTCAGCACCTGCCGGGCGCCGGCGAGGATGACCTCGCCGCCCTCCCCCGACGTGACCCGGCCCAGCACGAGCATGTTCTCGATGTCGTAGAAGTCGCCGTAGTGGGCGATCGCGTAGCCGAAGCACGTGCCGATCGTCTCGTAGATCTTGCGGGCCCGGGAGTCGCCCTGGGCCATGAGCTTCTGCACCTCGACGAGGCGCTCGGCGAGCGGCATCTCCTTCGGCAGCGCGATGCCCGCCGCCGGCAGGAGCCGGCTCACCGCCTGCTGCGAGAAGTACTGCACCCCGCAGCCGATGTCGCCCGACCACTCGTCGGCCGGCGCGTCCTCGCGGTAGTCGATCGGCACGAAGGCCAGCTCGTTGAGCCAGGAGGTGATGTTGCCCTGCGGCGTGACGTACCCGGCGGCGACGCTCGTTCCCATGGAGTAGCCGAGGACCGCGTTCGCCTTCATGGACATGGAGCCGGCGAGCGCCGTCACCTCGCCGTCGTTCACGACCTCGAAGGGCACCCCGCCCCACCACTGCTGCAGCGCGCGGAAGATGCCGCGGATGTGGCGGTCGAAGTCGGGCTCGGCGATTCCGCGGTAGAGCGAGCCCACCCGGGGCTCGTTGTTGACGTAGACGCCGGCCGCGCTGCCCCCGATCGCGTCGATGCGCGGGAGGTGGGCCGCCGCCCGCCGGAGCGTGTCGTTGATGCCCTCGAAGTGGTACCAGGGGTTCTTCTCGAAGTAGGGGTTCCAGACCACCTCGTCAGAGAACACCACCTTGCCGTCGATCACGGCGGCGCACTTGCGGTCGGAGCCGCCGAGGTCGAAGCCGATCCGGCAGCCGTCGAGGTGGCGTCCGAGGGGCTGCGACGTCTCGCGCACGGGCGGGAGCTTCTTCGCCGCCTCGACCCGGATCGTCTGCCCGAACATGCGGCGACCCACCAGGTCCCGGTCGAACGCGCGGAGGCCCTTCTCCCGGTACGCGGCGGCGAGCATGCGCGCCACCGGGTCGCAGCCCTTGACCAGGATCGTGCAGCCGCCCTTCTGCCAGAGCAGGAACTTGACCAGCCGCTCGACGTACTTGCGGTTGAGCGCGGCGTTCGCCGCGGTCGGGGGCAGGATGCGCGTCTTGTGGGTGAACGCGGTCCCGTCCCCGCGGACGAGCGCTATCCCCAGGTCCACGGCGCCCCGCGTGGCGCGCACCCGCGCGTGGTACGCGCGGTTCCACAGCACGGCGGGAAGGAAGTCGGGGTCGAGAACCGGGCGGTGGCGCGTCTGGACCTCGAGACCGTGCGTCATGCTGAGCCTCCTCGGTGGCGGGCCGCCGAGCCGCGGCCGGGGGCTACGCTAGCGGACGGCTTCGCGGAGTGTCAAGATCCATCCGTCTCTGCGAGGTTGCCACCATGAGCCAGGTCGAGAAGGAGATCCGGGAGCAGCCCGAAGCGCTCTCGCGCCTGCTGAAGGAGGGTCGGGCGGAGGCGGAGCGGATCGCCGCCCGCGTCCAGGCGTACGCCCCCCGCTTCGTCGTCATCGCCGCCCGCGGCAGCTCCGACAACGCCGCCCGCTACGCGCAGTACCTCTTCGGCGCCCACAACCGCCTGCCGGTCTGCCTCGCGACGCCCTCGCTGTTCACCTTCTACGACGCGGCGCCGTCGCTCTCGGGGGCGCTCGTCGTCGGAGTGAGCCAGTCCGGGCAGTCGCCCGACATCGTGGCGGTCGTCGAGTCGGGGCGGAAGCAGGGCGCCCTCACCCTCGCGATCACCAACCGCCCCGGCTCGCCCCTCTCGGCGGCGGCGGAGCACACGCTGCCCCTCCTCGCCGGCGAAGAGCGGGCGGTGGCGGCGACCAAGACGTACACCACCCAGCTGTGCGCGCTCGCCATGCTGAGCGCGGCGCTCGAGGGCAGCGAGGCGCGGTGGGCCGAGCTCTCCCGCGTCCCCGACCTCGTCGACCGGGCGATCGCCTTGAACACCGGGATGGACGCGAAGGTGGCCCGGTACCGGTACGCCGAGCACTTCGCGGTCGTGGGGCGCGGCTTCAACTACTCCACCGCCTTCGAGGTGGCCCTCAAGATGAAGGAGACGAGCTACCTCGTGGCCGAGCCCTACTCTCCCGCGGACCTGCTGCACGGGCCCATGGCGATGATCGACCGGGGCTTCCCCGTGCTCCTGGTGGCCCCCTCCGGCCGGGTGCTCTCCGACGTCGCGCAGCTCGCCGGCCAGCTCGAGCAGAAGAGCGCCGAGATCGTCGCGATCTCCGACGACGCCGCGGTCCTCGGCCGGGCGCGCGTCGCCCTGCCCCTCCCCGGAGGGATGCCCGAGTGGGTCTCGCCCATGGTCGCGGTCGTCCCCGGGCAGATGTTCGCCGTGGCTCTCGCGCGGACCCGCGGCCTCGACCCCGACCAGCCCCGCGGCCTCAACAAGGTGACCGAGACGCGCTAGCGGAGGAGCCCGTGATCAGCATCAAGGGAAGCGTCCTGCGAACCCGGCTCGCCCTTGTGGAGGAGCTCGCGCCCGGGGACGGCCTGAAGAGAGTCCTGGCCCGGCTGACCAGCCAGGAGAAGGACGTCCTGTCCTCGCTCCTGGCCTCGGCCTGGTATCCCTTCGAGGTCGGGCAGCACCTCGACGACGCGATCGTCCAGGAGCTGGGCGGCGGGCGGGCCGGCTTCTTCGAGAAGCTGGGCGAGGCCTCGGCCGAGAAGAACCTCGGCACGGGCGGCGTGCACCGGGGCTTCCTGGTTCCCGGCGACCCGCAGGCCTTCCTCGCCAAGACCCCGCTCATCTACTCCTACTACTACAACGAGGGACGGCGGGACTACGAGAAGGCGGGCGAGAAGGAGGCGGTGCTCACGACGCGCGACGCCGAGACCTTCAGCGCCCCCGACTGCCTCACCGTCGTGGGCTGGTACCGCCGGGCGCTCGAGATGTGCGGGGCGCAGGCGCCGCGCGTCGTCGAGGAGGAGTGCCGGGCGAAGGGCGGCGCCGTCTGCCGCTACCGGCTGAGCTGGTCCTAGCACCCTCGCGTGCCCCGGACGAGCGGGCACGCGAGGGATCTGAGAGGGCCAGGGGGTCCGGGCCTGTCCGTCGGGGCTCTGCGGAACGGACAAGGAGACTAGATCCCTCGCGTGCCCGGGCGAGGCACGCTCGGGCGGCGACGCGAGGGATCTAATCTGGAATGAACCCCGACACCTGGCTGTTCCAGAGGCTGGCGTAGACGCCGCCCTGCCGCACCAGCGCCTCGTGGCTGCCGTCCTCGACGATGCGGCCCTGCTCCAGGACGACGATGCGGTCCATGGCCCGCAGCGTCGAGAGCCGGTGGGCGATCGCGATCACGGTCTTGTCGCGCATCAGGCCGACGAGGGCGCGCTGGATCGCCGCCTCGCTCTCGCTGTCGAGGGCGCTCGTGGCCTCGTCGAGCAGCAGGATCGGCGCGTTGCGCAGCAGGGCGCGGGCGATCGCGATGCGCTGCCGCTGGCCGCCCGAGAGCTTCACGCCGCGCTCGCCGACCTGGGTGTCGTACCCCTGGGGCAGCCGCGCGGATGAAGCCGTCCGCCTCCGCGAGGCGCGCCGCCTCCACCACTTCCTCGTCGCTCGCCGCGAGGCGGCCGTAGCGGATGTTGTCCAGGATCGAGCGGTGGAAGAGCGAGGTGCCCTGCGGCACCAGCGCCACCGCGCGCCGCAGCGACTCGAGCGTGATGTCCGCGACCGACTGGCCGTCGATCCGGATCGTCCCGCCGTCGAGCTCGAACTGGCGCAGCAGCAGCGACACCAGCGTCGACTTCCCCGCCCCGCTGTGCCCGACCAGCCCCACCTTCTCGCCGCCCTCGATGCGGAGGTCGAAGTCCCCGCCGAAGACGCGCGCGTTCCGGTAGGAGAAGGAGAGCGCCTCGAACGCGATCCCGCGCGCGGCGGACGACGAGCGGGGCGGCGCCCGGGCGGTCGGTGATCTCGTGGGGCTGCAGCAGCTCCGCGAGGCCCTCGCTCACCTGGCCGTGGTAGCTGACCGCCTGGGTCAGGTTCTGCCCGAGGAAGAACATCCGCTGCTCGAGGGCGATCACCACCGTGACCACCATCACCAGGGAGCCGACGCTGATCAGCGCCGCGCGAGATGAGCCCCATGCCGATGCCGAACATCGACAGGATGAAGAGGGCGAGGAGCACCCCGTTCGTGACCAGCAGCCACTCCGACCACCACCACTCGCGCAGGTGGGAGAGGCGCTGGAGGCCGATCGACTCCCCGACGTGCTGCCGCTCGAAGGCCACCTCGCCGGTGAGCTGCACGGTGTCGATGTTGGTGGTGGTGTCGACCATCTTGCCCCGCAGCTGGGACGAGGCCTCGGCGTAGGCGAAGCTCAGCTTGTGCAGCCTCCGGACCCAGAGCACGTTGACCGGGACGTAGACCGCCATCCAGACGGCCAGGGCGAGGGCGAAGTAGGGGTGGGCCAGGTAGGTGATCCACAAGTCGGCGAGGAGCCCGACGATCCAGGGGAAGAACTGCCAGAGCCACTGCGAGATCAGCCGCTCGGTCCCCGTCGCCGCGTTCGCGACCTTGTTGACCAGGGCGCCCGCGAAGCGGTCGGCGAAGTAGGTCGCCGAGTGCTCCGACAGGTACCCGAAGAGGCGCCGGCTGGCCTCGGCCACCGCGCCCGTGATCCAGCGCATGCCGCAGAAGCCGCTCGTGCGCCAGACGACCTCGTTCGCCAGGTAGACGCCGGGGAAGACGAGCGCCCAGCGCCAGATCTCCGAGGTGTCGCCGCGTCCCTGGCCGAAGGCGATCGCGGCGTCGGTGAGCAGCTTCAGGGTGTAGGTCATGACCCGCGACGCCGCGGTGGCCACCAGCACCGCGAGCATCGACGCGATCGCCCAGCGCGCGTAGGGGCGGCTGACGGCGCGCGCGAACGCGATGGGCGCCCGCGGGATCCACTCGTGGCTCACCTACCGCGCCTCCACGAGCTCCGGCCCGCCGTCGTCGAGGCTCTCCACGTCGAGCCACCGACGGTGCGCGGCGCGCCAGCGGGCGCGGGCCCAGGCCGCGTGGTGCGAGGCGCGATCCGGCTCCTGGCGGATGGCCTGAGCGTACAGCCGCACCGCCTCGTCCCAGCGGCCCGCCCTCGCCGACTCGAAGGCATCCCGCGCCGCCTCGGCCCCGGCCGCCGGCCGCTCCTCCTCCGCCGGGCCGTACAGGAACGCCTCGGCGATCGTGAGCCGCGGCCCCGGCCCCTGGAAAACCAGCCGCACCTCGCCCGTCTCCCGGTCCCGGAGGGGCACGACCAGCACCGCCTGCTTGCCCGCGCGGGGCGCCCCGTTCACCCACTGGAAGCCGGAACGCTCCGGCCCTTGAGCCGTCACCTCCCCGTCGATCGAGGCGGCCCACGGCACCGCCAGCGGCGACTCTTCGAGGTCGAGGACGAGGACCAGCGCCGACAGGCGGCGGGCGGGCGTCACGCGGGCCACGACGCCGCTCCCCCGCCCCAGCCCCTCGGCCGCCGTCCACGCGGTCGCGGGGTCGCGGTCGAGCGCGGCGGCGCCGATCGGCGCCCCGGCCGTGGTCTCGAGGCGGATCTGCGGGGCGGGCACCGGCCGCGTCTCGTCGTACGGCGGGCGAAACGCGTGGAAGACCACGAAGCCGCCGACGTCGGTCTCCCCGAAGGACCCGCCCATCCCGCGCAGGAGGTCGCGGAAGCCGCCGGCGCGCGGCATCCCGCGCGAGAAGCGCGTCGAGAGGACCCAGGCCGGCGCGGGATCGAGGTCCACCTCGTCCCGGAAGCGCAGGGGGTCGCCGGGGATGCGCTCGTTCCAGGCCTGGCTCGCGACCACCTCGCCGCCCGTCTCGAGCGTGATGCGGCCGGCGAACTGCAGGCTCGCGTAGGCGCTGCGGGCGCCGGTCGTCCGCAGCGCGGCGAGGGACGGCTCCAGGGAGGGCACCTCCCACGCGCGCTCGGCGTGAGCCGGGTCGCGCCACGTCTCGGCCAGCACCCGCTCGCCGTAGCCCCACGGCCCGAGGATCGCCAGGGCGGCGGCGACCGCGGCCGGCGGGCGCCACGCCCACAGGGCCGCGAGACCGACGCCGGCCAGGGCGAGAACGGGCGCGTTCAGGCCGTAGAGGTAGCGCAGCTCGTCCGGGCCGGTGCGGCGCGAGAGCCAGAAGGCGCCGGCGAGCGCCCCCGCCCAGCCCAGGAGCGGCAGCGCGCGCCGCGTGCGGGCTCCCAGGACGACGGTGACGAGGAGGCCCGCCGCGAGCAGGACGACGAGGGCGGCCGGCAGGAGGGCCCGCTCCTTCCCGTCCACGACGAGGGGCACCTGCAGGCCCGCCAGGCCCCGCAGCGCGTGGCCGAGGTCGAAGAGCCCCTGCCCCCACAGCCACCGGGGGCGAAGGGCGGTCACCGCGCTCGACGCCGTGACCACCTTCGCGCCCGACGCGCCGATCGCCCGGGCGACGACGAGCGGCGCGGCGCCGAGGGCCAGGCCCGAAGCGAAGGCGAGGGTCGAGGAGAGCGTCGGCCGCAGGCCCGCCAGCGCGAGCCCCAGCGCCATCCCGGCGAAGGCGGGAATCGCGAGCGACGAGTTCCAGACGGCGAGGCCACCGGCGAGGCCGAGGGCGGCGACGAGCCCGAGCGACGGGACGGCCGCGCGGGGGGCCGCCCCGTCGCGCGGCAGCGCGGCCAGGGCGGCGACGAGCGGGAAGCCGGTGACGAGCGGCATGAGGAAGTTGGGCGGCGGGCCCGTGGCGGTCATGAGCGCCATGTACGGCGTGCCCCACGCCGCGAGCAGCGCCCCCGCCCAACCCGCGGCCGGGCCACCCAGTCGGCGGGCCAGCAGGAAGACGAGCCCGACGAGGAGCGCGGCCCCCAGGAGCTGGTAGAGGCGGTAGGCCGCCTGCGGCGGGACCACGGCCAGCAGAGGCGCCAGCAGGTAGGCGTCGAGGGCGCCGTTGTAGGGCTGGTTCCAGAGGGTCGTCGCCAGCTCGCCCCCGAGAACGTGGCGGCCCATCAGGAGGAGGATCGCGTCGTCGTTCGAGACCGGCAGGTGGAGCGTCGCCCGGTGGAGCGGTCCCCGCGCCGCCGCGAACGCGGCCACCAGCGCGAGGACGGCCAGGAAGCGGCGCGCGGTCGGGCTCACGGGCGCAAGTGTATCTTGACAAGCACGGCCCTCCGGGTGTCGTCTGTGGCCAGGGGGCAAGCCATGACACGCTCGATCGAGGCAATGGTCGAGGAGCAGGCGCACCGCTGGCAGCTCGTCCGCGGGGAGCGTCGACAGGTGGAGCGACCGCCGGTCGTGACGGTCTCGCGCCAGCACGGGGCGGGGGGCGCCGAGGTCGCCCGGCGGCTCGCCGGGGAGCTCCACCTCGATCTCTTCGACCGCGAGATCATCCAGCAGATCGCCGAAAGCGCGCACCTGAGCGAGCGGGTGGTGTCGTCGCTCGACGAGAAGGACCGGGAGCTGCTCACGGACTGGCTGGCGGCGCTCTCGAGCCGGAGCTACCTCAGCCCCGTCGAGTACCGCTTCCACCTCTCGCGGGTGGTGGGCGCGGTCGCCCACCACGGCGGCGCCGTGATCCTGGGGCGAGGCGCCCACCTCATCCTCGGTCAGGGCGAGGCGCTGCGCGTCCTGGTGGTGGCCCCGCTCGAGCCGCGGGTCCGGGCGGTGATGGAGCGCGAGGGGCTCGCCGAGCGGGAGGCGCGGCACCGCATCGTGAGCGTCGAGGCCGATCGGAGGGCGTTCCTGATGAAGCACTTCCACGCCGAGCTGGCGGACCCGATCAACTTCGACCTCGTCGTCAACACCGCCGTGCTCGGCGTCGAAGGAGCCTGCGGCGCCATCCGGGCGGCCATCGCGAGCCTGCCGGCGCGACCGGCCGGGCCCGCAACCGCCCGCTGAGTCGGCGCCCGCCCGACGTTTGACGCGACCCCGCCGCCCGTTTAGCCTGTCTCAATGTCCGAGACCCAGCTCCGAATGGCCCGCCGCGCGCTCGCTCTTCTCCTGGCCGCTCCCCTCGCTCTGGCCGCCTGCTCTCGCCCCGGCGGCGGCTCCTCCTCGCCCGGCGCGTCGGCGGCCCCGGCTTCGGCCGCGGCGGCGTCCGTTTCGGGCGTCGGGGTCGTCGCCGAGGTGAACGGCGCGCCGATCCTCGCTTCCGAGCTCGAGCCGAAGCTCGCGAGCCGACTCGCCCGGCTGCGACAGGAGGAGTACGAGATCCGCCGGCAGGCGCTCGAGGAGCTGATCGCGGAGCGCCTGCTCGCCGCCGAAGCCGCGAAGCGCAAGATCACCCCGGAGGAGCTCCTGCGCCAGGAGGTGGACGTGAAGACCGCCTCGCTCCCGGCCGCCCAGCTCGAGGCGATCTACGAGCAGAACAAGGACCGCTTCGCCGGCCAGCCCCGCGCGGACGCGCTCGCGCGCATCCGCGAGGTCGTCGGCCAGCGCGCGAAGGCGGAGCGGCGGGCGGCCTTCGAGAAGGAGCTGCGCGACGCGGCGCGCGTGGCGGTGAGGCTCGAGGTCCCGCGGGCCACCATCCCGATCCCCGCCGGCGCGCCGTCGACCGGCCCGGCCGACGCCAAGGTGACGATCGTGGAGTTCACCGACTACCAGTGCCCCTACTGCCACCGCGCGCAGGCCGTGATCGACGAGGTCCTCGCGCGCTACTCGGGCAAGGTGCGCTTCGTGCACCTCGATTTCCCGCTCGAGGGGCACCCGGGGGCGATGCCCGCGGCGCGGGCGGCCCGCTGCGCCGCGGAGCAGGGCAAGTTCTGGGAGTACCACCGGGGCCTGATGACGGCGCCCGGGACCCTCGACGAGGCCGACCTCAAGGCCCGCGCGGGCGCCCTGCGGCTGGACGAGGCTGCCTTCGCGACGTGCCTGTCGTCGGGCCGTCACGACGACGCCATCCAGGCGTCCTTCCGGCAGGGAGAGGAGCAGGGCGTCACGGGCACTCCGGCCTACTTCGTCAACGGCCGGATGCTCTCCGGCGCCCGGCCGGTCGAGGCGTTCGCCGAGCTGATCGACTCGGAGCTCGCCGGCGGCTAGGCGGGGTCTCTTTCTTCTGGACATCGGCGCGCAGGCCGGTACACTCAGTGGCTGCGCCCGGACGGCGGCGCAGGAGGTGGTGAGGCAAGTTGCAGACTGAGCTGCGGGCGTGGACGGTCAAGGACTCCATCGAGCTGTACAACGTCGGCGGGTGGGGTCGGGACTTCTTCACCATCAACGAGGCCGGCAACGTCGAGGTCACGCCCGCCGGGCCGGGGTCGCTCCGAATCGACCTCAAGGAGCTCGTCGACGACCTGCGCAGCCGCGGGGTCAACCTCCCGGTCCTGATCCGCTTCTCCGACATCCTGCGCACGCGCGTCGAGCAGCTCTTCGGCGCGTTCAACCAGGCGATCGCCGAGAACGACTACAAGGGCTCCTTCCGCGGGGTCTACCCGATCAAGGTCAACCAGCAGCGCCACGTCGTCGAGGAGCTGATGGAGTACGGCCGGCCCCACAACCTCGGGATCGAGGCGGGCTCGAAGCCGGAGCTGCTCGTGGCGCTCGCGCTGCAGGAGAACCCCGAGGCGCTCATCCTCTGCAACGGCTACAAGGACAAGGCGTTCATCGAGACGGCTCTCCTCGCGCAGAAGCTCGGGCGCCGTGTCGTCATCACCATGGACCGCATGGGCGAGCTCGACACGATCCTGGCCGCCGCGGCCGAGCTCGACCTGCGCCCGGTGATCGGCGTTCGGGCCCGGCTCACCACCAAGGGCGCGGGCAAGTGGGTGGAGTCCACCGGCGACCGCTCGAAGTTCGGGCTCACCACCGCCGAGATCGTGGCCGCGGTCGAGAAGCTGCGCGCGGTCGGGATGCTCGACTGCCTGCAGCTGCTGCACTTCCACATCGGCTCGCAGATCACGAACATCCGGGCGGTGAAGGACGCGCTGCGCGAGTCGAGCCGCATCTACGTGGAGCTCGTCGCCCTCGGCGCCAACATGCGCTACCTCGACTGCGGGGGCGGGCTCGGCGTCGACTACGACGGCAGCCAGACGAACTTCCACTCCTCGGTGAACTACACGCTCGCCGAGTACGCCGCCGACATCGTGAGCCAGGTGGCGGAGGCCTGCAACGCGCGCGGCGTGCCGCACCCCGACCTCGTGACCGAGTCCGGGCGCGCGCTCGTCGCCCACCACTCCGTGCTCGTCTACAACGTCCTCGCCACGAACGAGATCCTCGCCGGGCAGAGCCCGCAGGCGCCGGCGCCGGGCGAGCCCCCGGTCATCCTGCAGCTGTGGGAGACCTACGCGGGCGTCTCGGGCAAGAACTTCCAGGAGGCCTACCACGACGCCCTCCAGATCAAGGAGGAGGCGATCACCTCCTTCAACCTGGGGGTGCTCGACCTCAAGGCCCGGGCCCGCGTCGAGGAGCTCTTCTGGGCGACGTGCGAGAAGATCCTGAAGATCGTCCGGGAGCTGCCCTACGTCCCGGACGAGCTGGAAGGCCTGGAGAAGCAGCTCAGCGACACCTACTACTGCAACTTCTCGCTCTTCCAGTCGATGCCCGACCACTGGGCGGTGCGCCAGCTCTTCCCCACCATCCCCATCCACCGCCTGGGCCAGCGGCCCGAGCGCCGGGCGGTGATCGCCGACCTCACCTGCGACAGCGACGGGAAGATCGACGAGTTCATCGACCTGCGCGACGTGAAGCACTTCCTGGAGCTGCACGGGCTGAACGGGGGCGAGTACCTGATCGCCACCTTCCTGGTGGGCGCCTACCAGGAGATCCTGGGCGACCTGCACAACCTCTTCGGGGACACCGACGCGGTGCACGTCCGGATCGACGGCGACGACTACCGGGTGGACCACGTGGTCGAGGGCGACTCCGTGGCCGAGGTCCTCTCCTACGTCCAGTACAACAAGGAAGACCTCATCTCGCGGGTGCGCCGCGCGGTCGAGGCCGCCCTGCGCGAGAAGCGTCTCAGCATCCCCGAGTCGGGCCGCTTCATGAAGCGGTACGAGGAGGCCCTCGAGGGCTACACGTACCTCTCGCTCGACGACTAGACGGCCCCGCCCCGCGGGGCCGGGAGGCACCGCCTTGGCCGAACAGACTCCCTCGACTCCCCTCACCCGGGCGGCCGGCATCGAGGTCCCGCTCGTCTGCGGGGCCATGTACCCGTGCAGCAACCCCGAGCTCGTGGCCGCGGTGTCCGAGGCGGGCGGCATCGGTGTCGTGCAGCCCATCTCGCTCACCTACGTCCACGGCCACGACTTCCGGGAGGGCCTGCGCCTCATCCGGCGGCTCACCTCGAAGCCGATCGGCATGAACGCGCTCATCGAGCAGTCCTCGAAGGCCTACCGCACCGCGCATGGAGCGCTGGATCGACGTGGCGCTCGAGGAGGGCGTGCGCTTCTTCGTGACCTCGCTCGGCAACCCCCGCTGGGTGGTGGACCGGGTGCGACCCGTCGGCGGGGTCGTCTACCACGACGTCACCGAGCGCAAGTGGGCCGAGAAGAGCCTCCAGGGCGGGGTCGACGGCCTCATCGGCGTCAACGACCGGGCCGGGGGCCACGCGGGGACTCGCTCGGCCGAGGCCCTGCTCGAGGAGCTTCTCCCGCTCGGCCTGCCGGTCGTCTGCGCGGGCGGGATCGGCAACGAGGACGACTTCGCCCGCGTCCTCCGGATGGGCTACGCGGGCGCGCAGCTCGGCACGCGCTTCATCGCCACCCCCGAGTGCCGCGCGAGCGAGGCCTACAAGCGCGGCATCGTCGCGGCCGGCGAGCGGGACATCGTCCTCACCGAGCGGCTCACCGGGGTGCCGGTCGCGGTCATCGACACCCCGAGCGTGCGACGCCTGGGCACGAAGGCCGGCCCCCTCGCCCGCTGGATGCTGCGGGGCCGGCGCACCAAGCACTGGATGCGGACGATCTACGCGCTGCGCTCGCTCTGGGCCCTCAAGCGCGGGCTGCTGCGCGATTCGCCCGAGCGGGACTACTGGCAGGCCGGCAAGAGCGTCGCCGGGATCGACCGCATCGAGCCGGCGGGCGAGATCGTGCGCCGCTTCGCCGGGGCCTGGCGGGCGTCGATGGCGGCCTGAGCCGCCTCACGACCCTCCGCCCGTTCGCCACCCGGGGCGCGCGACAAAGCGATTCCCCGCCGGCTGCCCCGACGCGCGGCCGGAGTGCCAGGAACCTTCCCAGCTCGACCACGCGGCTCGTAGTGCTGCTCGAGGCACTCGCCGAACCCCGGGATCGTCCCACATGCGGCGCTCGACCACGACCAGCGGGAAGCGCCCGGCTTCGCAGTCGCTGCACCAGGCGGTCAGGTCGGAAGCAGCGCCGCCCTGGATCGAGTTGCGTCACGCCGAACGGCTCCAGGAGCACGCGCCGACGCGCCAGCACGAGGACGCTCAGGTTCTCCGAGAGAACGGACCCCGGTGTGTCCCGCATGAGCCGATCGAGCGCCTCGAACGCTCTCGCGTTCTTCGGGCGGTGCAGCTCGTGCGGCAAGCCGATCGAGCGACTGGGTACGCGTAGTGCGCGGTCGCGGCGGCCACGGCGAGCCAGGCCGGCCAGGCCGACCGCGCCCACGGACGGCTTTGCGCGAAGGCAGCGAAGAGCCCACGCGGCCAGGAGGACAGTCGCGAGCCACGGCTCGATGAAGGTAGTTCTGGGCAGCGCCCGACCTTCGCGATCGTCACGAACGCCGCGAGGTTCAGGCCGAAGTAGAGCAGAAGGATGCGGCCCGTTCTCTTGCGGAACGCGGCGGGCTCCAGCGTCTCGCCTCGTCCACGCCAGGAGCAGGAGCGGCCCCCCGATGACCGACGAGCTGCACGTAGCTCTCCGCCATCCGGCCCCACTCGTACGACGAGGCGGCGGTGTAGACGACGAGGTGGCGCCACGCAGCTGCCGCGCGTCGCGAGTACCAGCAGGCCGAACAGCGCGACGAGCGGCAGCGCGTACGCCGACCAGCACGCGCCCGAGGCGCCTGTCCCGAGCGACGGCCCAGGTCGAGGAGCACGGCGGCCGGGGCGACGAGAGCGTTCTGCTTCGTGAAGAACGCGAGCCAGAACAGGGGCAACGCCGGCCACGACCTCGAGCGCCCGGGCCCCGGCGCAGCACGACTCGACAGGCCGGCCAGCGACAGGAGAATCGCCGTCGTGTCCACGCGGGCGAGCGCTGCCCACGTCGTCACGAACCAGGGCATCACGAAGAGGACGGTGAAGGCGAGAGCCGGCGCCCGCGCCCCGAGCATGAAGCGCAGGGTGTCGAAGAGCACGGCCAGGAGACCGAGTGTCGCGACGAGCGCCATCAAGCGCGGCCCGACGAGCGAAGGGCCCAGGACCTTCTGCGTCAGCGCCACGAGGGAGATGAAGACCGGCGGGTAGTTGGCGACGAGGAACGGATAGTCGTCGAGGTCGGGGAAGTAGTTGCCGCGCTCGGTCAGGAGCTGGGCCATCGCGAGCGTGCAGCCCTCGCCGTAGTCGCCGCTCCAGGGCGAGCGGAGCGTGGCGCCGGCGTGCGCGACGAAGTCCCACGCGCCGCGGCGAGGATGCCGGCGAGGACGACGGACCCGAACCGCCTCCAGAGAGAGGCCACCCCCCGCCCCGCCGGCTGCCCGGTCACGCTCGTCGCGCGCTGAACGCAAATCGAATCTAGGCGTCGCGTCGCACCTCAGTCAAGCAATTGACTATCAATGGTTTACCAGGACTGAACGAGGCACTCTCGGTGGGCAGTTCAGCTCTGCTGAACGTTCAGGGCGCCTGTGAAGTCGTGGCGTCGTCGACTCGTCTAGAATGAACCGCTTCGACTGCTACGGGGGGGTGGCGGCGCACGTGGGAAAGCCTGTCGAGCCGCAGGTCATTGGCGAGCACATTCGGCGGTTGCGGCTGAAGCGACACGTGTCGGTGCGATCGTTTGCCGCCCAGACCGGCTTCTCCCCGAGCTTCATCTCCCAGCTGGAGAACGGCCAGGTCTCGCCTTCCCTGGGATCCATGCAGAAGATCGCCGAGGCGCTGGGCGTGACGCTCGGCGAGTTCTTCGTGGCGGCGGCGAGCGACGACGAGTCGCTGGTCGTGCGCCTGGCGGACCGACGCCGGCTCGACAGCACCTGGACGGACGCTCACCTCGAGGCGCTCGGGCCCATGGGGAGGAGCCGGAGACTGGAGCCGGTGCTCGCGATCTTCGGTCCCGGCGGGAAGAGCGGCAAGCACGCGCACTCCAACCCCCACGAGGAGTTCGCGTTCGTGGTGAAGGGACAGGTGACGCTGAGCTTCGCGGACGAGGAGCACGCGCTCGAGCCGGGCGACGCCGTGACCCTCCCGGCCCACTCGCCCCACCGCTGGGAGAACCGCACCGAGAAGATCGTCGAGATCGTGATCGTGTCTTCGCGCTCACGAGGCTGCAGTCACACCTTTTTGCTTGGGCCTCGTTCTTGCGGTCTGCTAGACTGACGCTTTTCTTTGGAGGCAAGGGGTTTCATGGTGTCGAAGCGTGCTCTCTTCCTGGTTCTCGCGTCCACGGCCGTTCTCGCCGGCCTCGTCGGCTGCGGCAGGCTCCGACTCGCCGACCGCCACTCCGACCCCGGTGCCGACCGTCGCTCCCACGCCGACCCCGACGCCGACGCCGATCCGCCCGCGCTTCCCGCGGGGATGACCTGCTCCCCGACGCCGCCCCCGCTGTACGGCATCAACGTCAAGGTCCAGGTGGGCACGAGGCGGGCGCAAGACGCTCGATTCGCGGCCGCAGGTGATCAACATGAACGGCTACTGCGAGAGCGTGGGCTTCAGCGGCTACTTCTGCTTCACGCGCCGGGAGGACGATCCGCAGGCCGTGGCGTGCGACTACATGGCCGTGGGCCAGGCGAGCGACACCGGCCGCTGGGGCCCGACCTGGACCGCGGACGGCAAGGCCTGCACGGCGAGACGATGCCCGGGCTGCCAGAACCACCCGGACAACCAGTTCCTGGTGATCGCCAAGGGCGACGGCCTGTTCTCGGCCTGTGCCGCCCCCTACATTCCGCTCTCGACGGACCCGGTCCGGCCGGGCAGCCGGTGCGGCCTCTGCCGGATCGTGGCCGGCCAGAACGAGTGTCAGTAGGCATTTTCTCAGTGTTTTTGACTACTTGAGGCACTTTCTGTAAGGTGTTACTCTACCTCCTGTGATGTCTGCAGGAGGAGCCATGAACATCAGGCAACTGGTGCTGTCGGGCGGCTGGGCGGCCGCAGTCGTGACGCTCGCCGGGTGCGGGTCGAGCTCGTCCTCGCCGACGGCCAACCCCACGCCGGCCGTCGTCGTGTCGAGCCCGAGCCCGAGTCCGCTCCCCGCCCAGCGCCGGGCGGCTCGAGCGGCCTGCCCCCGGGCATGGTGTGCGGCAGCCCCACGCCGCCGCCCCTGCTCCGCATGCAGCTCAAGATCCACGCCGGCGAGCCCGGCCGGTACGTCCTCGACTCGAAGCCGCTGGTCGTGAACGAGAACGGCTACTGCGACAAGGTGGGCTTCGGCGACTGGAAGTTCTGCGAGACGCGGCCGGAGGGCCACCCCGAGCGCGAGGCCTGCGACTACCTCGTCACCGGCAAGGCGCAGGACACCGGCCGCTGGGGACCGACCTGGTACTACCGCGACGCCCTGTGCGCGTCGCTCCCGGGAGTGTGCGGGAACCACGGAGGCAACCAGTTCCTGGCGATCGCGAAGGACAAGGGAGAGTACCGGGCCTGCGCGGCCGCGGGCTGGCCGCTCGCGCCCAGCGGCACGCGCTGCGGCACGATCGAGATCCAGTAGCAGTCTGGAAGACGCTCAGCGGCCGAGGAGCCGGGCCAGGATCGACTTCGGCCGCGGGCACTGGCACCGCTTCTCGGGGGGCACGCCCCGCAGGGCCTGCTCCACGTGGGCGCCGCACCCCGCCCACGTGGGCCTTCCGCACTGTGTGCAGCGGACCTGGTGGCACATCAGTCCGCCTCCTCCACCGCAAACGACCACATGCGGGTGCGCTCGGCGTGGCCACCCTCTTCGCGCGCCCGGCGCAGCAGGGCCAGGAGCCCCGACGCCGCGTCCTCGGTGGCGACGGTGAGGAGCAGGCTCGACGATCCCGGATGGACGCGGTCTCCGGTCTTGAGGCCGTGGCGGCCGCTTCCCGCGACCGCGGGCACCACGGTGAACCCCTGGTGGCCCTCGGTGAGCAGGACGCGCTCGAACTCCGGCATGACCTCGGAGTCCGTGATGAGCAAGATCGCCTTCATGTGAGACTCACCTCCGACCGGCGGGCGCCGACACCGGCTCGCACTCGCGCAGCCCCATCTTCCGGAAGATCGCCATCGCCGGGCAGGCGTTGGTGAATGCCGACTGGAAGAGGTTCAGTCCCACGAAGGCGGTGAACAGGAAGAAGCCGGGGTGGACCCAGTAGCCGAGGGCCACCGACAGCATCACGAAGAAACCGGCCATGGCGCGCAGCGCCCTCTCGATCGTCATCTGATCTCTCCTTTGTGTTGCCTAACGTCACGCGCCGACCGCGGGCGCCAGGCCCTCCTGGCGCAGCTCCTCCGCCCGGCCCCGTCGCGCGATCAGGTAGTACACGACCGGCACCGCGAGGCGGGACAGCAGGGTCGCCGCGACCTCGCCCGTCATCAGGCTGATGGCGAGGCCCTGGAAGATCGGGTCGAACAGCATCACGGACGAGCCCACCACGACCGCGGCCGCGGTGAGCAGCATCGGGCGGAAGCGCACGACGCCCGCCTCCACCACCGCGTCCTCGAGCGCCATCCCCTGCCGCAGCTTCAGCTCGATGAAGTCGACGAGGATGATCGAGTTGCGGACGATGATCCCCGCCCCCGCGATGAAGCCGATCATGGAGGTGGCGGTGAAGAAGGCGCCCGATGCCCCAGTGCCCGGGCAGGATGCCGATGAGCGACAGGGGGATGGGCAGCAGGATCGCGAGGGGCACGGCGAACGACTGGAACCACCCCACCACGAGCACGGCGATGAGGGCGAGCACCACCGCGAAGGCGATGCCGAGGTCGCGGAAGACCTCGTAGGTGATCTGCCACTCGCCGTCCCACTTCATGGCCACGCGGTCGGAGGTCTCCGGGGCCACGGTGGAGAACCGCTCGATGCCGGCCCCGTCGGGCAGCTTCACGGCGTCGAGCTTCTCGTTGAGGGCGAGGATCGCGTAGACCGGGCTCTCCTTCTCTCCGGCGAGGTCGCCCATGACGTACACGACCGGCTTCAGGTCCTTCCGGACCAGGGGCTGGGGCTCGGGCGCCGCGCTCCACGCGGGCGAGCTCGCCGACCGAGACCTGCCCGCCCATCGGCGAGTCGACCCGCAGGGCGAGGCGGCGCTCGCGGCTCGCCCGGTCGGCGGCGGAGAGGCGCACCCGCACCGGGACCGGCTCGCGCGAGGACGGGCGCGTCGATCCGCGCCACGTCGCGCCCCGCCCCCGGACCGGCCAGCGTCTCCACCGCGGCCATCGCGGGGATGCCCTTGAGGCCCGCCTTCTCCCGGTCGATGCTCGACGAGGACGCGCTCGCGCTCCGCCTCCATCGAGTCGTGGACGTCCACCACCCCGGCCGTCGTCTCGAAGAGGCCGCGCACGGTCATCGCCACCTCGTGGCGGGCCTCCGGCGTCGGACCGTAGATCTCGGCCACCATCGTGTCCATGACCGGAGGCCCGGGCGGGATCTCCACCACCTTCACGCTCGCCCCGCGCTCCTTCGCGATCGCGACGAGCGCCGGGCGCACGCGCTTGGCGATGTCGTGGCTCTGGGCGTCGCGGTCGTGCTTGGGCGCGAGGTTCACCTGCAGGTCGGCCCAGTGGGGCGAGCGGCGCAGGAAGTAGTGCCGGACGAGGCCGTTGAAGTTGAAGGGCGCGGCGTTGCCCGCGTAGAGCTGGACGTTCTTGACCTCGGGGACCGTGGCCAGGTGGTCCCTCATCCGCCGGGCGGTCTCGAGCGTCACCTCGAGGGGCGTCCCCTCGGGGTGGTCGATCATCACCTGGAACTCGCTCTTGTTGTCGAAGGGCAGCATCTTGACCTTGACGAGGCCCACGCCCACGAGCGCCGCCGAGGCCGCGAAGAGCGCGACCACGAACGCGAAGAACGCCCAGCGCGCGGAGGTCCGCGTCACCAGGGCTGTCATCACCCGGCGGTACAGGCGCGTCGACCAGCCCTCGGGGCCCTCGTCGTGCGCCTTCGCCACGTGGTCGTGGCGGAAGATCCGCGCCGCCGCCCAGGGGGTGACCATGAAGGCCACCGCCAGCGAGAACAGCATGGCCGCCGACGCCCCGGTGGGGATGGGGCTCATGTACGGCCCCATCATCCCGCGCACGAAGGCCATCGGGCAGGATGGCGGCGATGACGGTGAAGGTGGCGAGGATGGTGGGGTTGCCCACCTCGTCCGTCGCCTCGACGACCATCCGGAAGAAGGAGCAGACCCTTCTTCTCCCGGTGGTGGCGCTCGATGTTCTCGACGACGACGATCGCGTCGTCGACGAGTATCCCGATCGAGAAGATGAGGGCGAAGAGGGTCACCCGGTTCAGGGTGTATCCGGCCACGTAGTAGATGAACAGGGTGAGGGCGAGGGTCACCGGCACCGCGATGCCGACCACGAGGCCGCTCCGCCAGCCCATCGCGAGCGAGATGAGGGCGACCACCGACAGGGTCGCGATGAGGAGGTGGTCGACGAGCTCGTTCGACTTCTCCCTGCGCGGTCTCGCCGTAGTTGCGGGTCACGTCCACGCGGACCTCGGCGGGGAGGAGGCGGGGCCGCAGGTCCTCGACCTTGCGCAGGATGCTCTCGGCGAGGACGGTCGCGTTCGCCCCGGTGCGCTTCGACAGGGCGAGGGTGACCGCCGCGTGCTCGCTCCCCGCGGGGGCCCCCTCCGAGGTCCCGGCCGGCCCGGGGAGAAGAAGACGGCGTCGGTCGCCTCGTCGGGCCCGTCCACGACGCGGGCCACCTGGGAGACGTAGACGGGGCGGCCCTGCGAGAGGCCGACCACGACGCGGCCGATCTCCTCGGAGGTGCGGAAGAGCGGCCCGACCTCGACTCGGATCTCGCGGTTGTCCCGCACGGCGGTGCCGGCGGCCTGCCGGACGGAGGCCGCCTGCAGCGCGCCGGTGAGCTGCGTCCAGCTGATGCCGGCGGCGGCCATGCGGTCGGGGTCCGGCTCCACGCGCACGACGCGGGGCTGGCCTCCGATCAGCTGGGCGCGGCTCGCCTCGGGGACCTCCGAGAGCTCCTGGGCCAGCTCGGCGGCGAGGGGCCGCAGCCGGTCGCTCGACCAGCCCTTCCCCCACAGGGTGAGGGTCAGGAAGGGCACGTCGTCGATCGAGTGCAGCTCGATGATCGGCGGCAGGGCGCCCTGGGGCATGGTCCAGCCCACGGCCGACTGGCGCTCGTAGACCTTCACGAGGCTGTCCTCGTTCGACTCGTTGACCTTGAACCGGACGGTGATCATCCCCAGGCCGGGGCGGGACGACGAGTAGATGTGCTCGACGCCGGGGACGCCCCACAGGATCCGCTCGATGGGGGCGACGATCCGGTTCTCGACCTCGGCCGGCTCGGCGCCCGGCCAGGCGACCATGACGTCCACCATCGGCACGCGGATCTGCGGCTCCTCCTCGCGGGGCGTGGCGAGGAGGGCGAGGGCTCCGAGGCCGAGGGAGGCCGCGATGAAGAGCGGCGTGAGCTTGCTGTCCAGGAAGGCGTGGGCGACCTTGCCCGCAAATCCGACTTTCATTGGTCTACCTCGTCTCTCGGACCGGCGACCCGTCGACCAGGCCCTCCGGGGAGAGGACGACACGCTCGCCGGGCTCGACGCCGGCCCGGATCTCGACCGTGTCGCCGTCGCGGGCGCCGGCGGCCACCCAGCGCAGGCTGGCCTTCCCCTCGCTGACCACGAAGAGGCCGGTGAGGCCGCCCCGTTCGAAGAGGGCCGCGGCGGGGACGGTGATCCGGGGATCGGCGGTCACGCCCGGGATCAGCAGGCGCGCGAAGAGCCCCGCGCGCAGGCCCGACGCGGCGGGCAGATCCGCCTTCAGCTCGAACCGGTGCGTGGTGGCGTCTCCCGAGGGGGCAACCGCGATGACGGTGGCGGCGAGGGGGGCGGGCTGGCCGTCCACCACGGCCTTCAGCTTCGACCCCGGCCGCAAGGTGGCGGCAATCTCGGACTCGACGGTGGCCCGCAGCTCGAGGCCTCCCTCGCCTTCGATCTCGATCAGGGGCATGCCGGGATTCACCACGTCACCGAGATTGACCCGCCGCGAGGCCACGCGCCCGGCAAAGGGCGCGCGCAGCACCGCGTAGGAGAGGTTGTCCCTCGCGCCGGTCAGCTGCGCGTGGGCGCCGCTCGCGGCCGCCGTCACCTGTTCCAGCTCCCGGGGAGTGGCCGCGCCCTTCTCGAGCAGGGCCTTCGTGCGCTCGAGGTCGGCTTCGACCGCCTTGACGCCGGCCTCGGCCGCCGCCGCCGCCGCCCGCAGCGCCCCGTCGTCGAGACGGACCACGACCGCGCCCGCCTTGACCCACTGGCCTTCCTGGTACGGCAGCTCGATCACGGAGGCCGGCATGCGGGCGGACAGAGCGGCGCGCTTGCGGGCTTGCACGGCGCCCGGGACCGCGACCTCGCCCGCGCCGCCCATTCGCACGACCTCCGCCGTCTTCACGTCTCTCGCCGGGCCCGCAACGGGCTCGGCCGCCTTCGGCTTCTCGTGGCCGCCGCACGCGGCGAGGCCGAGGCCCAGGATGGTCAGGATCGTCCCAGCACGCAGTCTCATCGTCAGATCTCCCCTGCGGCGCGCCGAAGCGCCGCGTCCGCAATGGCCACTTCCGAAGCGGCCCCGATCTCCTGGAGCGCCGCGCCCAGCGCGGCCGTCTCCGTTTCCAGCTCGTCGGTCAGGGTGGCCATGCCCGCCTTGCGGCGCTCCTGGACCACCCGGAAGGCCTCGCGCCCCTCCTCGGACCCGCCCGACGCGGCGGTGTGGCGTTCGCGGGCGGACACCGCCCGTCGATAGGCCATGGCCACCTCGAGGCGCACCTGGTCCGTCGCGGCCCGCGCCTCCAGCCCGGCCGCGCGCTGCTCGGCGATGGCCGCGGCCTCCCGCTTGGTGCGGGACGGGTCGAAAGGCGTCCACCGCAGGCCCACCCCCACCGCCCAGGACTGCTTGCCGTCGTCCACCTGGATCCGGTTGTCCCAGACCTGGCCGAACACGCCGAAGTCGGGCAGGAGCGCGTTCTTCTCGTTCTTGACGAAGGCCGACGCGGCGTCGGTCTTGCGGCGGGCCGCTTCGAGGACCGGCCTCTGACGCAGCGCCCGCTCCACCCAGGCCACCTCGTCGCCCTCCAGGGGCGACACCGCGGGCGGCCCCTCCGTGGGAACGTAGTCGACCCCGGCCTGGGCGCCGAGGAGGCGCGCGAGCCCGGCCTGCGCCATTCTCCGCTGGCCGCGCCGCTCCGCGAGCTCGGCCTCGCGCTCCCGGCGACGCGCCCGCGCCCGGAGGAGGTCCGCCTGCAGCGCTCCCCCCGTGTCGACCCGCGCCTGGATCTCGCCCTCGCGTGCCTTCGCGACGCCCACCACCCGCTCCATCAGGTCGACCGCCCGGCCGGCCATCTCGGCCTGGCGATAGGCCTCGACCACGCGCAACCGGATCTCCTGCGTCGCGTCGCGCGTCCCGGCCGAGGCCGCGTCGCCGTAGGCGGCCATGGCGCTCGCCATGTTGCCCACCTTGCCGAAGACGTCGATCGGCGCCTCGAGCAACAGGTTGGTGCCGAGGTGGTTGAGGGCGCTCGGGTCGTTGAGCGACGAGATCGCGAAGTCCGCCTGCGCGAACTCGCCCGAGTTCAGCTTGCTCGCGAAGACCCCCGCCGGGAGGTCCATCCGGGACCACGCCATCTGCAGCCCGAGGCGGGGCCGGCGCATCCGACGGACCGACTCGGTCCGGGCGGCCTGCGCGTCCACGCGCGCGGCGGCGGCCTGCAGCTCGGGGTTGGCCTGCCCGGCGAGGGCGAGCGCCTCGGCCAGCGTGACCGGGACGTCTTCGGCCGAGGCCAGGGGGGCTCCGCCGAGGGCCACCCCGAGGCCCAGCGCGAGGACTACGCTCGTCACCTTCATCTCTCACCTCCCGCCCGGCGAGCCCGCCGGGCTTCGATCGACGGCCGCTTCCCCTCCCGCGCGCGCGCGACGAGGCTGTTGCACACCGCGTCGCAGATCCGCATCACGGTGGGGTCGGCGATCCGGTAGAAGATCCGATTGCCGTCGCGTCGCGCCTCGACCAGCCCCGCGTGGGTCAGGCTCGCGAGGTGCTGCGAGACGTTCGGCTGGGACCGACCCGTCGCCTCGGCCAGCTCCCCCACGCTCTTCTCCCCCCCTGAAGCGTGGAGAGAAGCGCGAGGCGCCCCTCGTCGGCCAGCGCCTTGAAGCGAGCGGCGACCCGGGGGATGAGGTCTCGGTCGATCACGGGGCAACCTCCCTGCATATGCATTCATGCGAATATACGCATATGTGAATTGCCTGTCAAGTCCTCTTGCGGAGCGCGTGTCAGACTGCCGCGTGAGTGCTCCCGGGATCCATGGATCGAACGGACCATGAATCGCTCCCACCGAAGCGCACGAAGCCACCCTCGCACGCCTTGGCCTCCTGGCCTGGACGGGCGAGTGACAAGAGGCCACGGCAGCGCGTACGCTTGGCGCTCGAGGAGACACCCATGAAGGCAGGCGTGCTCAAGGAGACCTGGCCGGGCGAGACCCGCGTGGCCGTCGTGCCCGGCGTAGTGCCCGCCCTCGCCAAGGCGGGCATCGATGTCGCAATCGAATCGGGAGCGGGCGACGCTGCCGGCTTCCCCGATGCCCAGTACGTCGAGAAGGGAGCCTCGGTGGTCGGCCGCGACCAGGTGCTGGCCGATGCTACCGTCCTCTTCTCGGTGCGGTCCTTCTCCGGGGGCCACGACGCGGACGCGATGTCACGGCTCGGTCCGCGGCACGTCGTGATCGGCTTTCTCGACCCGCTGCAGCGGCCGGAGGGGGCGAAGGCCCTCGCCGAGCGCGGGCTCACGTCCTTCGCACTCGAGCTGGTGCCACGGATCTCGCGCGCGCAGAGCATGGACGCCCTGTCCTCGACCGCCACCATGGTGGGCTACAAGGCCGTCCTCCTTGCCGCGGACACGCTCCCCCGGATGATGCCGATGATGATGACCGCCGCCGGCACCGTGGCGCCCGCGCGCGTCTTCGTCATCGGAGCGGGGGTCGCGGGGCTGCAGGCGATCGCCACCGCGCGGCGCCTCGGGGCGGTGGTCGAAGCCTACGACGTGCGGCCCGCGGTGAAGGACCAGATCCACAGCCT
>CAWFSB010000034.1:0-9717 GCA_963818355.1 uncultured Acidobacteriota bacterium | reverse complement strand
GGCTCCTCGGAATGACAGGGCGGTCGACCGAAGGTCGCGCCCGGAATGACAGGGCTAGCGGGCGGGCAGGCCGAGAGCCTTCAGGTGCAGCTCACCGCCGGGGGCGTTGAGCTGCCAGTACGGAAGGCGGGTCGAGCCCTTGAGGGCCAGCTCTTCGCCATCCGGGCCGGTCTGGCGGATCAGCCGGTGGGGCGATGCCGACTCGATGTCGAACCCGAGCTTGCGCCCATCCGCCGCCTCCACGGTGTAGGCGGTCGCTTCGAAGCGACCGGCCGGGACCGCGACGAAGCGCGTGCCGGCGGCGCGCGCGATCGTGGCTTTCGTCCACGCGAGCGGCGTGTGGTGGAGGCGCGCCCAGAGAAGGCTCGGCAGGAACGGCACGACGCGGCTCTCCCCCGGCTTCAGGTAGACCCCGTTCCAGCCGCGGAGGAGCACCGGCAGCGCGTCCTCGAAGACGCCGTCCTTCGGGAACGCGAGGTCGTCCACCCCGTCCGCCTCGCCGTCGAAGTAGCTGTGGAAGAGACCGGCCAGCTTGCCCTCACGCGGGACGACCTGGTGCCAGACGTGCCCGCACCATTCCTGGCTCGAGAAGCTGACCTTGGCCACGGGCCAGCCCGGCGCTATGCGCAGGAACGCCGACGTCATGACGTTGTAGTCGTAGATGCCGGTCGAGAAATCGCGCACGGCGTTCAGCTTCATGACCGGGTAGACGTCGGAGGCGGGGTGCTTCCCCGGGTCCGCCTTCACCCGCAGCGTGTCGGAGAACTCCTCCGTCACGAAGATGAGGACCGAGCTTCCCGTCCTGACCGTGCCGTAGCGCGGCTGCTTCAGGGCATAGCCGTTGAGCTCGGCCTTCCCGTCGCCCCAGTGGGCCCAGAAGTCCTGGGCGGCGGTGGGGGCGGCGAGGCATAGGAGAAGGAGAGGCGGGGTCAGGGCTTTCAGCATGGCTCTCCATACTACAGGGCAACGAGACTGCGTTTCGGGCAGAGGTCGTCGAGCGGGCACTCGGCGCAGCGCGGCCGGGGGCGGCAGGCCTCCTGGCCCAGGCGCACGAGCTGGGCGTGGTAGTCGTTGTAGAGCGCGGCCTGGCGCGGCAGGTGGTCCGTCAGGAAGCGCTGCAAATGGTCGTAGGCGTCCGGCCGCGCACCATGGGGCCCATCACCTCGAAGGCCCGGGAGCGGGAGCCCGAGGCGCCAGAAGACGCGCCGGGTGTAGGCGTCCACGACGAAGAAGGGCTTGCCCGCGGCGTAGAGGGCGATCGAGTCGGCGGTCTCCGGGCCGATGCCCGGCACCGCCAGGAGCTTCCTGCGCAGGGCTTCCGGACGTTCCGCTCTCATCCCTTCGACCTGCCCCCCGTACTCCGCGCCGAGGAAGTCGAGGAAGGCTCGGAGCCGCCGCGCCTTCACGCGGAACGTCCCCGAGGACCGCAGGAGGGGCGCAAGCCGCGACGGCGGGCGTCGATGCAGCGCCTCGAACGAGAGGAGGCCCCGCCGGCGCAGGGAAGCGAGCGTGCGCTCGACGTTCACCCACGCCGTGTTCTGGACCAGGATCGCCCCGACGCAGATCTCGAACGACGATTCGCCCGGCCACCATCCGGCCGGACCGTAGCGATCCCGCAGGCGCCCGTAGACGCGCAGAAGGAGACGGCGCGTGTCGATCGGCTGGCCTCGGGGCATGGCCCGGCGACGATAGCCCAACGCCGCCGGGGGGCGGAAGGGGATCGTGAAATGGGGGTGCGAGCGTATTCGTTGACACCCCGCCTCGCGTGCCGGATAATGCGCGGGGACGTAAGTCGGGATACTGCTTCATTTTCGGCGCGTCCGCCGAGGGGAACATGAGCCTCGAAGACGACCTGAAGGCACGCACCTCCGCCCTCATCAGCCAGCAGATGGCGAACTGGGTCGTCGAGATCCAGCGCGCGATCCAGGGGCACCAGGCCTCGTTCGTTCGCGCGCTCGACGAGTTGGGCGAGACGGTGGCCCGCTACGACGAGAAGGTCGACGAGCAGTCGATCGGCGCCGCGATGGCGGAGGTGCTCGCTCAGCAGCCCCCGCCCGCGCCGACCGCCGACTACTCGGGCCTCAAGGCCTCGATCGCCATCGTCGAGAAGGGCGCGAACCTCTCCGAGGTGCTCACTCTCCTCGTGAGCGAGGTCAACAAGCACGTCGAGCGCGCCGCGATGTTCATCGTCAAGAACAACGCGGCCGTGGGCTGGTACGCGCGCGGCTTCGCCCACAACGACGCGGTCAAGGCCCTCACGGTCCCGCTCACCGCGGACACGGTCTTCCGCCTCGTCCACGGGTCGCGCCACGCCTCTCGCGGCCACGTGAGCCACTCACCGGCGACGGCTCAGGCCCTCTCCCGTCTCGGTGGCGACCCCCAGGGTGTCCTCGCCGTTCCCCTCATCCTGCGCGACAAGGTGGCGGCCGTCCTCTACTGCGACACCTCCCAGGAGGAGATGCCCGCCGCCACCGCCGACCTCGTCGAGATCCTGGTCGCCTTCGCGGGCAAGGCGGTCGACGTGCTCAGCGCCACCCCGCGCCCCGCAGTGCCCAGCCCCGCCGCGGGCGGCACGAGTCCCGGCCTGCGTCCGCCGGCGCCCGTCGGGGTCGCGACGCCCGACGGAACCGGCCCGGGGATCTCGTTCGGCACCGGGACGATGCGGCCCCAGGCCGGGCCGTCCACGATCTTCCGGCCCCCGACGACGCCGCCGGGCCGGATGCAGGCCCCCTCGCTGACTCCCCCGCCCGCCCTGGCCCCGACCCCGCCGCCCGCTCCTCCTCCGCCGCCCCCCGCCCCCCCGGCTCGCGCGATCGCCCCCGAGGAGCAGAAGGCGCACGACGACGCGAAGCGCTTCGCGCGGCTGGTGGTGAGCGAGATCAAGCTCTACAACGAGGCGAAGGTCACGGAAGGGCGCAAGACCCGGGACATCTACGAGCGGCTCAAGGAGGACATCGAGCGCGGTCGGCAGATGTACCACGACCGGGTGTCGGCTCCGGTGCGCGAGTCGAGCGACTACTTCCACGACGAGCTGGTGCGCATCCTCGCCGGGGGCGACCCGACCGCCCTCGGGTCCACGTAGGGCGCGCTCTCCTCTTGATCGCCAGCCTCGGCCTCCTCCTGTTCCTCGCCGCGCCCGGCGCCGCGGGGGCTCCGGACTGGCGCCTGCACGCCGAGCCCCAGGACACGGCCGAGGAGGCCCTTCGCGACGCCGCCGCACGCGACGCCGCCACGGCGCCGAGCGTGCTCGTCGCCGTGTCCGACCAGTTCCCGGGGACCCCGGCATCCGGCCTCGCGCGGCTCCTGGCGGGCCTGCGCCTCGTCGAAGCGAGCCGCCCCGCCGACGCCCTCCCCCAGCTGACGCACGCGGACGTCCAGAGGACCCTGCTGCGGGATCACGCTCTGCTCGCGCTCGGGCGCGCGCAGGAGGCCTTGGGCCAGTCGGACGCCGCCGCACGCTCCTACCTCGCCGCGGGGAACGAAGCCTCGAGTGCCGTCGCCTGCACGTCGCTCCCGCGGGCGGTGCAGCTCTTCGAGCAGGCGCGGCAGTTCGCCGTCGCCGTGCCCGCCCTCGAGCAGGTCGTCGCGTCCTGCCCTCGGGAGGCGGCGGCCGCCCTGCTCGGCCTCGGCAACGCGCACCTCGCCCTCGGCGATCGCGCCGCGGCCGCCGCGGTCTTCGACCGGCTCGACCGCGAGCACCCCGTTTCCCCGGAGGCCACCGCGGCCCGGGCGCGCCTCGTCGCCCTCGCCGGCCAGCTTCCCGCGCGGAGCGCTTCGGAGCGGGCCTCGCTCCTCCTCGACCGCGGCAACGCGCTGCTGTCCGCGGGGCGCACCACCGACGCGATCGCGGCGCTGCGGGCGGTGCCCCTCGCGAGCCTCGACGCAGCCGAGGCCGACCTCGCCCGAGTGAGACTGGGCCGCGCCCTCCTGGCGAAGGGCCGCGCCGCGGAAGGCCGTGCGCTCCTGCAGCAGGTGCGGCCCGACTCCCCCCACGCCGCCGAGGCCGCCTTCCAGCTGGCGCGCGACCAGGCACGGCGAGCTGGCAGCGCCGCTCCTTTCGAGGCGGTGGCCGACCGCTTCCCGGGCACGCAGTGGGGAGAGGAGGCGCTCCTATCGCTCGCGAACCACTACCAGAAGGACGCCCTCGACGACGAGGCGCTGCCCTGGTGGCGGCGACTGGTCGCCGAGTACCCGCAGGGCCGCTACGTCGAGAGAGCGGCGTGGCGCACGGGATGGGGCGACTATCGCGCCCGCCGCTACGAGGCCGCCGCGCAGCGGTTCGAGACCACGGCGCGGCTGCGCCCGCCGAGCGGCTCGACCGCCGGGTTTCTCTACTGGTCCGCCCGCTCCCGGTTGGCCCTGGGCCAGACCGACCGCGCCCGGGAGCTCCTCTTGGAGACGATCCAGCGGTACGCGCACGCCTACCACGGGGTTCGCGCGACCGAGGGTCTCACCCGGCTCGGTGGCCGTCCGGCGCCGCGGCCGGTGATCCTGGCCACGGCGCCGCCCCCGGACGCGCCGCTCCCCGAGCCGCGCGCGAGCCGCGTCCGCCAGCTGCTGCTCATCGACCGCCTGCCCGAGGCGGCGGCGGAGTTGCGCCTGCTGCCCGAGTCCCCGCGCGTGCAGGCGACGCTCGCGTGGGCGGACTGGCGGCAGGGGCGCTACCGCCCAGCCATCACCGCGATGAAGCGCGCCTACCCGGAGTGGGTCGGCGAGGCGGGCAACCGCCTCCCCTCCGAGGTCTGGCAGATCCTCTTCCCTCTCCGCTACGACCGCGAGCTGCGGCTCGCCGCGCAGGAGGAAGGGGTGGACCCCGCCCTCGTGGCGGCGCTCATCCTGCAGGAGTCGAGCTTCGACGCGGGCGCCCTCAGCCGCGCCGGCGCCCGCGGCCTCATGCAGGTGATGCCCGCCACCGGGCGGACGATCGCCCGGGCGAAGGGCCTGCGTTTCCGCCGCGCGGCCCTGGTCGACCCGGAGACGAGCCTCGACTTCGGCACGCACTACCTGCGGCAGATGAGCGAGCGGTTCTCCGGCGCGGCCGAGAAGGTCCTCGCCGCCTACAACGCGGGCCCGCACCGCGTGGACGCGTGGACGGCGCGGCGCGGCGAGCTCACCCCCGAGGAGTTCACCGAGAGCATTCCCTTCAGTGAGACCCGGACCTACGTCATGATCGTGCTCGCCAACCGCGAGCAGTACCGCCGGCTGTACGGGCTGGTCCGCACGACGCCCGCGCCCGCCTCGGAGGGAGCGCGCCCTTGAGCTTTCGTCTCGGCGACTTCAAGCAGCGGATCGACCCCTCGGTCCTCAAGCGCGAGCCGGGCGTGCGCGCGGACGGCCGCTCTCCCGCGCAGCTGCGCCCCGTCCGCCTCACCACCGGCTACCTCAAGCACGCCGACGGCTCCTGCCTCGTCGAGGTCGGCGACACCCGCGTGGTGTGCGCGGTGAGCGTCGAGGAGAAGGTCCCGCCCTTCCTCAAGGGGAAGGGCGAGGGTTGGGTGACGGCGGAGTACGGCATGCTCCCCCGCGCCACCACGACCCGCTCGCAGCGTGAGGCCACGAGGGGCGGCGCCTCGGGGCGCACCCACGAGATCCAGCGCCTCATCGGCCGGTCGCTGCGCGCGGTGGTGGACGCCAAGGCCCTCGGCGAGCGAACCCTGTGGGTGGACTGCGACGTGATCCAGGCCGACGGCGGCACCCGCTGCGCCTCGATCACCGGCGCCTTCGTCGCGCTCGTGGAGGCGCTGCGCAAGCTGCGCCGCACCGGCCCGCTGCCCGAGGTCCCGGTGACCGACTACGTGGCCGCCGTCTCCGTGGGCAAGGTCGGCGACACGATCCTCCTCGACCTTAACTACGAGGAGGACTCCTCCGCCCACGTGGACATGAACATCGTGAAGACGGGCCGGGGCCTCTTCGTCGAGATCCAGGGCACGGCGGAGGGCCAGCCCTTCAGCGAGGACGAGATGAAGGAGCTCATGGAGGCCGGCGACAAGGGCATCAAGGACCTCGTCACCCTCCAGAAGACCGCCCTCGGCGACTTCACGCCCAAGGCGCGCTAGAGCCGGCGCCCGTCATTCCGAGGGACCCCGGCTGGACGGGCCCCGAGGAATCCGCAGTCCCGCCAGGAACTCCCGCAGCCGCGCGAAGGCCTTCCCGCGGTGGCTCACCCGGTCCTTCTCTTCCCGCCCCACCTCGCCGAACGTCCGGCCGAACGGCGGGTAGAAGAAGAGCGGGTCGTAGCCGAAGCCGCTCTCTCCCCGCATGTCGTCCGCGATGAAACCCAGGACGCTCTCCTGCGCCTCGAACAGCAGCTCGCCTCCCCGCGCCACCGCGACCGCGCTCGTGAAGCGCGCGCCGCGCCGCTCGAAGGGCTGGCCGCGAAGCTTCTCGAGGAGCAGGAGATTGCGGTCCCGGTCGGAAGCGCCCTCTCCCCCGAAGCGGCTCGAGTAGAGCCCGGGCGCTCCGCCGAGGGCCTCCACCGAGAGCCCCGAGTCGTCCGCCACGGTCAGCCGGCCGGAGAGCCGCGCGTACGCAAGCGCCTTGATCGTGGCGTTCTCGAGGAACGTCGTCGCCCGTCTCGTCGGGGGCCTCCAGGAGACCGAGGTCGCGAGGGCCGACCACCCGGAAGGGCAGGCCCTCCACGAGCAGGCGCATCTCGTTCAGCTTGCCCGGGTTCTGGCTGGCGAGGAGGAGGTCGGACATGCTCCGGCCATGATACTGCTATCATCTTCGGCGGTCCGGGGAGTAGCTCAGCCTGGTAGAGCACGAGCCTTGGGCGCTCGCGGTCGCAGGTTCGAATCCTGTCTCCCCGACCAGACCGCACCCGTGCTACACTTCCGTGTTTGTCGCCTGCGCCTGTAGCTCAGTTGGACAGAGCGGCAGCCTTCTAAGCTGCGGGTCAGGGGTTCGAATCCCTTCAGGCGCGCCAGTCGAACGGTGGTGGCTGTAGCTCAGCTTGGTTAGAGCGCTTGGCTGTGGCCCATGAGGTCGCGGGTTCGAATCCCGTCAGCCACCCCAATTATTCCTTGACCGAACGCGACGAAACACGACCGATTCAGTGCGTGGCCTGCGGGCGGTCGTTCGCCTCGCCGCGGTGGTTCGGGCTCCAGGGGCCGCTGTGCGCCGCCTGCTACGACCGCCTCCAGCGGGAGGAGCGGGTCCGCCTCCACCACACGGTGAAGGTGCCGGGCGTCCGGGCCTGGATCAAGGACATCTTCCGGCGCTGATGCGTCCCCTCCCTAGCCGCCCTTGCGGGATTCCAGGTAGCGCAGCCACCGCTCGATCACCTCGCGGTTCGGGCCCTTGCCGTCCACGTAGGCCTTCGCGTAGCGCGTGAGGCGCTGACGCTCCTCCGCCGGCGCCGCCCCCGCCGTCTCGCGCGAGAATCCCTCGAAGAGCAGGGCCAGGGTGGCGAAGAGGGCCTGCTGGTCCTCCGGGTGGGTGTCCACCCACGCGGTGAGCAGCGGGAGAGCCTCCTCGCGCCCGGCCGGCCATCGCGTAGGCCATGCCGAGCCGGCGGCGAAGGCCCGCGTCGTCCGGGAAGGCGGCGAGGCCCTCGCTCAGGATCGCCAGCGCCTGCTCCTCTTCCTTCGCGCGGACGAGCGCGTCGCTGAGGAGCGCGTAGAGCACCGGGCTCCCCACCTCGCCGATGAGCGCGGTGTGCCATGCCCCGATCGCGTCGAGGTCCTTGCCTTCCGCAGCGTAGCAGCCTCCCATGTAGACCGCCGCCGGGAACAGCTCCGAGTCGAGCCGCAACGCCGCCTGGAGCTGCGTCAGGGCGGCGGGCACGTTGCCACTCGCGTAGTACGACACGCCACGCAGGAAGGCCGTGCGGGCGTCTTCTTTCCCGCCCTCCCCGAGACGGTCCGCCATGGCCTCGGGCCGGCCCTGCCGCGCATCCTCGACCGCGGCGGCCGCCCTCGCGGGCACGGGGCCCGGGACGAGCGCGCCCAGGCGGTCCAGGAAGTGGCCCAGCGTGTCCGGCTTCAGGAGCTCGGCCCGGTCGAAAGGTCGCGTCTCGACGAGGAGACCGGCGAGGGGGGCGCGAGGAATGGCCGTCCCGGCCCGGGGCGAGGCGATGCGGAACGGCCGCGTGACGACCGCCACCGGCTTGTCCTCGAGGGAAACCTCCGCCCGGGCCGCGTAGTCGCCCGGCGGCAGGAGCCCCGCGGCGATCTCGATGCGTGCCGTGCGCGTCCCGTCCTTGTCCGCCGCGCCCGGTCGTCGACCGGCGCCCGCAGGAGCGAGGGCCCGTCCGCCGAGTCCGCCAGCTCGAGGGCGACGCGTCGCTTCCGCCACGCGGGCCGGGTCGCGGCCGGCCACTTCCACGAAGGCCGAGAGGCCACCGCCGTCGAGCTCGAGGTCCACGGCCGGGCGGACGCCGCCCCGGGCCGACGAAGGCGCGAGCACGAGGTCCGAGATCTCGAGTCCGCCTGCGGAGACGAGCGCGGCCTTCACCGTGTGCTCGACGCTGCCGCGCCGGCCCGACGGCATCGACCGCCGCAAGGCGCAGGTTGTAGGTGGCAGGGTC
Source organism: uncultured Acidobacteriota bacterium (assembly GCA_963818355.1). Lineage (GTDB taxonomy): Bacteria > Acidobacteriota > Vicinamibacteria > Fen-336 > Fen-336 > DATBSL01. Next base: position 1,190 of record CAWFSB010000034.1, on the reverse strand, counting down.
CACGACGGCCTCTCCCGTGAACTCGACCCACTCGCCGTCCCCGCCGGCGATGCCCTGGTAGGCCCGGCTCGCCACCACCTTGCCCCCCGGGCCCGACAGCGCGAACCCGACGCTCACGGGCCGGCTCGCCCGGCCCACCCGCGCCGCGATCAGGAGGTGCACCTTGCCGCTGGCGCCGTCCCGCAGCGCGTAGGCGGCGGCGCGGATCGGCAGGCCGCGATCCACGAGCGGCGAGCGGAGCGCCGCGCTCAAGAGCACCTCGGGCGTCGCCGGCGCGGTCGGGATGTTGAGCAGGCCCCGGGCACGGACGGTGGCCTTGGGCCGCGACACCTCGACCTTCACCGAGTGGTTGCGGCCGTCTCGGTCGTTGCCCTCGGGCTCGAACCCGAGCATGTAGTAGCCCATGAGCTCGCGCGCGATCCGCTGGAACGCGGCGTCGGGGGAGCCGACCACCTTCAGCACCACCCCGCGCGAGAGACCCGCGAGGTCGTAGAGCCCGCTCGTGTCCCGTTCCGCGGTCCTCCGGACTCGCGATCTCGGTCCGCCCTCGGTACTCGGCGTCGGGCCCCGAGGTATCGACGAGCACGACGAAGAGCGTCGCCTGCGCCTGTGCCGCCGCCCCGGCAAGTTCCCGCACCTCGGACATCGATTCGGCGCCCAGGCTCTCCGAGATGAAGACCACCGTCTTGGGACCCTCGATGCCCTTCAGCCCCTGCAGGACCGAGGCGAGGGCGCGCATCGTCGAAAGAGAACGCTCCCGGTAGGCGAGGTAGACCTGGCCGGCCTCGGCCTCCATCTGCTGCCGGCAGGCCTCGGCCTGCGAGGCCATTCGCACGTCGCAGTTCAGGTCCACCCACTGCTGCCAGCGGAGCCGGTCCCGGTTCTTCATATAGGACACCGCTTCGGCCAGTGGGACTTGCCATCCACTGCGGTCCGCCGTGCCCACGACGCCCTTCAGCCCCTGCCGCACCAGGTCGACGTCCGCGGTGAACTCGAGGAACTTGCCGGGCCCCGGCACGAACGCGAGCCCGACGCGGTCGGCGGGCGCCAGCGTCCCCAGGAAGCGCTCGGCCCCCTTCATGACCTCGCGGCCGCCCCCCCGGCCGATGCTCCCCCGGTCCACGAGGAGGAGGATCAGCCGGCCCCTCGGCGCGTCCTCGTTGCTGCTGAAGTGGACCGGCCGCGGGGCC
>CAWFSB010000033.1:0-128128 GCA_963818355.1 uncultured Acidobacteriota bacterium | reverse complement strand
GGCCCTCGACAAGGCGCACCTGCGCTTCACGGTCGAGCCGTTCGGGCCCTATCTGCTCGTGGGCCGTTTCACTCCTCGCGGGGACGAGGTCGGCCAGCTGCTCCTCGGCGACATCCCCCCGACGGGCCGTGCGAAGCCGGTCGCCGTCGCCGAGAGCTTCCCGGTGGTCTGGCAGGCGGTCGCGCCCGCGCGCCCGAGGCCGGGCGCCGCGGAAGTCACCGGCCCTGCATCTTCTCGAGAGCGCGGCACGTACGCCAGAGCGAGTCGCTCGTCGCCCTCGAGCGGCGCCGACGGCGCCTCCTTCTCTCCGCCCCGCTGCGCCGCCGCCAGCAGCTCCGCCAGCCGCCGTCCGCGCGCGGCTCGACTCGGCGAGGAGGGCCGCGGTCACTTCCGCGAAGGCCGCCAGGTCCTCGTCGGTCAGGGACGGGAAGCGGCTCCGCAGCCGCTCGGGCTCGACCGGCAGCTTCACGGCCGGATCGGAGGGCGCGGGTTTCCGTCCTCGTCGTACTCGAAGAACCCGCGACCGCTCTTCACGCCGATGTGCCCGGCCCGGATCATCTTCCGCAGGAGCGGGCAAGGCCGGTACTTGAGGTCCCCGAGCTCCTCGAAGAGGTACTGCATCCAGCGACTGACCTCGTCGAGGCCGATGCGGTCGGCGAGCGCGAGGGGCCCCACCTGCAGCCCGTAGCCGAGCCGCATGGAGGTGTCGACCGCCTCCGGGGTCGCCACCCCTTCCATGACCACGTGCATCGCCTCGTTGAGGAAGGGCAGGATCACGCGTGTCGTCACGTAGCCGGGGTACTCGAACACCTCGACCCCGGTCTTGCCCAGGACCCGCACGAAGTCCATCGCCTGGCGGAACGTCGCGTCGGACGTACCGAGCCCCCGGACCACCTCCACGAGCGGGACCTGCGGCACCGGCTGGAGGAAGTGCAGGCCGATGACGCGGTCCGAGCGGCGGGTCCGCGCCGCGATCTCCGTGACCGAGAGCGACGAGGTGTTGGTGGCCAGGATGTCCTCCGGCGGGCACACCTGGTCGAGCTTCTGGAAGATCGAGGTCTTGAGCTCGAGGTCCTCCATCACGCACTCGATGACGATGTCCGCCGCCTCGAGGGCCTCGAGGGTGTCGACCGTCCGGACGCGACCGAGGACCGCCTTCTTCTCGGACTCCGTGCGGCGCCACTTCGCGATGTCCCGGTCGAGGGCGTGGCCGATCTCCTCGACGCTCTGGCGGGCGAGCTCGGGCGTCTTCTCGAGGAGCAGCACGTCGAGGCCGGATGCGGCGCAGGTGATCGCGATCCCCTGTCCCATCGTGCCCCCGCCCACGAGGCCGACGGTCCGGATGGTCACGGCGCGGCCTCCGTGAACTCCCGCCCCAGGCGGCCCATGGCGCGGAACTTGCGGTAGCGCTCCTCGGGCAGCTTCTCCCGGGGCACCTTGCCCAGCTCCTGCAGCTGCCGCCAGAGCACCTCGTCGACGGACCTGAAGAGGGCCTCGTGGTTCACGTGGGCGCCGCCGGCGGGCTCCGGGATGATCTCGTCCACGAGGCCCATCCCGACGAGGTCGCGTGCCGTGATCCTCATGGCGGTCGCCGCCTCCTCCGCGCGCGAGGCGTCGCGGAAGAGGATCGACGCGCACCCCTCGGGCGAGATGACCGAGTAGACCGCGTGCTCGAGCATGTTGACCCGGTCGCCCACCGCGATCGCGAGGGCACCCCCGCTGCCGCCCTCCCCGGTCACCGTCACCACCACCGGCGTCCGCAGGCTCGCCATCTCGCGCAGGTTCCAGGCGATCGCCTCGGCCTGGCCGCGCTCCTCCGCGTCGAGGCCCGGGTAGGCGCCCGGCGTGTCCACGAAGCTGAGGATGGGCCGGTCGAACTTCGCGGCGAGCTCCATCACCCGCATCGCCTTCCTGTACCCCTCGGGCTTCGGCATGCCGAAGTTGCGGTAGATCTTCTGCTTCGTGTCCCGGCCCTTCTGGTGCCCGACGACGCACACCGGCAGGTCCTTGTAGAGGGCGAAGCCGCACACGAGAGCCGGGTCGTCGCCGTAGCGCCGGTCTCCGTGCAGCTCCGTCCACTCCGTGAAGAGGGCCTGCACGTAGTCGAGGGTATAGGGCCGATTCGGGTTCCGCGCGACGAGGGTCTTCTGCCAGGGGGTGAGCTTCGCGTAGACCTCGCGTCGCCGCGCGTCGAGCTCCTCGCGGAGCCGACGGGCCTCCTGCTCCTTCGCACGGTCGCCCGGCCACTTGGCCAGCTCGTCGATCCGCTTCTGCAGCGCCACGAGCGGCGCTTCGAAGTCCGCATCGGCCATGATTTCCTCCGCCTCCCGCCCTCAGGCCTCGCGGCGCAGCCCGTTGGTGCGGGTCAGCACGAGCGACCCCGGCCCCAGCAGCGCCTCGACCTCGTCGCGCAGCTGGGAATCGGGCCGCACCCGGTAGTAGGCGCTCGGGACGAGGGCCGCTTCCCACGAGCCGGGGCGCACCAGCTCGAGCGTCACCGGGCAGTCGCCCCGGTGCGCGGCCAGTATATCGCGGAGCCGCTCGCCCTTCTCCCGGTCCCAGGCGGCGACGCTCACGCGGATCGTCACGTACCGGGCTTCCGCCAGCTTGGCCTGCTCGAGGGGAAGCACCTCGGAGGCGAGCAGCTTGACCCGCCCGTCGTCCAGGACCTCGGCCCGGCCCTTGACGAGCACGACCTGGTCGTCGGCGAGCCGCCCCGCCGCCTTCTTGTAGGCCTCGGGAAAGACGAGCGTCTCGACGCTTCCCTCGAGGTCCTCGAGGAGGAAGCTCGCCATCCGGTCCCCCTTCTTCGTCTTGATGAGTCGCAGCGCGGTCACGATCCCGCCCACCGTCGCCTCGACGCCGGCCGGCGTCTGGGCGAGAGTGCCGCTGGTCGCGCTCGCCCACTGCGCGATCTCCGCGCGGAACCGCTCCAGCGGGTGCCCGGAGATGAAGAAGCCGAGCGACTCCTTCTCGAAGAGAAGCCGCTCCGCCTCGGACCAGGGCGGGGCGTCCGGGATCCGCTCGGGCGCCGCCTGCTTTTCGCCGGCCCCGCCCAGCATCCCGAACAGGCTCGACTGGCCGGCGTCGCGATCGCGCTGGCGCTTCTGCCCCGCCTCCATCGCGCGCTCGATCGCCGCGAACAGTGCCGAGCGGCGCGGGTCCGTCGAGTCGAACGAGCCGCTCTTCACGAAGCTCTCCACCACCCGCCGGTTCACCGCGCGCAGGTCCACCCGGTCGCACAGGTCGAAGAGCGAGCGGAAGGGGCCGCCTTCCTTCCGCACCGCGAGCACCGCCTCTACCGCGCCCTCGCCGACGTTCTTGATGGCGGCGAGGCCGAAGCGGATGCTCTCACCCTGAGCACCCTCGGCCGCGTCGGGGTGCGAAGGGATCTGGCTCGTTGCCGGCCCCTCCCCCTCCTCGCCGCCCTCGCCCGCGCTGACTCCTCCCGCTGTTTCTGTACCCTCCGTTCCTGTTCCCCTGGGAAGGCCCCGCGGAGAGCCTTCCGCGGGGCTCTCCAGAAGACCGCGTCCAGAGTCCCCGTGATTCCCGACCTTTGTGACGAGCGGGTCGGGAATCACGGAGAAGAACATGTCCGACTGGTTCACGTCCGGGGGCAGCACGCGGATGCCCATCTCGCGGCACTCGCCGATGTAGTGGACCATCTTGTCGGTGTTCGCCCGCTCCGAGGTGAGCAGAGCCGCCACGAAGTACGCGGGGTAGTTGGCCTTGAGGTACGCGGTCTGGTAGGCGAGCCAGGCGTAGGCGGCCGAGTGCGACTTGTTGAAGCCGTACCCGGCGAACTGCTCCATCGCGTCCCAGATCCGGCGCGCCTTCTTCTCCGTGACGCCCCGCCCCGCGCAGCCCTTCAGGAACTGGTCCATCTGGGTGGCCATGACCTCGGCCTTCTTCTTGCCCATGGCCTTGCGCAGGATGTCGGCCTCGCCCAGCGTGAAGCCGGCCAGGGCCGAAGCGATCTGCATGACCTGCTCCTGGTAGACCATGACGCCGTAGGTCCCCTTCAGGATCGGCTCGAGGGCGGGGTGCTCGAAGACGACGCGGGTCTGGCCGTGCCGGCGCTTGATGAAGTCGTCGATCATCTGCATCGGCCCGGGGCGGTACAGCGCGTTGAGGGCGGTCAGGTGCTCGAGCTGGTCCGGCTTGAAGCGCTTCAGGATGTCGCGCATGCCGTCCGACTCGAACTGGAAGAGGCCGCTGGTGCGGCCCGCGGTGAAGAGCTCGTACGTCTTCGCGTCGTCGAGGGGGATGGCGGCGGGGTCGATGCGGATGCCCCGCTGCGCCTCGAGCATCTTCACGCAGTTGTCGATGAGGGTGAGCGTGCGCAGCCCCAGGAAGTCCATCTTCAGGAGGCCGATGCGCTCGACGCCCTTCATGTCGAACTGGGTCGTGATGTCGCCCGTGTTCCCCTTGAACAGCGGCACCAGGTCCGTGAGCGGCACCGGGGAGATCACCACCCCCGCGGCGTGGGTCGAGGCGTGGCGCGTCGTGCCCTCGAGCCGGCGCGAGACGTCGATGAGCTCCTTGACCCTGGGGTCCTTCTGGTAGGCCTCGCTGAGCGGCGGCGACTCCGCGAGGGCCTTGTCCAGGGTCATCTTGAGGTCGAACGGGATCATCTTCGCGATCTTGTCGACGTCGGCGTAGCTCATGTCCATCACGCGCCCGACGTCGCGCACGACGGCCTTCGCCTTCATGGTCCCGAAGGTGATGATCTGCGCCACGTTGTCCCGGCCGTACTTCTTCGTGACGTACTCGATGACCTCGCCCCGGCGCGCCTCGCAGAAGTCGATGTCGATGTCGGGGGGGCTGATGCGCTCCTCGTTGAGGAAGCGCTCGAAGATGAGGTCGTTCTCGATCGGGTCGATGTCGGTGATGCGCAGGGCCCAGGCGACGAGGCTGCCGGCGGCCGAGCCCCGTCCCGGCCCGACCGGGATGCGCCGCTCCTTCGCGTAGCGGATGAAGTCCCAGACGATGAGGAAGTAGCCCGAGAAGCCGACCCGGTGGATGACGCCGATCTCCTTGTCGAGCCTCGCCTCGTAGTCCGCCAGGGCGTGGCGCAGCCGACCCGCCGCGGCCAGCGGGTCGAGAGCGCGGCGCCGGTCGGCGAAGCCGTCCCGGGTGACCTTCTCGAAGTAGCTGTCGATGGAGAAGCCGGGCGGCACGTCGAAAGCGGGCAGCGTCGACACCCCCTTCAGCGTGAAGTCGCACATCTCCGCGATCTCGACGGTCGAGGAGAGCGCCTCCGGGTGGTCGGGGAAGAGGCCCGCCATCTCCTCGCCGGACTTCAGGTAGAAGTGGTTCGTGTCGAAGCGCAGCCGCTCCGCGTCCCCCACCTTCTTGCCCGAGCCGATGCACAGCAGGACGTCGTGCGCGTGGTGGTCGTCGCGGTGCAGGTAGTGGGCGTCGTTGGTGGCCGCGAGCTTGAGCCCCGTCTTCTGCCGGACGCGCAGGAGCCCCTGGTTCACCCGCCTCTGGTCGGGGATGCCGTGCTCCATCACCTCGAGGTAGAAGCGGTCCTTCCCCAGGATCTCGGAGAAGACACCCACGCTGGCGAGCGCCGCGTCCTCCGCGCCGGCCAGGATGTGCTGGGCGATCTCGCCGGAGAGGCAGCCGGAGAGGCCGACGAGGCCCTCGCTGTGCCTGGCCAGCAGGTCCTTGTCGATGCGGGGCCGGTGGTAGAAGCCCTCGAGGTAGCCGGCGGACACGAGCTTGATCAGGTTGTGGTAGCCCGCGTCGCTCGTCGCCAGCAGCGTGAAGTGGTTGTAGGCGTCCGACGCGCTCTGGGCCTGCCGCTCGAACCGGCTCGCCGGCGCCACGTAGACCTCGCAGCCGAGGATGGGCTTGAGGCCCTTCTCGCGGCAGGCGTCGTGGAAGGCCACCGCCCCGAACATGTTGCCGTGGTCGGTGATGGCCATGGCCTTCATGCCGAGGCGCACGCCCTCGTCGACCAGCTCGTCGAGGTGGCAGGCCCCGTCGAGCAGGCTGTACTCGGTGTGGAGGTGGAGGTGGACGAAGTCCGGCTTGGCGCTCATTCCCACTCGATCGTCGACGGCGGCTTGCTGCTCACGTCGTACACCACCCGGTTGATGCCTCGCACCTCGTTGACGATCCGGCTCGAGGTCCGGGCCAGGAGATCGTAGGGCAGCCGGACCCAGTCGGCGGTCATGCCGTCGAGCGACTCCACCGCCCGCAGCGCGATCGTGTACTGGTAGGTGCGGTCGTCGCCCATCACGCCCACCGAGCGCACGGGCAGCAGGACCGCGAAGGACTGCCACATCTTGCGGTAGAGCCCCGCCGCCTTGATCTCCTCGATGAAGATCGCGTCCGCCTCCCGGAGGAGGTCGAGCCGGTCCTTCGCGACCGGCCCGAGGCAGCGCACCGCGAGCCCGGGCCCCGGGAACGGCTGGCGGTAGACGAACTCCTCGTCGAGCCCGAGCTCGAGGCCGGCCTTCCGGACCTCGTCCTTGAACAGCCAGCGGAGGGGCTCGACCAGCTTGAACTTCATCGACTTCGGCAGGCCGCCCACGTTGTGGTGGCTCTTGATCACCGCGGAGGGCCCCCGCACCGACGTCGACTCGATCACGTCGGGGTACAGCGTCCCCTGCGCGAGGAAGTCGGCCTTGCCCGCCTTGCGCATCGAGGCCTTGAAGACCTCGATGAACTCGTGGCCGATGACCTTGCGCTTGCGCTCCGGGTCGGACACCCCCTCCAGCTTCTTCAGGAAGCGGCGGGAGGCGTCCACGAACACCACCTTGAGGCGCAGCCGCTCCGCGAAGCGCCGGCGGACCTGGGTGGCCTCCTCCTTGCGCAGCAGGCCGTTGTCCACGAACACGCAGGTGAGGCGGCTCCCGATCGCCCGGTGCACGATCATCGCGGCCACCGCGGAGTCCACCCCCCCGGAGAGGGCGCAGATCACGCGGCCCTTCGGCCCCACCTGCTCCCGGACCCGCTCGGTCGCCTCCTCGACGAAGGACCGCGCGTTCCAGTCGCGGCGGCAGCCGCAGGCGTCGAGGAAGTTGGCGAGGACCTTGGTCCCCTCTTCGGAGTGGACCACCTCGGGGTGGAAGAGCATCCCGTACAGTCGGCGCGCCGGGTCCTCGACCGCGGCGATCGCGTTCGTCTCGGTGGCCCCGACCACCCGGAAGCCCTGCGGCGCGCGCCGGACGTCGTCGCCGTGGCTCATCCAGACCCGGCTACGGGGGGCAGCCCGCGGAAGAGCGTGCCCCCGGGCTTCGGCGAGAAGACCGCCTGCCCGTACTCGCGGTGGCCCGAGCGCTTCACCTCCCCGCCCAGCACGTGGCTCATCAGCTGCATGCCGTAGCAGATGCCCACGACCGGCACCCCGAGCTGGAAGAGGCGCGGGTCGCACCGGGGGGCGCCGCGCTGGTGGACGCTGTCCGGACCGCCGGAGAGCACGATGCCTCTCGGGCGGCGCCCGGCGAGAGAATCGGCCCGCGTTCCCGGCGGCAGGATCTCGGAGTACACCTGCATCTCCCGCAGCCGGCGGGCGATGAGCTGGGTGTACTGCGAGCCGAAATCGAGGATGAGGATGGTCTCTCTCTCCATGGGCTCCCTGGAAAGCCGGATTATACCCCCCGCCCCCGGGCCGGCCCGGGACCGCCCCGCCCCCGGTGTATAGTGCGGCAGTCGTGTCCCGAAGCCTCGCGCCCCTCCTCGCCGCTCTCCTCCTCGCCGGCTGCGCCGGGAAGCGCGTGGCCCCGACGCCACCGCTTCTCCCCCTCACCGCGGCCTGGAAGACGCTGCTCGGCGACTTCGTCACCGCGCCCCTGGCCACGGACGGCCGCCGCGTCTACGTGGCCACCCGCGACGGGGCCGTGCGCGCGCTCGAGCCGGAGACCGGGGCGGTGGCGTGGAAGGCCGAGGGCCTCCCCGGCCGCGCTGAGCGCCGCGGACGGGGTCCTGCTCGCGAGGGGCGAGGACGGCACGCTGTGGAGCCTCCAGCCCCGAACCGGCGCCGTGCGCTGGAAGACCGACACCGGTGTGGCGGGCACGCTGCCCGCGGTCCTCGACGGGGATCGGGCGCTCGTCGCCGGGCGAGGCCTCGCCGCCGTGGACCTGGCGAGCGGGCGGGTGCTGTGGAGCGAGGCCTCGGGGGCCGAGACGACGGCCCCTCCGGTGGCCGCGGGGTCCCGCCTTCTCACGGGGGAAGCCGACGGGACGCTGCGCTGCCGCGACCGGGCCACCGGGTCCTCCCTGTGGACGCTCCCCACCTCCGGCGCCCTGCTGGCCCCCCCGCTGGTGGACGTGGCCCACCGCCGCCTGTACCTCGGCACGAGCGACAAGCGGATCCTCGAGGTCTCTCTCGACAAGGGCGAGAGCGGCTGGGCCTGGCGGGTCGGAGCCGACATCGGCCACCCGGGCCTCCTGCTCCCCGAGCAGGTCCTCTTCGCGTCCTACGACGCCGTGCTGTACTCCCTTCGCCGGGGCGGCAACCTCGCCTGGCGCGGCGCCCTGCCCTCGCGGCCCCTCTCGGGGCCCCAGCTGGTCGGGGACCACGTGCTCGTGGCGTGCCTCGAGAACGAGCTCGTCGCCTTCGCCTCGGACACGGGCAAGAAGGCCGGCAGCCTCCGCACCTCGGCCGAGATACGGACGCCCCCGATCCTCGCCGGCGGCTACGTCGTCGTCGGGCTCCGCGACCGGTCCGTGATCGCCTACGCGCTGCCGGGCACGCTGCCGGCCACGCCGCCGGAGCCGCCGGTTGCCCCCCCTCCGCCCGGCCGCTAGACTGCCCGCACGCGCATGAGCTCCCCCACGATCCCGCTGGCCCGGCCGACGGCTGCCGACTGGATCGAGCTGGCCAAGCCCCGGATCACGACGATGGTCGTGTTCACCGCGCTCGTCGGCTTCGTCACCGCTTCGACGGCCTCGCCCTGGACCCCGGTCCTGGCCGCCGCGCTCGCCGGGACCGGCCTCGTCGCCGCGGGCGCCAGCGTTCTCAACCAGGTGATGGAGCGGGACACGGACGCGCTGATGCTGCGCACGCGGGCGCGCCCCATCCCGTCCGGGCGCATCGCGCCCGGCGAAGCCCGGACCTTCGGAGCCCTGCTCACCGCGTCCGGGCTCGCGGTGCTCCTCTGGCTCTGCGGCCCCCTCGCCGCGGCGGTGGCCCTTGCGACCTGGGCGAGCTACCTGTTCGCCTACACGCCTCTCAAGCGCCGCACGCCCCTCGCGACGCTGGTCGGGGCCGTGCCGGGCGCCCTCCCGCCGGTGATCGGGTGGGCCGCCGCCCGGGGCCGCCTCGACGCGGGGGCGTTCATCCTCTTCGCGATCCTCTTCCTCTGGCAGATCCCGCACTTCCTCGCCATCGCCTGGCTCTACCGCGACGACTACGCCCGCGCCGGCTTCCCGATGCTGCCCGTGCTCGACCGCGAGGGCACGTTCGCGGGCCGGCAGGCGGTCGTGCACAGCCTGGCCCTTCTGCTGGTGAGCCTGGCTCCCGTCGTGGCCGGCCTCGCCGGCCCGACCTACCTCGCCGGTGCGTTCCTCCTGGGCGTGGCGCTGACCCTCTTCGCCCTCCGGCTGGCGCGCTCGCGCGACCTCGTCGCCGCCCGCGGGCTGTTCCTGGCGTCCCTGCGTCTACCTGCCGGCGCTCTCGTCCCTGCTGCTCGCGGCGCGGCTGTGACCTACCAGGACCTGCCCACCCTCAACGCCGTCCTGAACGCAACCTCCGCCGTGCTCCTCCTGACCGGCTGGTGGCTCATCCGCCGCGGCCGACGCGTCGCCCACCGGCGGGCGATGCTGGCCGCGCTCGCGACCTCGACCCTGTTCCTCGTCTCGTACCTCGCCTACCACTTCGAGGTGGGCTCGGTCCGCTTCACCGGCCAGGGCCCCATTCGCACGGTCTACTTCGCGATCCTCATCGGCCACACGGTGCTGGCCGTGGCGATCGTGCCGCTCGTCCTGGTGACGCTCGCCCGCGCGCTGCGCGGCCGCTTCGAGGCGCACCGCTCCCTCGCGCGCGTCACCCTGCCCCTGTGGCTGTGGGTGTCCGTGTCCGGCGTCGTCGTCTACTGGATGCTGTACCGGCTCTAGGCCGCGCTAGTGCCCGCGAACGAAGTGGGTCAGGTGCAGGGCCTTGTGGGTGTTGCGCGGCTTCCGTCGCGGACGGGCTCGGGGAGCTTCCGCGGAGTTCGGACGTAGGGAGTGGTGTGGTTCGGCACGTCCCGATCGATGACCGACTTCGCCTTCGGCAGGGGCCCGGCTTCCGTCGGGGCGGAGCTCGCAGCGAGAAGCAGGAACGCGGCCATGGCCAGACGCTTCATCATGCCCTCCTGGCTCCCCGAGCGGGCGAGCACGACCTCAGGATAGCCCCCGGTGCCGCCGGCGGCAAGCCTAGAGCCCGGCTCCCCGCCGGAAGGCGTCCTGGACGACCTCCAGCGCCTTCGGCGGGAGATCGTAGGCGGCCAGCTGCTCCGGGGTCGCCCACGCCACGTCGAGGGCGTCCGAACCCGCCTTCGCCTCGCCCGAGAGCCAGCGGCAGAGGTAGTCCACGATCACGTAGTGGTACACGACCCGCTCGCCGTCGCGCTCGATGCGGTCGAACACGGTGAGCACCTCGAGCGGCTCGACCCGGAGGCTCGTCTCCTCCTCCATCTCGCGCACGAGGGCCTCTTCCAGGGTCTCCCCGAGCTCCACGGTGCCGCCCGGGACCACCCAGCGGCCGTAGAGGGGAGCCTTGCCCCGCCGGATGAGGAGGACCCGCCCGTCCCGGACCACGACGCCCCCCACTCCGACGACGGGCGCCGCGGGGCTCACGGCGCGGGCTGCGGCTCTTCCACCGGCAGCGGTGGATCGCCGCGGCGGCGCAGGGCGGAGACGACCGCGGCGAACGGCCCCGAAAGGGTGTAGAGGCTCGTCGCCGCGAGGATCGACGCCTCGGGCTGCGTGGCCACGAGCAGGAAGAGGAGGGCTATCCCCAGGACGCTGATGTAGCTGCGTCGGCGACGCAGGTCCACCCCCTTGAACGAGCGGTAGCGGAAGGTGCTGACCATGAGGAAGGCCAGCGCGACCACGAGCGCCAGGACCGCGACCCTCTGCCAGTGCTCGGTGAGCCGGTCCGGAAGCACGAACACGATCGCGGCGATCTGCGCCGCGCCGGCCGGGATGGGGAGCCCCACGAAGAAGCGGGCGTCCACCACGTGCTTCTGGACGTTGAAACGCGCGAGCCTCAGGACGCCGCAGACCAGGAACAGGAAGGCCGCCGGCCAGCCGGCCCGCGGCACCGATTGCAGGGCCCAGCAGTAGGCGAGCAGCGCCGGCGCGACCCCGAACGAGACGGTGTCGGCCAGGCTGTCGTACTCGGCGCCGAACTCGCTCTGGGTGTTCGTGAGGCGGGCGATCCGCCCGTCGAGCATGTCGAGGATGACCGCCCCGCCGATCAGCGGCGCCGCCTCGGCGAAGCGTCCGTCCAGGGTCTTCACGATCGACCAGAAGCCGAGGAAGAGGTTCCCCGTCGTGAAGAGGCTCGGCAGTATCGAAGCCCCCCGCCGGAAGGGGCGAGCGCGTTCCAAGTGTGCTCCTCCGCCCCCGGCGTCTCCGCCGGGGGCGGAAGGCGCGGGGCCCGCGCGGCTCAGGGGTGGGCCGAGCCCACCCGCTGGCGCCGGGCGATCTCCTGCATCCGGTCCTTGAGCTGAAGCTTCTTCTTCTTCAGCGTGGTCTCCTCGACCTGCTCCTCGTCGCTCAGGACGGCCTTGTCGGCCAGCTCGCCCAGCCGGCCCTCGTACTCGTGGTGCTGCACTTCAAGTTGGCGGTATTCGTCGCTGTGGACGCTCGTGGGCGAAACCGGTTCCTGCGGCATCGGCGCCTCCTGCCGGGTCTGAGGGAGACCCTCGAGTTGGGGTTGGTGGTGCATCGTGGGGGGCCCGAGGAGCCCCGTGCCCCCGGAAGGGGACGGTAGCACGCTGCCCGGGCCAGTTCAAGATTCGTCGGCGCACGGCTCCCGGGCGAGGACCAGCGCGTCCTCGGTGGGCTCGCCGTAGTACGCGCGGCGCACGCCGAGACGCCGAAAGCCGAGCGACTCGTACAGCGCGAGGGCTTCCCGGTTCCCCGCCCGCAGCTCCAGGAGCGCGCGCCGTGCCCCCGCCCGCGCCGCCCGCGCCATCGCGAAGACGAGGAGCCGACGCGCGAGGCCCTGCCGGCGGCAGCCCGGGACCACGGCCACGTTCATCACGTGCATCTCGTCCACGACGAGACGGAACGAGCAGTAGGCGCGTATCCCGGCCGGCGCCCCGCCCGGGGCCGCCGGCCCCTCGAGCACCAGCACCATGTCGGGCGGGACGCGGGCGACCTCCTCGTGGACTTGCGTCGGCGTCCAGGGGTGGGTGAAGCAGGCCGCCTCGAGAGCAGCGAGGGCGGGCACGTCCGAGAGGACCGCTCGCCGCAGGAGGAGGCCGGGCCTCACGCCGGGGACGGGCGGGCGTCGACGCCCCGCAGGTAGAGCGGCCGCAGGCCGGAGGCGGGCACCGTGACGCCGGAGGCGGCCAGCCGCAGCGCGGCGACGGCGAGCGGCGCCGCGAGGAAATCGGGCGAGGGCGGGAACACGGCGTCGCGAACGGCGGCCCGGATCGCCTCGCGGTGCTCGAGGGCCGCGGCCCCGACGAACGCCGCCCCCGCGGGCAGTCCCGCCAGCACCGCGGCCAGCGGCCCGACGCCGTGCGGTCGGCGGAGATGGCCCGACCCGTCGAAGACGCCCGAGTACACCTCGCCCCGGAAGGCGTCGACGAGGGCCACGATCGTGTCCGAGGCCCCGGCCGCCGCGCCGGCCAGGACGTCGAGCGTCGGCAGGCCGACGCAGGGGCGCCCGCTCGCCAGAGCGAGGCCCTGCACGCTTCCCAGGCCCACCCGCAGCCCGGTGAAGGAGCCCGGCCCGGTGGTGACGGCGAAGAGGTCGAGGGCCCCGAGCGTCGAGCCCGAGGCCCTTCAGGAGCATCTCGGCGGCGGGCAGGAGCCAGCGGGAGTGCCCTTCCACCGTGACCAGCCGCGCCTCGGCCAGCACCCCTTCCGGGCCCGCCACGGCCACGCTCCCCCGGGGGGAGGTGGTGTCGATCGCGAGCACGCGCACGAGCTAGCTTATACTCCACCTTCCCTCATGTCGTCGCCCGCCCTCGTCCAGACTCCCGCCATGCAGCAGTACTACCGGATGAAGGCGGAGCACCCGGAAGCGCTCCTCTTCTTCCGGATGGGCGACTTCTACGAGCTGTTCCTCGAGGACGCGGTGGTGGCCGCCAAGGCCCTCGAGATCGCGCTCACCTCGCGCTCCAAGGACCGCAACGGCGACCCCGTCCCGATGTGCGGAGTCCCCCACCACGCGGCCTCCGCCTACATCGCGCGCCTCGTCCGCCAGGGCTTCCGCGTGGCCCTGTGCGAGCAGGTGGAGGACCCGCGCACGGCCAAGGGCGTCGTCAAGCGCGAGGTGGTCCGGGTCATCACGCCCGGCACGCAGCTCGAGGCCTCGGCGCTCGAGGCGGCCGAGACGTCCTACGTGATGGCCCTCGACCCGGGGCCCGACACCCTCGGCGTCGCCTGGCTGGAGCCCACCACGGGCGAGTTCTTCGCCGCGGAGTGGGACGGCCCGGCCCGCTTCGACCGCCTGCGGGACGAGATCGGGGCCACCCGCCCCCGCGAGATCCTGGCCCGGCGCGAGGCCGACCTGCCGCCGTGGCTCTCGGACCCGGCGCAGCCGGAGGGACAGGTCCCGCGCGCTCCCGTCGACGACCGTGCGTTCGAGCCCGAGAGGGCCCGCCGCGAGCTGCTGGCCCACTTCGGGGTGGCCACCCTCGAGGCCTTCGGCTGCGAGGGCCTCCCGCGCGCCGCGGCCGCCGCCGGAGCGGCGCTGCGCTACGTCCGCGAGACCCAGAAGCGCGACCTCGCCCACGTCACGAGCCTCGTGACCCGGGGCTCCCAGGACGTCCTCGTCCTCGACTCGCTCACCCGGCGCAACCTCGAGCTCGTCGAGAGCCTGGCCGACGGCGGCCGGCGGGGCACGCTCCTCGACGTCCTCGACCACACCCGGACCGCCATGGGCGGCCGCCTGCTGCGCGAGTGGATCCTGCGGCCCCTCGTCGAGCTCGAGCGCATCCAGGACCGGCTCGACTCCGTCGAGGAGCTGGCCTTCCGCGCCCTCGACCGCGGCCGCCTGCGCGAGGCGTTCGGCGGCGTGCAGGACCTCGACCGCATCCTCGGCCGGGTCACCCTGGGCACGGCGGGGCCGCGGGACCTCGTGGCCCTCGGCCAGTCCCTGCGGGCGCTGCCGGCCGCGGCCGAGGCCCTCGTCGACTGCCTGGCCCCGCTCCTGCGCCAGCAGGCGAAGGAGCTCGACCCGCCCCTCGACCTCGCCGACGAGATCGCCCGCACCCTGGTGGACGCCCCTCCCGGGCTCGTGCGCGAAGGGGGCTTCGTCCGCGACGGCGTCGATCCCGAGCTCGACGAGCTGCGGGGCACCAGCCGCGGCGGCCGCGCCACGATCGCCGCGATCGAGGAGCGCGAGCGCGCGCGCACCGGCATCTCCTCGCTCAAGGTGCGCTTCAACCGCGTCTTCGGCTACTACATCGAGATCAGCAAGTCGAACCTCGGCATCGTCCCCCCCGACTACGTCCGCAAGCAGACGATCGCGGGCGGCGAGCGCTTCGTCACCCCGGAGCTCAAGGAGTACGAGGACCGCGTCCTGCGCGCGGACGAGCTGATCCTCGCGCTGGAGGGGCGCATCTTCGAGGACCTGCGCGCCCGCCTGGCCGGCGCCGCGCGGCGCATCCAGCAGACCTCGAGGGCGGCCGCCGCCCTCGACGTGCTGGCCTCCCTCGCCGAGGCGGCGACCCGGTTCGACTACGTGAAGCCCCGGCTCGGGCGCGGCGACGAGCTCGCCTACGTGGAGGGCCGCCACCCGATCATGGAGCGCGTCCTCGCCGAGCCCTTCGTGGCCAACGACCTCGCCATGGGCGACGGCGCGGCGCGCCTGTTCGTCCTCACCGGCCCGAACATGGGCGGCAAGTCGACGTTCCTGCGCCAGACGGCGCTCGTCGTGGTCATGGCCCAGATGGGCAGCTTCGTCCCGGCGCGCGAGGCCAAGATCGGCCTCGTGGACCGCGTCTTCACCCGCGTCGGGGCGAGCGACCAGATCCTCCGCGGGCAGTCCACCTTCATGGTCGAGATGCAGGAGACGGCCCACATCCTGCGCCACGCCACCGCGCGCAGCCTCGTCCTCCTCGACGAGATCGGCCGCGGCACCGCCACCTTCGACGGCCTGTCGATCGCCTGGGCGGTCGCGGAGCACATCGCGCGCACGAGCGAGGGGCCGAAGACGATCTTCGCCACCCACTACCACGAGCTCGTGGACCTCGCGGCCGACCTCCCCTCGGTCGGCAACCTCCACGTCTCCGCCCGCGAGTGGCAGGACACCGTCGTGTTCCTGCGCAAGATCGAGGAAGGAGGCTCCGACCGCTCGTTCGGCATCCAGGTGGCGCGCCTGGCCGGCCTTCCCGCCGCGGTCGTGGTCCGCGCCCAGGAGATCCTGCGGAACCTCGAGAGCACCGAGTTCGACCGCGAGGGCCGGCCGCGCCTCGCCCACTCCGACACGCCCGCTCCCGCCGGGGCGCGGCAGCTCTCGCTCTTCTCGGGCCAGGACGAGGCGGTGCTCGCCGAGCTGCGCCGGGCCGACCCCGACCAGCTCACCCCTCTCCAGGCGCTGGCGCTCCTGGCCGAGCTGCGCAAGAGGCTCACCCGCTGAGCTAGAATCCCGTGATGCCTCTCCGCCGGGACCCGCTCCAGGAGCTGCTCGACCTGCAGGAGCGCATGAACCGCCTCTTCGACGAGACCCTGACCCGCGACCGGCTCGACGAGCCCTCCCTGCTCCACGGCACCTGGGTGCCGCTCGCGGACGTGGTCGAGACGCCGGACGCCTACGTCGTGGACGTGGAGCTCCCCGGCCTCAGCCGCGACGACGTCGTGATCCAGGCCCAGGGCGACGAGCTCGTCGTCCGCGGCGAGCGCCGGCCCGACGCCGCCAGCCGCCCCGAGTCCTTCCATCGCCTGGAGCGCCGCTACGGCCCGTTCGCCCGCGCCTTCCGCTTCGCCGAGGAAGTGGACCCCGACCGCATCGAGGCCGCGTTCGACGACGGCCTGCTGCGCCTCTCGGTCCCGAAGGCCCGCCCCCGGCCGGCGACCCGGGTCAGGGTGGAGCGGAGCGAGTAGCGGCTGGGACCTGCGGACGCGTCCGAGGCCGGGGACACTGAGCAACGGCGACTGGGATTCGAGCGAGAGGCCACTGACAGGAGAGGGACGGGCATGGCGGACCTTGCCTTCCCGGACTGGGGGGCATCCCGCCCCCCAGACCCCCGGTGCGTTAGTCGAAAGCCTTCTCGAACCCCGGCTGCAGCACGAGCTCGCGGCCTTCGACCTTGACGAGGCCCTGGCGCTCGAGGTCCTTGAGCATGCGCGTGACCGTCTCGCGCGTGGTGCCGATGCGGTTCGCGATCTCCTGGTGGGTCGCGCGCCGGAAGGCGATGCGCCCGTCCTTGAGGCGGCGCCCCTCCTCGCGGGCCATGTCGAGGATGACCCGGGCCACGCGGCCGTAGACGTCGAGGAGGGCCAGCGTCGAGATCTGGTGGTTCGCGCGGCGCAGGCGCGTCGTGAGGACCTTGATGAGCGCGGCGGAGATGGCCGGGTTGTCCCCGACCACGCCCTGGAAGTCGGTGCGGTGCAGCGAGAGAAGCTCGCTCTCCTCCACCGCGATCGCGGTGGCCGAGCGGGGCTCGTTGTCGAGGAGCGCCATCTCGCCGAAGAAGTCCCCGGGGCCGAGCATGCTGAGGATGATCTCGCGCCCGTCGTCGCCGAGGATCGTGACCTTGATGCGGCCGTCGACGATGATGAAGAAGAAGTCGCCTTCCTCGTTCTCGAAGAAGACGACGGTGTCCTTCGGGTAGCGCCGGCGCGACGCGAGGCGGCCGAGGCTGGTGATGTCGGGCTCGGAGAGCTCGGAGAAGAGCGGCACGGTCCGGAGCAGCTCTCTCTCGTCCATGGTGGCCTCCCTCGCCGGCGATGGTACCGCAGTTTCGGGTGGAGCTACGGCCCGACGAGCCGCGCCACCCCGTCCACGACCTCGATCGCCTCGGTGCCGGACACCGGCCGCCACGGCTCGAACCCGCCCGAGGCCGAGAGGCTCATGAGGCCCGCCGCGAGCACGCGCTCGACCGCCTCGTAGTCGAGGTGGGAGCGGGACATGTCGGTCGGGACGGGTGCTTTGCCCCGGGCGTAGCCCAGGAGGTCGAGCGTGCGCGCCGCCGCCCGTGCCAGGTCCACCCGCCGCACGATGGCGCCGGGCTGGAACGTGTGGTTCGGGTAGGCCTCCATGATGCCGAGGGCGAGGACCCGCGCGACGTACTCGCGGGCCCAGGACCCGCCGAGGTCCACCGCCACGCGGGGCTCCCCGGGGCCCGCACGGCGCAGCGCGCCCACGTGGACCGCGACGAGCGCCGCCAGTTCCGCACGGGTGACCCGGGGCGCCTCGCGAATGCGGCGGTACTCCTCGGGCATCGAGAGCAGCTCCAGGCTCTCGCGGGCCGCCTTCTCCCCCGCCCGCGCCTCCTCGTCGGCCGGGTCCCGCGCCATGAGACCGCGGTAGACCTCCGCCGCCCGGGCGAACTCCTGCTGCTCCATCAGGAGCCCGGCCCGACGGAGAGCGGCCTGCCGGTCGCCGGAGGGGTCGGCCTCGAGCAGCGCGAGGGCGCCGGGCACGTCGCCGCGGGACGCGAGCAGGTCGGCGAGGGTCAGGCGCACTCCCGCCACCTCGGGCGCCGCCTCGAGGGCCGACGCGTACTCCCGCACCGCCGTCTCCGCGTCCCCGCGCTCGACGGCCGCCTGCGCCAGGCCCAGGTGTCGCTCCGTCACCTGCAGTCGGAGCGCCGCGAGGCGCTTGCGCACGAGGGCGTCGTCCGGCGCCGCCGCCTGGGCGCGGCGGTAGAAGCCGAGGGCCGCGTCCGCGTCACCCCGGCGGACGGCCACGGAGGCCGCGCCGACGAGGGCGGGGAGATCGTCCGGGCGATCCGTGAGCACCGCGTCGAAGCCCGCGGCGGCCTCTTCGAGCCGGCCCGCGCGCAGGCGCGCGAAGGCGAGGCCCGTTCGCGCCGCCACCAGCTCCGGCCGGCGCTTCAGCAGCTTCTCGTAGCGGCGCTGCGGCCGACGCCGTGTCGCCGGCGAGCACCTCGCTCCAGGCGGTGCGCAACGCCGCCGCCTCGTCGGCCGACACCTCGCCGGGCGCGGGGGCGGCGAACAGGTAATCCTCCCCCTGGGGAATCGGAGGCACCACGCGCTTCGCGCAGCCGGGCAGCCCGAGAGCCATCGTCAGGAAGCAGGCACCGAGCAGGCCGCGGAGAGCGCGCCTCACCGAAGGTGCTCCCGGTAGCGCTCGATCGCCCGGCCGGACAGCTCCGCGTCGAGGACGATCTGGCCGTCGTGGACCTCGTGCCCGAGCACGCGGCCGGCGCCGTACACCCCGGCCACCCCCCGCTTGTCGGTCTGGGCGAAGCTGAGCTGGACGCGGCGCGGCTCGAGGTCGAGCCGGGAGGCCACCGCCGCGAGCAGCCCGTCGAGGCCCGCCGCGGAGAGCGCGGAGACGACGGCGCAGCCGGGGCGCGCTTCCGCGAGCGCGGCCAGACGCTCCGCGGCGGTGCGGTCCGCCTTGTTGAGGACGAGCAGGCGCGGCCTCTCGGCGGCGCCGATCTCGCGCAGCACGGATTCGACCGAGGCCTCCCGCTCGTCGACGCCCTCGGCGGACGCGTCCACCACGTGCAGCAGCAGGTCCGCCTCCGTCACCTCCTCGAGCGTCGCCCGGAACGCCGCCACGAGCGCGTGGGGCAGCTTCTGGATGAAGCCCACCGTGTCCACGAGGAGAAACTCCCGCCCCGGCCCCAGCCGGACCTTGCGCACCAGCGGGTCGAGGGTCATGAACAGCTGGTCCGAGACGACGGCGCCGGCGTTCGTCAGGGCGTTGAAGAGGGTCGACTTTCCGGCGTTCGTGTAGCCCACGAGGGCGACCACCGGCACGTCTCGCCTCTGCCGGGCCTCGCGACGGGTGTGCCGCTCCCGCCGCACGTGCTCGATCTCGCGCTTGATCGCCTGCATGCGCTGCCGGATCCGCCTCCGGTCGGTCTCGAGCTTCGTCTCGCCGGGGCCCCGCGTCCCGATGCCGCCCCCCAGCCGCGACAGCAGGACGCCCTTGCCGGCCAGCCGCGGCAGCATGTAGTCGAGCTGCGCCAGCTCGACCTGCAGCCGGCCCTCCCGCGTCCGCGCCCGACGGGCGAAGATGTCGAGGATGAGCTGCGTTCGGTCGAGCGTCTTGCGCTCGATCGCCTCCTCGAGGTTCCGCTGCTGGGCCGGGGAGAGGTCCTCGTCGAAGAAGACGACGTCCGCCTCTTCCTCCTCGCACCGGCCCTTCACTTCCTCGACCTTGCCCCGCCCGATCAGGGTGGCGCTGTCGCGCCGGGCCCGCTCCTGGACGAGCGTGCCCACGACCCGCGCGCCCGCGCTGCGCGCGAGCAGCGCCAGCTCCTCGAGAGACGACTCGGTCCGCGCGCGGCCGCGCCCGCCCAGCGAGAGCCCGACGAGGAGGGCTCTCTCGCCGGCGTCGCTCATCGCGCGGGGAGCTATGGCTTCGGCCTCGGGGCGTCGGGGGCGGGCTCGCTCACGCGCGTGATCCGCGACTTGCTCACGAGGTGGTGGCGCTCGCCGTCGCGCACGTTCAGGAAGGCGCCGGGGCGATTGAGCAGGTCGAGGATGCGCGAGTGGTTGGCGGGCATGTCCACGAGGACGTCGCCTTCGAGGCGCAGGGCCCCGCACTCGACCCGGACCCGGCGCACCGGCGCGCCCGTCTCGTCCATCGCCTCGTCGTGGTCGGCGGAGGCGGCCACGGTGACGACGGTGATCTGCTGCTTGTTCAGGATCACGGGGCGGCCTTCGCCGTCGGGAAGGAAGGGAACGAAAGGAGCGGAGTCGTTCATCCACTCCTCCGCCCGCATCGCCCCGGGGTGAGACTCCGCGGCGGCCGGGAGAAAGACCCGACCTCGCAGGACGCGCCCGTCGGCGCAGAGCACCTCCGCCGCCCGCAGGAGCCGGGGGACCCGGAAGCCGTGTGCGTCCGTCGCTGCGAACTCCGCTCCGTCGCCCGTCGTCATCGCGTTCCCCCTGGCCGATTATCGGGCCCGCCGCCGCCGCGCGCAACGCGGCCCGCCCAGCCGACCTGCCGGGCCAGGCCCCGAAGGAGCACGACCTCGCGCGGGCTCGGCCCGGCGCGCGCGACCAGTCGGCGCAGCTCCGTGAGGACGTGGTCCGGGTTCGCGGGATCGAGGTAGCCGACCTCCAGCAGGGCGACCCGCAGGTCGCTCATCGCCTGCTCCACGTCGCCGGCCGGGGCCCGGACCTCGGCGTCCCCGCCGGAGTCCGCCGGGCGGTCGAGGGCCGCGAGCCGCATCTCGTACGCCAGGAGCAGCACCGCCTGCGCGAGATTGAGCGACGGCTGGGCCGGGTCGGTCGGCACGTGCACGAGCGCGTGGCACAGGTCCATCTCGGCGCGCGTCAGCCCGGAGGACTCCGGACCGAAGACGAGGCTCAAGGGCCCGCCGCCGGCCAGGGTGTCGGCCTCCGCCGCCAGCCGGCGGGGCGACAAGGCCCCGGGCACCTCCCGCCCGGTCGTGCCCACGACCGCGACGCTCGCCGCCACCGCTTCGAGCAGGCTCGTTCCCCGCCGCGCCCCGTCCAGGACGTCCCAGGCGCCGTAGGCGAGGGATCGCGCTTCGGGCGCGTCCAGGCCGTCGGGCGGCTCGACGATCCAAAGGGCCCGCAGCCCCATGTTCTTCATCGCCCGGCAGGCGGCGGCGACGTTGGCGGGGCGGCTCGGGCGCACGAGCACGATCTCGACGAGCGACAGGTCCACTGCACTGCGGAGTCTAGCAGCCCGAGCGCGCCCGCCCGCTATAATCGGTACATGAGCCAAAGGGACGCGCGGGCCCCTCGGTGACGCTGTTCCGCCCCCTGCCCCGCCCCGCCGCCCGAGTGCTGTCCGCCCTGATCCTCGTGGCGTGGGTGGCCCAGATGGGGGTGCTCGCCCGCCGGGCCTGGTCGTCCGCCGGCGTGGCCCTGGCCGCGGACCTCGCCCACTACGGCTCCTCGGCGCAGTGGCGCGGGATCTACTACCGGGGCGACAAGATCGGCTTCTCGGTCGGCCAGACGACGCCCACCGACTCCGGCTACGAGATGAGGGAGGACGGAAGGCTGCAGATGACCCTCCTCGGGTCGAGCGCGTCCGTCCGCCTGACGAGCCGCGCGAGCGTCGACCGGGCCTTCGCGCTCCAGAGGTTCTCGTTCGCGCTCGACGCGGGCACGGGGCCGACCGAGATCCTCGGCACGCTCGACGGGCGCCGACTCGACCTCACCATCAAGACGCCCTCCGGCGAGCGCAAGGAGACGCGCGAGCTCGAGGAGGCGCCGGCCCTCGCCCTCAACCTGCCGCGAGTCCTCGCGGCCCGGGGCCTCCAGCCGGGCCAGACGCTGCAGGTCTCGGTGTTCGACCCCGCGACGCTGCGCAACGCCCCGATGACACTCGAGGTCCAGGCCCGGGAGGTCGTGCAGTCCGCCGGCCGGCCCGTTCCGGCCTTCCGGGTCGAGGGGCGCCTCGCCGGCATCACGACGCGCACCTGGATCACGGACGTCGGCGACGTCGTGCGCGAGGAGAGCCCCATGGGCCTCATCGTCGTCCGCGAGACGCCGGCGCAGGCCCAGGCCCTCGCGGTCCCCGGGGCGATCCAGACGGACATGCTGGAGGCCGCGGCCCTCGTGCCCACGACCCCACGGCGCATCGACGACCCCACGACGGTCGCCCGGCTGAAGGTGCGCATCGACGGCCTCGAAGCACTCGACCCCGCCGACCTCGACGGAGCCGGGCAATCGGCAAGAGGCGGCACGATCGAGGTGCGCGACCCGCGCGACCTGCAGCCCGGGCCCGCCCCGGCCGACCTCGCGCTCTTCCTTCGGCCCGAGCCCTTCCTCGAGAGCGACGCGCCGGAGATCATCGCCGAGGCGCAGAAGGCCGCGGGAGCCCCCGCACCACCGCGTCTGCACGCGGAGCGCCTCGTGCGTTACGTGAACGCGATCCTGGAGAAGAAGCCGACGGTCAGCCTGCCCTCGGCCCTCGAGGTCCTCAAGACCCGCATCGGGGACTGCAACGAGCACACCGCCCTCTACGTCGCCATGGCCCGATCGCTGGGCCTGCCCGCGCGCATCGCGGTGGGTCTCGTCTACCTCCGCGGGGCGTTCTACTACCACGCGTGGCCCGAGGTCTGGGTCGAGGAGTCGCGCGGCCGGGGGCTGTGGCTCCCGGTGGACCCCACGCTCAACCAGTTCCCCGCCGACGCGACCCACGTGCGCCTCACCCGCGGCGGCCTCGAGCGCCAGGCCGCGATCCTGGGCCTCGTCGGCCGCGCGCGCCTCGAGATCACGGACGTCGAGCTGAGGCCGGGGGCGACCCCCATCCTCGTCGGCCATGCCCCGACCGACCTGCGTCCCCTGGACCTGCCCCTGCCGCGACGGGACGGCAGCGGGCGGGGTTGCTGGTCTTCTCCCGCGCGGAGCCGCGAATGATCCTCGTCGAGAACCTGGTCAAGACCTTCGGCTCCTTCCGGGCGGTGGACGGGGTGAGCCTGGAGGTGGCGCCCGGCGAGATCCACGGTTTCCTGGGCCCGAACGGCGCGGGCAAGACCACGACCATCCGCATGATCGCGGGACTGCTCAAGCCCACCGCCGGCCGGGTCACGATCGAGGGCCACGACCTCGCGCGGGAGCCCGAGGCGGCCAAGGGCGCTCTCGGCTTCATTCCCGACCGGCCGTTCCTCTACGAGAAGCTCACCGCCGCCGAGTTCCTGCGCTTCCACGGCGGCCTCTACGGCATGGAGGGCAGAGGCGATCGAGACGCGCGCGGCCGAGCTGCTCGCGCTGTTCGAGCTCGTGGCCTGGAAGGACGAGCTCGTCGAGAGCTTCTCCCACGGCATGAAGCAGCGGCTCGTCATGTGCTCGGCCTTCCTGCATCGGCCGAGGGCGGTGCTGGTGGACGAGCCCATGGTCGGACTCGACCCGCGCGGCGCCCGGCTCATCAAGGAGGTCTTCCGCGTGATGAGCCGCAGCGGCGTCGCCATCCTCATGAGCACGCACACGCTCGAGGTGGCCGAGGAGATGTGCGACCGCATCAGCATCATCCTGGGGGGCCGCATCATCGCCCGCGGCACGGTCCCCGAGCTGCAGGCCCTCGCCGGCAGCGACGACCCGCAGCTCACGCCCGTCTTCCTGAAGCTCACCGGGGGCGGCGCCTACCAGGAGATCGAGATTTGACGCAGGCCTTCCCCTGGCTGCTGCTCCCCCTGTTCTGGAGCGCCCGCAACCGCGCCCGGCGCCGGGAGAGGGGCGACGGCCTGCGAGCCGCGCTCTTCGGGGGCCTGGGCCTGGGGGCCGCGGCGGGGATCTTCGCGATCGTCTTCTGGCTCTCCTGGCAGCTGCTCGACTACGAGGAGCTCGGCGACTACCTCGTCCGCCTCGGCCTCGGGTGGCTGTTCCTCACCTTCCTGTCGTTCGTGGCCTTCAGCGCCCTGGTGAGCACCCTCTCCACGTTCTTCCTCTCCGAGGACCTGCGCCTCCTGCTGGCCGCCCCCGTGCCGCCCGAGCGCCTCTTCCACTCCCGCTTCGCGCGAACGGTCGGGCAGTCCGCCTGGATGGTCGTGGCGTTCCTCCTCCCCGTCCTCCTCGCCCTCGGCCTCGCGCGCTGCGCCCCGGCGGGCTACTACGTCCTCGCGGGTGCCACCGTCTTGCCCTTCGTCGTGATCCCGTCCGCCCTCGGGGCGATGGTCACCCTCGGCCTGGTCAGCGTCTTCCCCGCCCGCCGCGCCCGCGACCTCCTGATGCTGGTGGGACTGCTGTTCGCGGTCGCCATCGTGATGCTCCTGCGCTTCATCCGGCCCGAGCGCCTCCTCAACGTCCAGTCCCTCCCCGACGTCACCGCCTTCTTCGCCACGCTGCAGTCGCCGGTGACCCCCTTTCTCCCCTCGTTCTGGGCGGGAGAGAGCCTGTTCGGGGCCCTGCGCGGGCAGGTCGACGCCCTGCACCTGGGGGCGCTGTGGACGACCGCCCTCGCGCTCACCGTCCTCGCCCGGGCCGCTTACGGGCGGCACTACTTCGCCGCCTGGAGCAAGGCCCAGGAGGCCCGCAAGGCGCGCTTCACGCGCTTCACCTTCCTCGAGCCCCTCGTGCGCCGGCTGCCCCTCTCCCCGGCGCGTCGCGCCCTCCTGGTCAAGGACGTGAAGGTCTTCCTGCGCGACACCACGCAGTGGTCGCAGCTCCTGCTCCTCCTCGCTCTCGCCGTCGTCTACGTCTACAACTTCCGGGTGCTGGACCTCGACAAGATCCCGTACATGAGCCGCGTCATCAAGAACGCCTACGCGTTCGTCAACCTGGCCATGGCGGCCTTCGTGACCGCCGCGGTGGCCGTGCGCTTCGTCTTCCCCGCCGTGTCCGCCGAGGGCCCCGCCTTCTGGGTCGTGCGCACGGCCCCCGTCCGCATGTCGTCGTTCCTCTGGTCGAAGCTGTGGACGGGCCTTCTCCCGATCCTCGTCCTGGCGGAGGCGATCACGGTGACGTCGAACCAGCTCCTCGGGGTGCCCCTCTTCCTGAAGCTCCTCGGCGCCTGCGCCATCGCCTTCATGACCCTCGCCCTGGTGGGCCTCGCCTGCGGCATGGGCGCGCAGCACCCCCGGTTCGGCGCGGAGAACGTCACGCAGGTCGCCGGGTCCTACGGCGGTGTCGCCTTCATGGTGCTGGCCGTCCTCTACATCCTGGCCACGGTGGCGCTTCTCGCCTGGCCCGCCTCGCAGTACCTCTGGCACGAGTACCACGGCCTGGCGGTGGCGCCGCGCCGGCAGGCCTGGATGGCGCTCTCCCTGCTCTCGGCCCTGGCATTGAGCCTCGCCACCTTCTCCGTCTCCATGAGAAGGGGCGTGCGGGCCCTCGAGGAGCTCGGCTAGACCACGAACCCTGTTAGGATCGAAGACCGACATGAAGAGAAACCCCACCCGCGCCGTCCGCGTCGGCTCCGTCCTCCTGGGATCCGGCCACCCCGTCGCCGTCCAGAGCATGTGCGCCACGCGAACCCAGGACGTGGACGCCACCGTCGAGCAGGCCGAGGCCATCCGCCGCGCCGGCGGCGCCCTCGTCCGGGTCGCCGTGGACAGCCCGAAGGACGTGGAGGCCCTGGCCGAGGTGCGCCGGCAGACCAAGGCCGCCCTCGTCGTGGACCTCCAGGAGAGCTACCGCCTCGCCGAGAGTGTCGCGCCGCACGTCGACAAGGTCCGCTACAACCCCGGGCACCTCTGGCACCACGAGAAGGCGAAGCCGGTGCGCGAGAAGGTCGCGTTCCTCGTGGACGTGGCCCGGGAGAACGACCTCGCGATCCGCATCGGGGTCAACTGCGGCAGCGTCGACCCGGAGATGAAGGAGCGTCACCCCGGCGACGACGTCCAGGCCATGGTGGAGTCCGCCCTCGAGCACTGCCGGTACATGGACGATCTGGGCTTCGAGCGCTACGTGGTGAGCCTCAAGGACTCGCACCCGCGCAAGGTGATCGAGGCCAACCGTCGCTTCGCCGAGGCGCGCCCCGACGTGCCGCTCCACCTCGGCGTGACCGAGGCGGGCATCCCGCCCGAGGGAGTCATCAAGACGCGGGTGGCCTTCGAGCAGCTCCTCTCCCGCGGGATCGGGGACACCCTGCGGGTGAGCCTCACCCTCCCCAACCCGCGCAAGCACGAGGAGGTCACGGTCGGCCTGCAGATCCTGGCCGACGTGGCCGCCGGCCGCTACCGCTCGGTGCCCGTCTTCGACGACGACAAGCTCAACATCATCTCCTGCCCCTCGTGCTCACGGGTGGAGAACGAGCGGTTCGTGGAGCTCGCGGAGAAGGTGAAGGAGATGACGGCCTACGCGGAGAAGCACGCCCTGACCATCGCGGTCATGGGCTGCCGCGTGAACGGCCCCGGCGAGACGGACGACGCGGACCTGGGCCTGTGGTGCGGCCCCACCCACGTCAACCTGAAGAAGAGAACGGCCTCGCTCGGGGCCTTCACCTACGACGAGATCCTCGTCCGCCTCAAGCAGGAGCTCGACTCGCTCATTACCTCGTAACGGGCTGTGAGCGGAGCGGGATTCACTCCGCGTAGCGAGCGGGGGCTGGGGGGTGCGACGCAGCACCCCCAGAATCTCAGCGCGGCCGGTCGAGGTGCTTGCCGGCCGACTCCAGGTCGGCCTCGACCATCAGCTTCGCCAGCGCCTTGAAGGTCACGGCCGGCTTCCAGCCGAGCTCCCTCTGGGCCTTGCTGGAGTCGCCGAGGAGCAGGTCCACCTCGGCCGGGCGGAAGTACTTCGGGTCCACCTTGACGAAGTCCTTCCAGTCGAGGCCGACGCAGCCGAAAGCCTCCTCGCAGAACTCCCGGACGGAGTGCGTCTCGCCGGTCGCGATCACGTAGTCCCCGGGCTCGTCGCGTTGCAGCATCCGCCACATGGCCTCGACGTAGTCCTTCGCGTAGCCCCAGTCCCGCTTCGCGTCCAGGTTCCCCAGCCGCAGCTCCTTCTCCCGCCCCTGCTTGATCGCCGCCACGCTCATCGTGATCTTCCGGGTCACGAAGTTCTCTCCCCGGCGGGGGGACTCGTGGTTGAAGAGGATGCCGTTCGAGACGTGCATCCCGTAGCTCTCGCGGTAGTTGACGGACATCCAGTGGCCGTAGACCTTGGAGACCGCGTAGGGCGAGCGGGGATGGAAGGGGGTTCTCTCCGTCTGGGGGGTCTCCTGCACCAGCCCGAACATCTCCGAGCTGCCCGCCTGGTAGACGCGGGTGTGGAGCCCGAGGTCGCGCACCGCGTCGAGGACGCGCAGGACGCCGATCGCGGTGACGTCCGTGGTGTACACCGGCATGTCGAACGAGACCTTCACGTGGCTCTGGGCGGCGAGGTTGTAGACCTCGTCGGGGTGCAGCGCCTCGAGGGCGCGGGCGAGGCTGTTCTGGTCCACCAGGTCGCCGTAGTGCAGGACGAGCTGCTCACGGATGTGATCGATCCGCCAGGTGTTGAAGGAGCTGCTGCGGCGCACGAGCCCGTGCACCTCGTAGCCCTTCTCGAGCAGCAGCTCCGCGAGGTAGCTGCCGTCCTGGCCGGTGATCCCGGTGATGAGCGCCTTCTTCGGTGCCAAATGGACCCTCCCCAAACGCCCGAATCTACACCGTGGCTCGCGCGATGGTCAAAGCCCGACCGCGAGCGGCTGAAGGAGAACGGTGGGCTATGGGAGGAAAAGGAAGAGGGACCGACTTTCCCGACCGGGGCCTCGCTTCTTCGCGACGTTGTCCACAGGTCCCGGACTGGGCTCCCTCCAAACCCTGTCCGACTCCCGTGGCGCCGCTCCGAATCGCTGCAGCGTCTCGGCCGAGGAGGCGGTCCCTCCTTCGGGTTCACCCTATTGCACAGTCCGGGCCAGGGCGCCTCCCTCTCCCCTAACCAGCTGCACCAGAGTCACTTGGATGGATTCGGAGACCCCGGGCGTGGGCGGGAGTGCTGCGTCCGCGCAACCCCGCATTATCGAAACCGCAACGCTCGGGCTACCGCGAAGGGCGGGACCTGTCGGACCCTATGCCCAGTTGCTTCATCTTGCGGTACAGGTTCGTCCGCTCGATCCCGAGCTCCTTCGCGGTCATGCCCAGGTTGCCGCGGTTCGCCGACAGGCGCTCCAGGATGTACTGCCGCTCGAAGCGCGAGCGCGCCACGCGCAGCGGCAAGGGCGCCCCGTCGTCGCCGGAAGGCGGCGCCGTCATGTGCAGCGCCTCCATCACGTCGCGGTGGGTCACCGCCTCCCTCGAGACGATGACCGCCAGGCGCTCCATGAGGTTGCGCAGCTCGCGGACGTTGCCTCGCCAGGGGAGCTGCGAGAGGAACTCGGTCGCCCGCGGGGTCAGCTTCTTGGGCTTGAAGCCGTTCTCCACGCTGGCGAGCCGCAGGTAGTGCTCGGCCAGGAGCGGCACGTCCTCCCGGCGGGCGCGCAGCGGCGGCAGGGCGATGTTGACCACGTTGAGCCGGTCGTAGAGGTCGTCGCGGAAGCGCCCCTTCTCGATCTCCTCGAGCAGGTTCTTGCTGGTGGCGGCGAGGATCCTCACGTCCACCGAGCGGCTGCGCGAGCTCCCGACCGGGGTCACCTCCCCCTCCTGCAGCACCCGCAGCAGCTTCGCCTGCATCACGAGGCTCATGTCCCCGATCTCGTCCAGGAAGAGCGTGCCGCCGTCGGCGCTCTCGAAGGTGCCCCGCCGGTCCGCCACCGCGCCGGTGAAGGCCCCCTTCACGTGGCCGAACATCTCGCTCTCGACCAGCTCCGCCGGCACCGCCGCGCAGTTCATCTGCACGAAGGGCCGATCCCGGCGGGGCGACAGGGCGTGGATCGCGCGGGCCACCAGCTCCTTGCCGGTTCCCCGGTCTCCCGAGATCATCACGCGGGCTCGCGTGGGAGCCACCATGTCCACGAGCTGGTAGACCCGCTGCATGGTCTCGCAGCGCCCCACCATCCCGTAACGGGCCCCGTCCGCGGCCCGCTTCCCGGGAGAGTCCTCGCGGCGTGGAAGGGGCGCGAGCACCCGGTCGAGGACGTCGTAGAGGCGCTCCTTCGCGACCGGCTTCTCCAGGTACTCCGAAGCGCCGAGCTGCATCGCCTCCACCGCGTCCGGCACGCTGCCGTAGCCGGAGACCACCACCACCGGGGTCACCGGGGAGCGCCGCTGCAGCTCGCGCAGCACGTCGAGTCCCGTGCCGTCGGGGAGCTTCAGGTCGAGCAGGACCGCGGCCGGCGGCCTCTCGCCGAAGACGCGCAGCCCCTCCCCGACGGAGGCGGCCCCGAGGGCCCGGTACCCGCGCGCGGCGAGCATGTCGAGGCAGATGCGTCGGAGGTCGCTGTCGTCTTCGATGACGAGGACGAGGGGCCGCTCAGCGTCCACCATGGTGAGTGGGCGGGATGCTATCATCGGGTCGATGGAGCGGCAAGGCAGACGGATCGTCCTCGCGCTGCTGGCCCTCGCCGCGGCCTCTTTCGGCTGCGACTTCCAGCCCGACCCCCCGGAGGGCCCGTCCGCGCTCCCGGCGCCGACGGTGGCCAGCGTCAGGATCGAGTATCGGCAGCCCAACGGCTGCGCCAACGCGACGCCTCTCGCCTGCGAGAACCTGGTCGTCTTCTTCGGCAGCTGGATGCGCCCGGGCCAGGAGATCTATCTCACGGCGGATCCCGGCTCCCGCGTCTGGACCGGTGTCGCCCAGGGCGTCCCCGTCAACTGGCCGCCCGTGGAGGCGCCGCACCTCGTCCGCGTCTTCGACCCCCACCTCGTGGACACGTCGACGGGCGGGGTGACCGCCGCGCGGCTGCTCCTGGGCGGTCAGATCCTCACCCAGTACGACTCCCCGGGAACGCCACAGGAGAGCGCCGTCGTCTACGTCGACGGCAACGGCGTCGGCCGCAACCCGCTAGTCGAGCCGGAGCAACGGGCTGCGAGAGCGGATTCACTGCCGCGATTCACGGTCGGCGCAGCACCCCCCTCGGATCACCGCCCGCGGATGTCCCGGATCCGGCCCTCGAGCTCGCGCAGGCGCGCGGCTTGCGGGGAGGCCGGGTCCACCACGAACGGCCGCGCGTCGCGCAGGCGGGCCTCGGCGGCCGCGTACTGAAGCTTCGCCAGCAGGGCGGACGCCTCGGCCAGGTGGATGTCCGCCATCTTCAGGCGGGTGGCCGTGTCGTCCGGCCGCCAGATGAGCGCCTGGGCGTAACGCGCGAGCGCCCCGTCCGGGTTGCCGGCCGGGCCGGCGAGAAAGTCCCCGTAGCGCACCAGTACCGCCGGGTCCTCGCGCCGTCGTCGGACGAGCTCCTGGAAGCCCCCCTCCGCCGCCGGCACGCGGCCCGCCGCCAGGGCGAACCGGATCATCTCCTCGACCGCGACGATCCCCGCCGGGTCCGCCTGGATCGCGTCGCCGAAGCTGCGAAGCACGCGATCGACACTCGTGTCCGCTGTCGTTCCCACCGGCGCGCCGCCCCCCTTCGCCCCGACGCCGACCAGCGCGTGGGGCGCGAGGAGCCGGGCGGTCGCGAGGTGCGCCCCCGCGTGGTCGGGGCGCGCCGCCGTGGCACGCTCGTAGTAGCCCAGGGCCCTTTCCTCCTCGGGCTTGAGGGCCGACGCCGCGGGAGCCGCCGACCCGGCCCCGGGAACCGGTGTCGGAACCGGGGCCGCCTGCGCCTTGCCGGCCCAGGCCTGGCCGAGCAGGTAGAGCGCCTCGGGATCCTCGCTCTCGCCGAGGCGGGCGATCGCGTCGTCGAAGCGCCGCTCGTCCACGAGCGCTCGCGACTCGACCAGCGGGTCACCGCCCCCGGGTGCAGGAGCCTCGCGACGGCAACCTGGCGCCCCGAGCAGAACGAGCGCGGCGATCGCGAGCCGCCCCGCTCTCACGGCGCGGGCGCCGCCGCGCCTCCGGCTCGCCGGAGCTTCTCGATCGCGCGGTTGGCACGATCGGCCACCCTCGAGTTCGGGTCGGCGAGAAGCGGCGTCAGGCGGGGGATCGCGTTGACGTCGCCCAGCTGCGCCAGCAGGTCGCTCAGCGCCCCTCGCACCTCGGCGTCCCGGTCGTTCAGGTACGGGTAGAGGTAGGGCGCGATCTCCGGACCCAGCTCCAGGATGTAGTCGCGCGCCCGCCTGGCCGCGCCGCCCGTCGACCCGAGCGCGAGCACGATGGAGTCCAGGAAGGCTCGGTCCCCGAGCGAGACGATCGCGAAGTTGTAGGCGAGCCTGACGTCGCGGTTCCTCTCGCGCTGGAAGTCCTTCTTGAAGGACGGCATCATCGACGCGTCGGCGATCCGCCCGAGCCCCTCCACGGCCAGGCGGCGGTGCTCCGGGTCGTTCGAAGACAGGAGCTCCCGGAAGAGGTCGCCCTGCGCAGGGTCGCCGATGCGGCTCAGGGCGGCGAGCACGCGCGTGCCGAGATCCCGCCGACGGTTCTGCTCGAACATCTCGCGCAGGGCGGGCCCGGCGTCCCGGACACGCAGCACGCCGATCGCCTGCAGCACCCGGTTGCGCACGGTCGCCGAGTTGTCGGCCAGGAGGGGGATGAGCGCCTTGCCCTCCTCGGCCGTGCCGACCTTCCCGAGCGCAGTCGCCGCCGCGGCTCGGACCTCGGATTCGGGATCCTGCAGAGCCGCCACCAGGTCCGGGATCGCGCTGCCCCCGCCGAGGATGCCGATCGCGTAGGCCGACTCGGCCCGGATGCCCGCCTTCTCGTCCCGGAGCGTCCCCGCGAGGCCGCGGAAGACACCCGGGTCCACCATCGTGAAGGGCGGCACCGACTGACGATCGAACTCGTCGGAGAAGGTCTGCAGGAACCGGTCGATCGGGCCGCCGCGGTCGCGCTCGGCGTAGATCTCCACGATCGTCCCGATGGCCTCTTCGCGGATGCCCGCGTCGCCGTCCTGGAGCGACGTCACGAGGGCGGGAATCGCCGAGAGGTCGCGGAGGTTGCCCAGGGCCCTCACCACCTCGACTCGCACCCGGACCTCGGGGTCGCGCACGAGAGCCGAGAGCGGAGCCACCGCCTCGCGGCGCCGGCTCCGGCCCAGCTCCTGCGCGGCCGCCTCGCGGGTCCGGGCGGTCGGGCTCTTCAGGTTCGCGAGGAGGTCCTCGAACGACTGTTGGGACGCCCCGGCGGGCAGGGTCCCCCACGCGAGGCTCAACGCGAGGGCGACCGAGGCCCCCCGGCGCAGGCAGCGGGCCATCGGTTGCAGGGAGAATCGCAGCATTGCCATGATCCCGAAATCATAGCAGAAGGACGCCCGCGCCCCGCGCGTCCCTGATCTTCTCAGGCGGTCGCGCCCTCGGCCCGGCCGAGCACCGGCCGGAGGTACCGCGCGGTGTGGCCCTTGCCGTGGGCGGCCAGCGCCTCGGGCGTGCCCTCGAAGAGGACGTTCCCGCCCGCTTCGCCACCCTCGGGTCCGAGGTCGATGACCCAGTCGGCCTGCTTGATCACGTGGAGGTTGTGCTCGATGACGATCACCGTGGCCCCGCCCTCGAGCAGGCGCTGCAGGGCGTTCAGCAGCTCGTTCACGTCGCCCAGGTGCAGACCCGTGGTGGGCTCGTCGAGCACGTACAGCACGCGCGGCCCGGGGCGCCTGAGGAGGTGCGCCGCCAGCTTCACCCTCTGCGCCTCCCCGCCGGAGAGCGTGCTCGCCGGCTGGCCCAGGCGCAGGTATCCGAGCCCGATCTGATCCAGGACCTTGAGACGCCGCGTCACCCGGTGCTGTCCGGCGAAGAGGTGGAGCGCCTCGCGGACGGTGAGGTCCAGCACCTGGTCGATCGACCGGCCCCGCCACCGGGCCTCCAGCACCTGTGCGCGGTAGCGGCGGCCGCCGCAGGACTCGCACACGAGCCAGGCGTCGGCGAGGAACTGCAGGTCCACGCGCACGCGGCCCTCGCCCCCGCAGGCCTCGCAGCGCCCGCCGGGCATGTTGAAGGAGAACCCGGCCGCCCCCAGCCCGCGGCGACGCGCCTGCGGGGTGGCGGCGAACAGCTCGCGGATGGCGTCGAAGGCCTTCATGTACGTGACGGGGTTCGAGCGCGAGCTGCGGCCGAGCGGCGACTGGTCCACGACCTCGAGCTCCTCGACGAAGTCGGCGCCCTCCACGACCGGGCCGCGGCGGAGGTCCGACCCCGCGCGCCGCCGCTCGAGCCGCGCGCAGAGCACGTCGTGGACGAGGGTGGACTTCCCGGAGCCCGACACCCCGGTCACGACGGTGAAGGCCCCGAGCGGGAAGCGAGCGTCCACGCCCTTCAGGTTGTGCACGGACGCGCCGCGCACCTGGAGGAAGAGGCCGCTGCCCCGACGGCGTCGAGCCGGGACCGGGATCCGGAGATCGCCCCGCAGGTACTTGGCGGTCAGGCTCCGCGGCTCGCCCGCGAGCGCGTCCGCCGGGCCCTGGTACACGACTCGCCCGCCCTGGTCGCCGGCTCCCGGCCCGAGGTCGATCACGTGGTCGGCGGCGCTCAGGATGGCCTGGTCGTGCTCCACCACGACCACGGTGTTCCCCTGGTCGCGCAGCGCCTTCAGGATGCGGATCAGCCGGTCCGTGTCGCGGGGGTGCAGCCCCACCGACGGCTCGTCGAGGACGAAGAGCGTGCCGACGAGCCCCGTGCCGAGGGCGGCCGCGAGGGCGATCCGCTGCGACTCCCCTCCCGACAGGGTGGACGAGGCGCGATCGAGGCCCAGGTAGCCGAGCCCCACGTCCTCGAGGAAGGACAGCCGGCGATCCACCTCCTGGACGATCCGGGACGCGATCGCGGCTTCTCCCGGGGAGAGGGTCAGGCCGGAGAGAAACCGCCGCGCCGCCCCGACCGGCAGGGCGGCCACGTCCCGGATCGACAGCCCGCCCAGCCGCACCTGCAGCGCCTCGGGCCGCAGCCGGCTGCCGCCGCAGGCCGTGCAGCCCTGGTAGCCGCGGTAGCGGGCGAGGAAGGCCCGCACCTGCACCCGGTACTTGCGCCCCTCGAGCCAACGGAAGAAGCCCAGGATGCCGGTGAACTCCTCGTCCCCCTCGAGCACGAGGCGGCGGTGCCCCTCGTCGAGAAAGGACCAGGGCACGTCCGTGGGAATGCCGCGGCGACGCGCGAAGCGCCGCAGCTGCGCGAGGACCGAGCGGTAGTGGGGCTTGTTCCAGGGCTCGATCGCGCCTTCCGAGAGGCTCTTGTGCTTGTCGGGCACCACGAGGTCGAGGTCCACCTCGATCAGGTTGCCGAAGCCGTGACAGGAGGGGCAGGCCCCGAAAGGGCTGTTGAAGGAGAAGAGGCGGGGCTGCGGCTCCACGAAGGCCCGGCGACATCGAAGGCACTCGAAGCGCTCGGAGACGGGCATCCGGGCCCGGCCCGCCACCACCGCGATCGCGCGACCGCCCCCCTCCCGCAGCGCGACCTCGAGCGAATCGACGAGGCGCCCGCGCTCCCCCTCCCGCAGCACGACCCGGTCGACCAGCACGGAGGCCCCCGCCGGCACGGCGGCGCCCGGTTCGTCCGGGATGTCGACCACGCTCTCGCCCAGGAGGAGGCGATGGTGCCCGCGCTTGCGCAAGGCCGAAAGGGAGCGCTCGTCGAGCGGCTCCACCGGGTCGAACCCCACCAGGACCCGCGTGCCCTCCGGCTCCCCGAGGAGGGCTTCGGCGACGCTCGCCGGCGACTCGCGCCGCACCTCTTCCCCGCAGCCGTCGCAGACCGTCCGCCCCGCTCGCGCGAAGAGCAGCCGCAGGTGGTCGTGGATCTCGGTCGCCGTGGCCACGGTCGAGCGCGGGCTGCGCGACAGGGTCCGCTGGCGGATGGCGATCGCGGGGCAGATCCCGTCCACCTCGTCCACCCGCGGCTTCTCCATCCTCTCCAGGAACTGCCGCGCGTACGAGGAGAGGCTCTCGACGTAGCGCCGCTGGCCCTCGGCGTACAGGGTGTCGAAGGCCAGGCTGCTCTTCCCGGAGCCGGAGACCCCGGTGACGACGACCAGCCGGCGCGTCGGGATCGTCACGTCGATCCCCTTCAGGTTGTGGACGCGGACTCCACGCAGGACGATGTCGGAGGGCATGGCAACTGGAAATCGTAGCACGCCCCGGGGGAGGCCCCGGGTCGCGGGGACCGCGCTACGGGCGGGCGGGAGCCGGCGCGCCGGCCGCCGCGTCGACGAGGCGGCGGTCGCGCTCACGCTCCGCGACGTACGTCTTCGGGTCCTGGATCAGCATCTCGGCCCGCGGTATCAGCGCGAGGGCCTT
This sequence comes from uncultured Acidobacteriota bacterium, assembly GCA_963818355.1. Classification (GTDB taxonomy): domain Bacteria; phylum Acidobacteriota; class Vicinamibacteria; order Fen-336; family Fen-336; genus DATBSL01. Next base: position 93,210 of record CAWFSB010000033.1, on the reverse strand, counting down.
GCCGATCTGGGGATCCCAGGCCACGCTGCGGCGCCGGGCCTCGCCTTCCCCGAAGACCTGCATCAGCACCTGCTCCTCCAGCCGCCTGGCGATCTCGTCGCGATTGCTGGTGAAGTCCTCGTCGGTGAAGCGCAGCTTGCGCGACTCCACGTAGGTGCGGAACTCCCGCAGGACCGCGTCGTCGACCCGGAAGTCCCGGCGGATCGGCTTGACCTTCGTCGACGCCGCCTGCGAGCGCGTCCCGGTGCCCGCGATCGCCGCCTGTCCCTGGCCTTCCGCGGCCTCGTAGCCGCGCGCGAAATCGGCGAAGGCCTGTCGCCCGATGAGGTACGAGACGAACTTCGTCGGCGTCTCCGGCTCGACACAGTAGTCCGGCGTGATCCCGTCCCCCCCGTAGACCTTGCGGCCGGAGTCCGTCAGCTTCACCTCGCCGCTGCCCTGGTCGCAGGCCTTGCGGTCGCGGGGCGAGTAGTACTCCTCGAGGGCGGTCGAGGCGTAGTCGCGCTGGATCGAGCGGCCCGAGGGCGTGTAGTAGCGCGCCGTGGTGAGGGCGAGCGCGTAGCCACGCACGTTGCGCAGCGGCATGATGGTCTGCACGAGCCCCTTGCCGAACGTGGTCTCGCCGACGATGAGCGCGCGGTCGTGGTCCTGCAGCGCCCCCGCCACGATCTCGCTCGCGCTCGCGCTGTGACGCGAGGTCAGGACCACGAGAGGCACGTCCGACCACGGGCTCTCCTCTTCGGTCACGTAGTTCGACTCGTCCCGCCGCGTTCGCCCGCGCGTGTAGACGACCAGCTGGCCCTTCTTGAGGAAGAGGTTGGAGACCGCGAAGGCCTGGTCGAGGAGGCCCCCGGGATTGTCCCGGATGTCGAGGATGTACGCGGTCGCGCCCGCCCGCTTCAGCTCGCCGAGCGCCTTCTCGAGCTCCCGCTCGCAGCCTTCGCCCTCGCCGGGCCGGCACGCCGTCGTCTCGTTGAAGTCCTGCAGGCGGACGTAGCCCACCTTCGGCGCGACCATGAACGAGTACGGGACGGCGTGAAGGGGGATCGCGTCCCGGATCACCGTGAACTCGAGCGGCTCCTCGTAGCTTTGGCGGACGATGGTGACCTTCACCGGCGTGCCCTTCGGCCCGCGGAGGCGCTTGACCGCGTCGTCGATGCTCATGCCCCGCGCGTCCTCGCCCTCGATCCGGCTGATCACGTCCCCGGCGCGGATGCCCAGCCGGTGCGCCGGCGTGCCCTCGAAGGGCGAGACGACCGTGATGTTGCCGTCGATCGACTGCACGGTGATGCCCAGGCCGTAGTACTGGCCCTTCTGGCGCTCCTGCATCGTCTGGTAGTCCTTCTGCTCGAAGAAGTTCGAGTGGGGATCCAGCGTGCGGAGCATCTCCCGGATCGAGCCCGAGACGAGCCGGTCGCTCGGGACGTCCTCGGCGTACTCGCTCTCGATCGCGCTCATCATCGCGGTGTAGAGCCGCATCTGCTCGCTCAGGCGGCCCCCGCCGGCTTGCGCACGGCCGCCGAGCAGGCCACCGGCCAGCGTCGATCCGACGAGAAGGCCAACGGAAACAGCACCGAGCCGCGAGAGCTTCATGAATCCATCATAGCAGGGCATTTCGGAGGATTGGAGCGACCGCCGGCCCTGCGAAACGGACGGAGCTTCGAGACGGGCCGACGAGGATCGGCCAGCTCCTCGAGCTTCGTGACCGGCCGGGTCGGCGTCACGAAGCCGGGTGCGTCAGAACCGTACGTGCACGCCGATCGTGGCCGTCCATCCCGAGAGGTCGATCGTGTTGACGAGCCCGGGCTCGTTCGGAGCGAAGTCGTCGCCCATCTCGTCCGTCGCCCACTGGTAGCGGCCCTCGCCCACGATGGCGATGTCGCGGTTGATGTACACGCGCAGGCCTCCGAGGGCGTGCACGCCGAAGGCCGTGCCGTCAGCGACGAAGGCGTCGGCGTAGATCGGCAGCTCCGGGTCGCCGAAGTCGATGAAGTCGCCGAACTCCTCGTACTGCCAGAAGATCGCGTCCACGCCGCCACCCACGTACGGGACGATCTTGGCCTTCTTGCTCGTCGGCACGAACCGCACCGAGAGGCCCAGCGGGAGCATGTTGAACTTCAGTGACTGGAAGATCTCGCCCCCGCCCGGTCTCTCGTAGTCGCGGTAGGACGTGTCCACCGTCTGGCTGTAGCCGTCGAAGCTGATGCCCAGCTCGACGTTGTTCGTCAGCACCTGGTTGTACTCGATGCCGCCGTACAGGCCGTAGAAGTCGCTCTTCTCGACGAAGTAGAGCGAGCGGTCGTCCAGGAAGAGGGTCTCGTTGCCGCGCGGGAAATAGCCGCCGATGCGCAGGTCGAGGCCACCCGCGGTGGCGCGGCTCGCGCTCGCCACCAGGAGGACCAGCAGGGTCAGGCTCAGGATCGCTCGTCGCACGGTGAATCTCCTTTCGAGCCCGCCTCGTCCTCCTCGCTCAACGGGGAGGGCGCCTCGTCTCGGGCTGTCCGCCGGCAGGAATTGCAGGATGGGTGCCAGCCGATCTCCGGCCGTAAATCATTTCTGATGTTTGACTTCGCCGAGAAGGCCTCGGATGGCAGTGTCCTCTGGCGGGGACGATCGCAACTCGAGGGGGCCGCACGGGAAGGCTGGAGGCGGCGACCGGAGTCGAACCGGTGAATAGAGGTTTTGCAGACCTCCGCCTTAGCCACTTGGCTACGCCGCCCCTCGCCTGACTATACGAGACTCGAGTCGGCGGATCAAGGCGCCTGGGCGCTTGACGAACGCGTTCCGCGTGGGTATCTTGAAGGTCGCTGAGGGCGGGAATAGCTCAGTGGTAGAGTGCGACCTTGCCAAGGTCGAAGTCGCGGGTTCGAATCCCGTTTCCCGCTCCATGACCTCCCCCTGACCCCGGGCTCGATTCACCTCTCGCCGAAGGCTCCCGCGTCGTGGCGCACGCGGGGGCCCTCCGGCCCCCAGTCGATCGCCACCACGTCGAATCGCAAGGGCGACTCGGAGAGCCCGTGGGTGGCCGCGTACGCCCGGGCCGCCCGGACCACCTTCCGGCGCTTCGCCGTCGGTGACGGCTTCGACCGCCGAGCCGTGCGAGTCGCCTCGGCGCTCCTTCACCTCGACGAAGACGACCGTCCCCCGGTCCTCGGCCACGACGTCGATCTCACCGGCGCGGCAGCGGTAGTTCCGGGCCAGGATCTTGAGTCCCTGGCGGCGCAGGTGGTCGCAGGCCAGGTCCTCGCCCGCGTCCCCGCGGTGAGACCCCGCGGGCGCTCCCGGGGGGGGCGGTCTCAACCCTTGCGCCGCCAGCGGGTGCCCTTCGGGGTGTCCTCGAGCACGACGCCGAGCGCCTCCAGGCGCGCCCTTGCAGAGTCCGCGCGGGCGAACTCCCGCCGCCGCCGGGCCTCCTGCCGCTCGTCGAAGAGAGCCTGCTCCTCCGCCGAGAGGCGTTCCTCCCCGCCCCCGGGGAGCAGCACGCCGAACACGGCGTCCATCGCCGCGAGCTCGGCCCGGACGCGGGCCGCCCCGGCGCGGGTGAGAGCCCCCTCGGCCAGCAGGGCGTTCGCGCGGCCGACGAGGCCGTGGACCGCGGCCAGGGCCTCGGGCGTGTTGAGGTCGTCCGCGAGCGAGGCGTCGAAGGTCCGCCGCGCCTCGACGCAGGCCTCGGCCGCCTTTCCCTCCGGCCCCTCCCGGCCCACCTCGTCGAGCCGCACGACGAGCCCGTGGAGCCGCTCCAGCGCGGCCTTGGCCCCCGAGAGCCCCTCGAAGCCGAAGTTCAGCGGCTTGCGGTAGTGGGAGCCCGCGAGCAGGTAGCGGATCGCCTGCGGCGAGTGCCCCTTCTCCAGCAGGTCCGGGATCGTGAGGAAGTTCCCCTTGCTCTTGGACATCGTCTCGTTGTCGATCAGCAGGTGCTTCACGTGCATCCAGTGCCGGGCGAAGAGCTTGCCGGTGCCGCACGTGCTCTGGGCGATCTCGTTCTCGTGGTGGGGGAAGATGAGGTCCTCCCCGCCCGCGTGGAGGTCGAAGGTCTCGCCGAGGTACTTCATGCTCATCGCCGAGCACTCGATGTGCCAGCCGGGCCGGCCCTTCCCGAAGGGCGCCTCCCACTGCGCCCACTCGGGCTCGTCGCTCTTGAACTTCCACAGCACGAAGTCCCGCGCGTTCTCCTTGTCGTACTTGTCGGTGTCGACGCGCGCTCCCGCCTGGATCCCGGCCACGTCGAGCCGCGCGAGGCGGCCGTACTCGGGGAAGGAGGCGATGCGGAAGTAGACGCTGCCGTCCGCGGTGTACGTGTGCCCCCGCGCCTGGAGACGCCCGATGAGGTCCAGCATCTCGGGAATGTGATCGGTGGCGCGGGGCATGTGCTCGGGGCGCTCGAGGCGCAGCGTCGCCATGTCCTCCTCGAAGGCCTTCACGTACTCGGCGGTGAAGGCGCCGAGGTCGGTGCCCGCTTCCTGGGCCTTCTGGATGATCCGGTCGTCCACGTCGGTCACGTTCATGACCTCGCGGACGCGGTAGGAGAAGTGGCGCAGGGTGCGCCGCAGCACGTCGGTGGCCACGAAAGACCGGAAGTTGCCGACGTGCGCGCGGTTGTACACCGTGGGCCCGCAGGCGTAGAAGCTCACCTCGGGGGGGGCCTGCGGGGCCAGCGTCTCGATGCGCGCGCTCAGCGTGTTGAACAGCCTCAGCTCTTGGGTCATGTCGCTCTCAGGATCAATGCAGTGAGGTCGTCGGTGCAACCGGCGGGCCCGGTCCAGGCGTCCACCTCGGCGACCAGGGAAGCGAGGAGGCCCGCCGCCCCCGGCTCGGCCGACCGGGCCAGGGCCCGGCGCACCCGCTCGTCGCCGAACTCGTCTCCGCCGGGGCTCAGGGCCTCGGTGACGCCGTCGGTCACCACCGCGACGAGGTCCCCCGGCTCGAGGGCGAGCTCGCCGGCCTCGAGGGCCACGTCGTCGAGGAGACCGATCACGGGGCCGCCCGCGTGGAGACGCTCCTCCCGCCCGTCGCGCCGTCTCACGTAGGGCGGCACGTGGCCGGCGTTGACGTAGACGAGGCGGCGGCGCATCGGGTCGAGCTCGCCGTAGAACAGCGTGACGTAGCGGCTGGTCTGCGTGTTCGCGTACAGGAAGCGGTTGAGGCGCTCGAGCACCTGCGTGGGCCGGGCGGTGCCGGCGGTGGCCTGGAGCCAGGCGTGGACCGAGGCCATCATGAGGCTCGCCGGGGTGCCCTTGCCCGAGACGTCGGCGATCACGAGCCCCAGGCGCCCGCCCTCGAGCGGAATGAAGTCGTAGTAGTCGCCCCCGACCTGGAAGCAGGAGCGGCTCACCGCTGCCACCTCGAATCCCTCGACGGTCGGCGAGGTCCTCGGGAAGAGGCTCTGCTGGATCTCGCGGGCGATCTGCAGCTCGCGGTCCTGCCTCTCCTTCTCGATGCGCATGCGGTGCGCACGCGCGCCCTCGATCGCGGCCTGGGTCTGCCGCGCGAGGGCGGCGGCGAAGTCGATGTCCTCCTCGCCGTAGGCGCGCCCTCCCGGCCGCTCCCCCACCGCGAGCAGCCCGCTCAACCGCTCCCCGGCCGCGAGCGGCACCGCCAGCGCGAAGCGAGCGCCCGAGAGGGCTTCCTTGAGCGCCCCCGCGGGAAGCTCGGCCACGCACCGCGGGCTCGCCAGGTCGCGCAGCAGCGCCGCGGGGTCGCCCTGCACCCGCCGGGGCGCCTCGCCCGGCTTCACGCCCCGCGCGTGCGCGAGGTCGAGCCCCTCGGGGCCCAGGCGGTACAAGGCGCACCGCGAGGCGAGGAAGTGGCCCATGACCGTGGTGGCCACCAGACGCTCGATCGCCTCCTCGTCCAGGCTGGCCGTCAGCTCGCGCCCGATGTCGAACAGGCTGTGGAGCTGGTACACCTTGACGGAGAGCGTTCGGTTGACCCGACGGAGCTCCTCGTAGATCAGCCCGTTCTCGATGGGGGTCGCGGCGCAGGCGGCGAGGCTCTCGAGAAAGCCCGTCTCCTCCGGGCCGAAGCTCCGCCCCTCGGCCCGCGGCCCGAGGCCGAGGAGCGCGATCGGCCGGCCCGCTTTGCGCACCGGGCAGACCAGGGCGAAGCCCGCCTCCGCGAGAGCCGCGTCGGCCGGCCCGGGGGCAAACGGCCGCTCGGGCACGTCGGTCCGCTCGATCGTCTCCGGTGCCCCGGGGCCGAGTCCCCGCCCCGCGCGGCGGCGGTAGCGGCCGTCCTCCCCGGCCACGTAGAGCGCGCCGCGGGAGACCTGCAGCTCGCCCATCACGATCAGGAGGGCGGCGTCGAGGATCTCCGCGCCGCTCAGCGTCGAGCCGAGGGTGGTGCTGAGGTCGAGCAGCGAGATCAGCTCCGACATGCGCTTGAGGAGGGGCGGCTCGCGCCCCTCGCGCCGGAACGCATCGAGCGCCTGCTGGTACTGGAAGACGACGGGCGTCGTCACGGGACCCTCGCCCCGCTTCCCGCGGCCGGCTTGCGCTTCACCATGCAGCACACGTTGCGGCGGGCCGTGCGGCGGAACGTCACGGAGTCCATGATGCGGCCCATGAGGTGCATGCCGAGGCCGCCCGTGCGCCGCTCGCTCGCGTAGCGCCGCAGGTCCACCTGCGGCACCACGCGCGGGTCCACCGGCTCGCCGTCGTCCACGACCTCCACGCGCAGGACGGCCTCCTCGTCCCGGAAGCGCAGCTCGATGGTGCGGCCGGGCGCGCCCCGGTAGGCGTGCTCGATCACGTTCGTCGAGGCCTCGTCCACCGCGAGGGCCAGCTGGTCCGCCTGCGCGCCGTCGAATCCCGCCGCCTCCGCCATCCGCCGTGTCGCGTCGCGGATCGCGGCGAGGAACTCCGTCCGGCTGGGGACCCGGAGAACGAGGGCGGGGCGCCGACCGCTCACGCCGGCGGGCTTCCCGTCTCCCCGCCCTCGCGGAAGCTGAGGATCGCCTCCACCTCGGAGGGGAAGATCCGGTAGAGGTGGTTGAAGCCCAGGATGTCGAAGATGTTCCGCACGGTCTCGTTGAGCTCGGCCAGCCGGATGTCGCCGCCGTTCGTGCGGATCTCCTCGACCACCCCCATGATCGCGCCGAGGCCGGCGCTCGCGATGTACTTGAGGTCCGCCCCGCTCACCACGATCCGGTAGCGCCCCTGGTCGAGGGCCTTCTGGATCTCGCCCTCGAAGAGGCGGACGGTGTGGGCGTTGATGAAGCCGCGGGGATAGAGGAGGACGATCCCCTCCAGCTCGCGGCTGTCGACGGAGAGCTCTGTCATCGATGGGCCTGCGGTTCCCCGGAACTATACCCTTCGCCGCCGGGCCCCGAAAGCAGCGCGCGCGCCTGCGCGACGTCTTCCCGGATGCGGGCGACGAGGGCTTGCGGGCCGTCGAAGCGCTGCTCGCCGCGCAGGCGCTCGTGGAACTCGAGGCGGACGCGAGAGCCGTAGAGGTCCCCCTCGAAGTCGATGAGGTGCGCCTCGACCGTGGAGGCAGCGCCGCCGAACGTGGGCCGGTGGCCCAGGTTGACCACCGCCGGGTGCCAGGCGCCGGCGCTCACCCGGCACCGCGCGGCGTAGACACCCCCCGCGGGGAGGATCTCGTTCTCGGGCTCGAGGTTCGCGGTCGGGACGCCGATGCTGCGCCCCCGCCCGTCGCCCCTCACCACGGCGGCGTCCACGAAGTACGGCCGCCCGAGGAGAGCATGCGCCGTGCGCACGTCCCCCCGAGCCGAGCTCGTCCCGCACCCGGCTGCTGCTGACCGGCGCGCCCTCCTCCAGCACCGGTGGCAGCGCGCGCACCGAGAAGCCGAGGTCCTGGCCGAGGGCGGCGAGGAGGCGCGCGTCTCCCGCTCGCCGGTGGCCGAAGCGGAAGGACTCGCCCACCACGACGTGCCCTGCGCCGAGCGCCCCGTGCAGCACCTCGCGGGCGAACGCGTCGGGCGGCAGCCTCGCCACGTCGGCGTCGAAGGGCAGCACGGCCAGGCGGTCCACCCCGAGCCCGGCGAGCAGCTCCTCCTTCTGGGCGAGGGTCGTGAGGGCGGCCGGGGCGCGGCCCGGGCCGAGCACGCGCGCCGGATGCGGGTCGAAGGTCAGGACGACCGACACCCCGCCGTGCTCCCGGGCCCGCGCGACCGCGGTGGAAACGAGCGCCCGGTGCCCGAGGTGGACCCCGTCGAAGTTGCCCACGGTGACCGCCGGCGACGGCCACCCGAGGGGAGAGAGCCGCTCGATCCTGACCCGGTCCATCGTGCGGCGACCGCGGCTACCGGCCGCCCCGGCGGTCCAGGGTCGCGTCCTTCCGGCCGGCTCCCGACTCGTCCACCGCGCTCAGCAGGTAGCCTCCCGCCCCCGTCTCGTAGTGGAAGGGGCGCGACCACGGGTCGTGAAGGTACGACGGGTCGACGAGGCCGGCGCGGACCAGGTCTTCGAGGGCCGCGGGCGGGGCGCCGTGGGTGGCCCGCCACGCCTCGATCGCGCGCTCGAGTCGCGCGAGCCGCGAGCGGGCGGCGCCGTCGAGGACGGCCTCGTACGAGCGGTGGAGGACCGGCGGCAGCCCGGTCACCGCGAACGGCGAGCGCCGCTGGACCAGGAGCCCGGCCAGGGCGAGCGACACCACGAGCGCGGCCACCACGTACCCGGGCACCGCCGAGGCGACGCTCGCCGTCTCGGCGTCCTCGAGGGAAGGAGCGCTTCCGTGGCCCGCCGCGGCGATGAGGTTGCGGTTCAGGAAGTCGAACAGCGTCCGGCAGACCTCGAACTCCCCGGCCCCGGTCCCGTCGATGATCGCCTGCACCGTGCGAACGCCGTCCACCTTGCGGAAGACGCGCTCCTCCTCCGGCGCCAGCCGGATGCGCCCGGTCGCGCTCGCCGCCACCCGGCGCTCCGAGATGCTCGTGTCGGGCGTCGCCCCCGCGCCCACCTCGATGAGCGACGGGTCGACGACCGGGCGGAACACCATGTCGAAGGAGGGGATCCTCTTCTCGATGATGGGCCACTCGTCCACCATGCGGATCCCTTCCATCAGGATGAAGTCCGTGCTCATGGGGACGAAGTTCTCGCGGTCGTAGTCCACGGTCTCCGCGGGCGCGAAGTGGTAGCGCCCGTCGCGCCAGCGGAACACGCGGAAGACGATCTGGGAGATCTGGACCGAAAGCGCGTCGCGCAGGTCCTTCGTGGTGATCGCGCTGCCGCTCGCCAGTATGTGCCCCAGCCGCTGCAGCGTCTGCTTCTGGACCGCGAGGGCCTCCTCCAGCCGCGCGCCCGTGATCTTCCCCTGCTTCACGAGGACGTTGCCCAGGCGGTCCTCGAGCCGGCGGGCCGACGAGTCGGCCATCACCACCATGCCGTTCTCGAAGGTGACGGTCACGCTCTCGTCGTCCTTCTCGTTGGTCAGGGTCAGGAGACCGGTCTTCCGCTGCAGCCCGATGAGCTGGAAGATGTCCGGCAGTCCGAAGTCGCGGATCGTCCCTTCGAGCGCCATCGGTTATCCCGCCGCCCTCGCGACCCGCGCCCGCCGCGGGCCGGCCGGGCGGGCCGGCAGGGCGACGTCGGACTCGGGGCGGAACCGGTTCGCGGCCAGCCACGCCCCGAGGAGCACCAGAGCGGCCGCCACCGCCAGCCACGGCGGCGACAGGCGCCTCGGCACTTCCGTGAAGGGCACCACCCATCGGGCCACGACCAGGGCCAGGACGCCGTACCAGGCCGCGAGCAGCGCCGCGCCGCGCAGCGTCCAGCCTCCGTAGACCTGCCCCGCGCCGGGGGAGAGGACCGAGAGCACCCGGAAGACCCGCTCCCGGCGCCCGTCCGCTCGCTGCACCTCGGCCATCTTGCGGTTGCGCGCGGGGCCGGAGACCCCGTCCCGCACCACGAACAGGTGGTAGCACTGCGAGCACAGGCCCCCGCTCACCTGCCCCAGGTGGCAGTAGCGGCAGAAAGCCGTCCCGCACCGGCCGCAGTGGAGCGTGAACGCCTTCGGCCCGCGCCAGCGCGCGACGAGGAACGCGACGAGCGCGAACACCCCCACCGACGCGACGAAGCGATTCGCCAGGGAGCCGACGAGGGTCCCCGCCGGAGCCGGTGGCCGCGCCCCCCCGGCGATGTTCCGCACCGCCACTCCCGACTCGCTCCCGGCGAACTTGTCCCGGACCTGCTCGCGGGTCAGGCCGAGATCCACCACCGCGTAGTCGCGCGAGTCGTACTTCCACCGGTCGTAGTCGGCCACCAGCCCGGGGGCGAGCCGGTCCGCGTTCGCCTTCGCCTCGTTGTAGGCCTGGTACTCGAACTTCTGGAGATGGGCGAGCGACAGGTTGTAGTACGAGGTCGCCGCGACCTCGGCGCGGGCCCCGGCCTCGGTGCCGGCCCGGTAGCGGGCGCGCGCGGCGTCGTAGCTGCCCCGCACGAACTCGATGTTCGCGAGGTTGTTCCGCGCGACCGCGTCGGTGGGATCGGCCGCGAGCAGCTGCCGGTACAGCTCGGCCGCCTCCTCGTACCGGCCGGCGCGCCTTCGGGCGGCGCCCAGAAGGTAGGCGAAATCGCGGTCCTCCGGGTCGCGGCGCGCCGCCTCCTCGAGCCGCGCGATCGCCGTCGGGTCGGGAGCCGACTCCACCGCGGCGAGCGAGGCGTGGAACAGCGGGTTGCGCGCGGTGCGCAGCCGCAGGTCGAGCGAAGCGACGACCGGCCCCACCGCCAGCGCCGCCGCGAAGAGGAGGCCGGCCGAGCGATCTCTCGCGTGCGTCGAGGTAGGCAAAGACGAGCGCGAGCCACCACAAGGGGAGCCAGCCCCACCCCTGGAAGGTCGCCACGGGCAGGAGGAGCAGCAGGAGGAAGAGCCCCAGCGAGGCGGAGCGGCCCTGGGCGGGGCCCAGCCACTCTTCGAGATCGTGAAGCAGGAGGCCGCCGCGGCGCGCGAGCAGGGCCAGGGCAATCGCCCACGCGATCGCGAAGGTCGCGAGGAGGGCGGCCACCGTCACGAGGTCGCGGGCGCTGCGGTGCCCGCGACCGGTCGGAAGGAAAGCGGAGACGCCGGAGACCGCGGCGTCGATGCTCGGGACAACTCCGAACGGCCCCTTCTTCAGGAGCGCGACGGAGAGCCCCGCGTGCCCGTCGGGCAGTCCGGGCGCGAGCGCGACCGCGGTCCGGAAGGCCCCTTCCGCCGCCTCACGGTCCTTCGCGTCGAGCTTCGCCACCCCGCGCTCGACGAGACCCAGGCCCACCGTGTCGAGGCTCGGGACGTTGCGCTCCATGCGGACGCGCCGGATCTCGCGTAGCGCGCGCGCGGCGGCCGGGGCGTCGTCGGCGTCGTCGGCCTCGACGTAGGCCGACCAGAGCTCCTCGAACGTCGGCGCCACGGCCGGCGCCGGAGTCGGCACGGAGACGACCACCCCCGCCGGCGGCGCGCTCGTCGGCCCGGCCCCACGACTGGCGGGCGGGGCGAGGAGCAGCAGGATGCCGGCCGCGAGAGTCGGGATCACGCGCCCCCCGCCCGGGTCTTCTCGACGTAGGCCATCCGCAGCTGGAAGAGGATCTGGTCGAGCAGCGCCTCCTCGGCGCTCGTCCGGCGGCCCTCGGTCTTCTCCTTCAGCATGTCGAGGATGGCGATGACGGACCGCGCGCCCTCGAGCGCGTCGCCGGGTGGGGCCCCCTCGGGCAGCCCCTCACCGCTCAACAGCATGCCCGCCTGGGCGGCGAGGGTGAGCAGGAACTGCGAGAAGTCGGCCGGGGCCCCCGAAGAACGCAGTGGACCGGCCCCGCGCGCGGCCGGCGTCGTGGGCGCCGTCGCCACCTCTTCGGCGTCGTCGCGCGGACGGCCGTCGGGCGTGAAGTGCCTCCGGTCGCTGACGGTGAACGGCTTCTCGGTCTGGCTCATCAGCGGTCGCCGGGCCGTCTGCAGGCGGCGCGCGAGCGACCTGCCATCCCCCCTGCACCGGTCCGCAGCCGGCAGATCTTACCACAAGTGGCTCTCTCCTCAGCGGATGCGACGCTCCTCGCCCTCCCCCGCCACCCTCACCCAGACCCGCTCGCCGTCCGTGGCGACCCTCACCGTGCCGTCCCGGTCGGTCCGGAGCACGAGGGCGCCGGAGCGCCGGTAGCGCTCGACGACCTCCGGGTGAGGATGCCCGAAAGGGTTGTGTGCCCCGGCCGAGACGATGGCCAGCCGGGCGCCGGCGCTCGCGACGAGAGCGCCCCGACTGCTCGACCGGCTCCCGTGGTGCGGCACCTTCAGGACGAACGAGCGTGGCACGCGCAGGGCGTCCTCCGCCTCACCCGCGACGTCTCCCGTGAGCAGGACGTGGACGTCGCCGAACGCCACGTCGAGCACGACCGAGTCCTCGTTCCGCACGCGCAGGGGGGACGGCGGGGCCGCTGCGGCCCGAGCACCGAGATCCGGACCCCGTCCCAGTCGACACTCACGCCCGCGGCCACCGTCACGCGGGCGGCTCCGCCCCCGTTCAGCCCGGCGTCCACGCGGCGCCAGGCCGGATCGTCGAGCGGCGCGGGCCCTTCCCACAGCTGCGCCACGCGGAACGCACGCAGCAGGAATGGCGCGCCCCCGACGTGGTCCGGGTGGGCGTGCGTCACGAGGAGCGCGTCGACGCGGTGGACACCCTGCCGCCACAGCTCCGGGGCCACGCGCCTCTCTCCGGGATCGAAGCGGGGGTCCCTCGAGCCACCCGCGTCGACCAGGAGGCTGCGCCCGGACGGGGAGCGCAGGAGGAGGCTGTCTCCCTGGCCCACGTCGATCACCGCCAGGTGGAGCCTCCCGTCCGCCGGTCTCGAGATCCGCCCCGCCACGAGGGCCAGGTGGCACGCGAGCAGGAGACCCAGCCCGCCGCCTCGTCGGCCGCGGTAGAGAAGACCGAGCCCGGTCGCGTGCAGCGCCACGGCCAGGAACGTCGGTGCGGCGACCCGCAAGTCGAGCCACGGCCCGAGAGGCCCGAGGTCGCCCGAGAGCCGGAGCGCGCGGGCCGCGACCCACGCGACGTCGCCCGCGATCTGTGCGGGCCCCGGCCCCAGGGGCGCCACGAGCAACACCGCGAGACCCGCGAGGAGCACGGCGCCGGAGAGCGGCACCGCCGCGATGTTCAGGACGACGGCGGCGGGAGCGAGACGGTGGAACCAGCCGGCCAGGACCGGGGCGAGCGCGCACTGCGCGGCGACGGAGGCCGCGACCGCCAGGTCGAGACGCAGCGGCATCCGGGGCACCCCGCGCGTGAGCGGGCCCGCCAGCGCGAGAATGCCGAGCGTCGCCCCGAAGGAGAGCTGGAAGCCCACGTCCGCGGCGGCGGCCGGCCGGTCGGCGAGCAGCACGAGCGCGGCCGCGCCCAGCAGGTTGGCCGGGTCGGCGTCGAGCTCCAGGGCCCGGCCCGCGAGCACGGCCGAGGCCATGAGCGCCGCCCTCACGACCGGCACGTCGCCCCCCACCAGCAGCGAGTACAGGCCGATCGCGGTGGCCGTGACCACGGCCTGCGTCCACGGGCTCGCGCGGAACCAGCGCAGGGCGCCGACGACGAGCCCCGCGAGGAGCGCCACCTGCGCGCCCGAGAGGGCCAGCACGTGGTACGTCCCCGAGGCCCGGAAGGCCTCGGCGGTCGTCTCGTCGACCTCCGAGCGGTCACCCAGGACCATGGCCCGCACGAGGCCACGCTCCGTCCCCGCCAGCATGGAGCGGGTGAAGGCGCCTCGCGCCCCCTCGCGCACGGCGGCCGCCCACCGCCGCACCGGGCCGCCTCCGTCCGGGTCGCGGCGCTCGAGAAGGCGCGCCGACTTGCAGTACGCGAAGGCGGCCAGGCTCTCGCGGACACCCTCGGCCCGTCGGGCGGCCCGCAGCGTCGCCGACACCGCCACCCGGTGCCCGTCGAGCAGCCGCGGCTTCGGCCACTCGCCGCCGACCTCCACCCGGACGCGCCCGACGAACGTCTCGAAGCGGCCCCCGACCTCCGTTCCCTCCGCGTCGAGGACGAACGTGAGCCGACCGTCCCGCTCGACGGCGTCCCCGCGCACGACGCCCACGACCCGCATCGGACGGCCCTCCGCGGGGCCGCTCCGGACGAGCCGCCAGAGGCCGCCCGCCTCGAGCTGGAGTCCCTCGACGATCGCGGCCGCCGTGCCCAGGGCGAGCGCCGCGGCGCCCAGCGCGGCGCAAACCGGCCTGCCCCCGGAAGCCGCGAGGGCGAGGCCGAGCAGCAAGGCGGCCAGCCCGACCAGCACGAGGGCCTCGGACCTCCCCGCCTCCCCGTCCACCAGCAGGCAGCCGACGCCGAAGGGCGTGGCGAGTGCGAGGACCGGGCGACGCATGGCGGCCGAGGGTAGCCGCGACCGCACCCGGCGGACCGCGCGACCAGGACGGTTCGAGAACCGTCACAATCGCCGGTCAGGAGCGTCGCAGGCGGACGACCGTCTCCATGTGGAACGTGTCGGGGAAGAGATCGAAGAGGTGCACCACGTCCGGCCGGTAGCCCCGCCTGGCCAGGGCCGCGAGGTCGCGCCCGAGCGTCGGCGGGTCGCACGAGACGTACACGATCGCCGCGGGCGCGCGGTCGGCGACGAGCGCCACCACCTCGGGCCCCGCGCCGGTGCGCGGCGGGTCGAGCACGATGCGCTCCCCCTTCCCCGGGCCCGCCTCGGCGAGAGCCGTGGCGACGTCGCCCGCCACGACGCGCACCGCCTCCAGCCCGTTGCGGCGCGCCGCCCACCGGGCGTCCTCGGCGGCCGACGACGCCCACTCCACCGCGAGCACCTCCCGCTCTCCGCGGGCGGCGAGGGGCATTGCGAAAAGGCCGACCCCCGCGTAGAGGTCGACGACCCGCCCGTCCCCCGGCGGCACCAGGTCCACGACCGTGCGCGCCAGGGGCTCGAGCAGGAAGCGGTTCGCCTGGAAGAACGACCGCGCGCGGGCCCTCAGGACGACGCCGAGGACGCTCGCCTCGACGAACGGCGCGCCCTGCAGCCACTGGAGCCGGGGGCCCGTCGCGACCCCGAAGCCATCGAGGCCCGGCACGCGCGCGGCCAGGGAGACGAGGGCAGGCGCCTCGTGGGGCGCGAGCGCCGTCTCGAGCGAGGCCAGGAGCGTTCCCCCGTCCGGCGACTCCAGGAGGTCGAGACCCCGCAGCCGTGGCCCGAGCGCCGGGATCGAGGCGGCGGCGTCGCGAAGCGAGCGAGCGGCGCGGTTCATGCGCTCCGACAGCTGGAGGCACGCCAGGACGTCCACCACGCGGTGCGTCTTCTCCTGTTGCAGCCCCAGGCGCAGGCCGTTGTCTCCGGCTGCGAAATGGAGCGACGCCCGCATCCGCCAACCGGTCTCCGGGGACGCGTGGACGACCACCGGCCCCTCCCACGGCGCCCCCGCGCGACCCAGCGACTCGAGGAGCACGCACTCCTTCACGCGCAGCTGTGCTTCGTAGCCGAGATCCTGGTAGGAGCAGCCCCCGCACCGGGGCACGTACGCGCAAGGCGAGGCCCGCCGGTCCGGGGCGGCGGCCAGGACCTCGACGAGGGCGCCCTCGGCCCAGCCGGCGTGCACCTCGGTGACCCGTGCGCGCACGCGGTCGCCGGGGTGAGCCCGCGGTACGAACACCACGCGCCCATCCACGCGCCCGAGACCGCGCCCGCGGTAGACGCCCTTCTCGATCACCGCCTCGACCAGCTGGCCGGGAGAGAGCCCGCCGGCGGCCGGCGAGGCCGGCCTCACCGCCCTCCCCCGCCCTCGAGGTGGAAGAGACTCAGCCGCGGGAGCCCGTACGCCTCGAGCCGCCGCCTCGCCAGCGACTCGCGGCGCAGCTCGTCCACCACCCGCGCCGGCATCCGGGCCCGCCACCGCTCGAGCCCCGCGTCGACCTCGGCCTCGAGGGCTTTCCCCCGCTCCTGTCCCTCGTCGGCGGAGATCGCCTCAAGGAGCTCGGCCTCACGCTCGGTGAGCCAGGCGGAGACCTCCTCGAGGCGCCCTGCTTCCGCACGCTCGCGCACCACCCGGGCGAGCTCGACCGCCAGGAGGCGTGCGCGGGGGCCGAGCCCCCGCGCACGCTCGAGGTCCGTGGCGAAGCCGCGCAGCGCAGACGCCGCGTCCAGCCCCTCGTCGCGCCCGAGGGCGAGCGCCCGCTCCCATCTCTCGCGCGCGGCGTCCACCTCGCGCGCGCAGTAGGAGAGGCTTCCCACCTTGCGCTCGCGGCTCCACCCGTGCGCGTGCGCGTCGAGCGCGTCGCGGATCCCCCGCAGCACGACCCGCAGGGGAAGCCCGGCCAGCCGCCACTTCCGCACGAGGTTCCAGTCGGCGTTCGAGAGGAAGAGGGGATCTCCCCGGCGGGAGACGAAGTACTCCTCCACCGCCTGGTAGTAGGCCGCCTCGGGATCGGTGGCGCCGACCACGCTCACCGCGCCGCCTGCCTCACGCGAGTGACCTCGCCGGAGAAGAGCCGGCGCCTCGTGCCACCCTCGATCTCCAGCACGAGGGCCCCTTCCTCGTCCACCTCCAGGAGCCGACCCCGCAGCGGGGCCTCCCCCACGCGCACGTCGACCAGGCGGCCCCACCAGTCCGCCGCGTGCGAGCGCCAGGCCGACAGGACCGCGCTCGGGTTGGACCGCAGGGCATCGTAGCCGACCGCCAGCCGGGCCAGCACCGCCGCCGCCACCACGCCGACGGGCACGTCCGCGGCCCCCTCCGCGGCGAGCGACGTCACGCCGCCTTGCAGCTCGGGCGGGACACGGGCGGCGTCGAGCGCCACGTTGACGCCGACGCCCAGGGCCACCCACTCGACGCCCGCCGGGCCGGAGGCCGCCTCCGAGAGGATCCCGGCCATCTTGCGCCCCGAGGCGAGCACGTCGTTGGGCCACTTCAGCTCGGTGCGCACGCCGAGCTCGCGCGCCGCCTCCGCCACCGCCACGCCGGCCGCGAGGGGCAGCAGACCCACCTTCTCGAATCGCGGCCGGAGAAGCACCGAGAGGTACAGCCCTCCCGAGGGCGACACCCACGCCCGGCCTTCGCGGCCGCGGCCCCCGGTCTGGGTGTCAGCCAGCACGACGGTCCACTCCGGGGCGCCGCCGCGCGCGAGCGCCTTCAGCCGGTTGCTGGTCGAGTCGATCGACGCCGGCCACGAGACCCCCGGCAATCGGGGCCCGCCCCGCGCGACGAGCGCCGCCGCGAGGGCGGAGGCGCGGTCCATCAGGGCTCGGTCGTCTTCGGCGGCTTCTCCGCCAGAACGATCTCGGTCACCTCGAAGGCCCCGTCTTCCATTCCCTCGCGAGCCTCGAGGACGTCGCCTTCGGCGCGGGCGGCCGACGCGAGATCGCCGAGGCAGGGCGCGAGCAGATCGAAGGTGCGCGGGCTGGTCGGCGACCCGCAGCCTCGCCAGCTGGCGCCCCACCGTCGCGCCCGCGGCGCTCTTCGCCCGCCGGACGGCGTCGAGAAACGCGCAGGCCGCGTCGAATCCCGCCCCTGCCTCCCCCGCCGGGACCACCGCGAACTCGGCGGCCGAGGGCCACGGCGCCCGGTGGATGCTCCGGGCGCCGCTCGCCGACGCGAAGCCCCACGACCAGACCTCCTCCGTCACGTAGGGCACGTACGGCGCGAGCAGCCGCAGCAGCACGCTGAGCCCCTGCTGCACCGCCGACACCGCCGAGGCGCGACCCGCGGGGTCCGACTCGGAGCGAGCCCGCGCCTTCACCAGCTCGAGGTAGTTGTCGGTGTAGCCGGACCAGAAGAGCCGCTCGACCGTGTCGAGGGCCCCCGCGTAGTCGAGGTCGTCGAAGGCGAGAGTCGCCTTCGCCACCGTGTCGCGCAGGCGCGCGAGGAAGCCGAGGTCGAGCGGGTGGCTGACCGGGCCGTCGGGGGCGCTCTGGGACAGCGCGTACTTCGAGGCGTTCCAGACCTTCATCACCAGGCGGCGGCCGACCGCGAACACCTTCTCGTCGAACGCGGTGTCGGTGCCCAGCCGCGCGGCGAGGGACCAGTAGCGCACGGCGTCCGCCCCGTACTGGTCGAGGAGGTGCATGGGCGTCACCACGTTGCCCTTGCTCTTCGACATCTTCTTGCGGTCCGGGTCGAGCACCCAGCCCGAGATCGCCGCCGCGCGCCAGGGGATCTCCCCCTCGTGCAGCCACGCCTTCACGATCGTATAGAAGGCCCAGGTGCGGATGATCTCGTGGCTCTGCGGGCGCAGGTCCATCGGGAAGAGGCGCCGGTGGCGCTCGGGGGACTCCGTCCAGCCGGTCGCGATCTGGGGCGTCAGCGAGGAGGTGAACCAGGTGTCGAAGATGTCCGCCTCGCCGGTGAACCCGCCCGGCTGGTCGCGCTGCCCCTCCGCGTACCCGGGCGGCGTGTGGGTCATCGGGTCGACCGGCAGCGCCGCTTCGTCCGCGACGATCGGGGCCGAGAAGTCCGTCGTTCCGTCCGCTTTGACCGGGTACCACACCGGGAAGGGCACGCCGAAGTACCGCTGCCGGCTGATGCACCAGTCGAGGTTCAGGTTCTCCGTCCAGTTGCGGAAGCGCTGGCCCATGAACTCCGGGTGCCAGGCGACCCGCTCCCCCGCCTCCACGAGCGCCTGCTTGTGCTCGAGGATCCTCACGAACCACTGCCGGGTGGTGATGAACTCGAGGGGACGGTCGCCCTTCTCGAAGAACTTCACCGGGTGCTCGAGCGGCTGCGGCTCCGAGACCAGCGGGGCGAGGCCCTCGCCCGAAGGGCACCCGGCCGGGTCGCGCAGCCGCTCCACCACGGCCTTCTGCGCCTCCTTGACCGTGCGGCCGGCCAGGTGCGCGTACGCCTCGTTCGCCTTCGCGGCATCGAGACTCGGGAAGAGCTCACCTCCGAACTCCACGGGGAGAAGGTGCCCGTCGCGGCCCATGACCTGCCGCAGGGCGAGGCCCTGCTCGCGCCACCACTGCACGTCCGTCGCGTCGCCGAAGGTACAGACCATCAGGATGCCGGTGCCCTTCTCGCGGTCCACGAGCTCGCTCGGGAAGATGGGCACCGGCACGCGGAAGACGGGGGTCACCGCCCGCTTCCCGAAGAGCGACCGGTACCGCGCGTCGTCGGGGTGCGCGGCCACCCCCACGCAGGCGGGAAGCAGCTCGGGGCGCGTGGTGGCGACGACGAAGCTCCCGCCGCCCTCGACCCCGAAGCGAACGTGGTGAAAGGCGCCCTTCTGCGGCCGGTCCTCGACCTCGGCCTGGGCCACCGCGGTCTTGAAGTCCACGTCCCACAGGGTCGGCGCCTCGACCTGGTACACCTGCCCCTTGCGGTGCAGGTCCAGGAAGCTCGACTGCGCCGTGCGACGGCTGCGCTCGTTGATCGTGGAGTACTCGAGCCGCCAGTCCACCGAGAGCCCGAGGCGCTGCCACAGGGCCTTGAAGGCCTTCTCGTCCTCGGCGGTGAGAGCGAGGCAGAGCTCGATGAAGTTCGCGCGGGAGATCCGGCGGGGCGGCTGCTTGCGGCCCGCGTCGTCGGCCATCGCGAGGTCGAGGCCCGGCTCGTAGCGCGCGTGGGCCTCGCAGCGCACGTGGTAGAAGTTCTGGACGCGCCGCTCGGTCGGCAGGCCGTTGTCGTCCCAGCCCATCGGGTAAAAGACGTTCTTGCCGCGCATTCGGTGGTGCCGCGCGAGGACGTCCGTCTGCGTGTAGCTGAAGACGTGCCCGACGTGCAGTGAGCCCGACACGGTCGGCGGCGGCGTGTCGATGACGTACGCCGGCCCCCGGTCGTTCTCGTCGAAGCGGTGCACCTCCCATTCGCGCCAGAGGCGTTCCCACCGCTCCTCGGCCTCCTTCGGCTCGAAATGGCTGCTCAGGGTGGTCGGATCGATGGTGATGCTCAACGTCTCGCTCCTCCTGTCACGGGGTGCACGGCCGGACGCCCGCGCCGCTCGGGCCGAGCGGCGAGCCTACCACGCCGCTTCGGGGGCGCGTCGTCCGCGGGGTCGCGCGCCTTCGTCTCAGGTCTTCTGCAGCTCGGCCTTGAGGCGTTCGATCTCCTGCTTGATCAGCGCCTCCGCGAGGTCCGGGATCACCTCCCAGGCGATCTCGCGCACGGCCTTCTCGGAGATCTGCGCGACCACCCGCTGGGCGATCTTCTCGACCATCTCCACCGGCACCGAGAAAGCGGCCGCCTCGGACGGCGGTGGCGGCGCCGGAGGAGGCACGGCCACGGCGGCTGCCACGTCGGCGAAGGACTCCGCCGCGACGGGTGCGCGCTCGGGCTCGAAGACCGGCGCCGGCTCGGGCGCGAAGACGGGCGCGGGCTCCGGCGCGAAGACGGGCGCGGGCTCGGGCGCGAAGACCGGGCGTGGGCTCCGGCTCGAAGACGGGTTCGGGCTCGGGTTCGAAGGCGGACTGGGCTCCGGTGCGTAGACCGGTGCGGGCTCCGGCTCGAAGACGGGCTCGGGCTCGGGTTCGAAGGCCGGCGTGGGCTCGGGCTGGTAGACCGGCGCGGGCTCCGGCGGGTAGACCGGCGCGGGCTCCGGCGCGAAAACCGGTGCGGGCTCCGGCTCGAAGACGGGCTCGGGCTCGGGTTCGAAGGCCGGCGTGGGCTCGGGCTGGTAGACCGGCACGGGCTCCGGCTCGAACGCCGGTGCGGGCTCCGGTTCGAAGACGGCCTCGGGCTCAGGTTCGAAGGCTGCCGTGGGCTCGGGCTGGTAGACCGGCGCGGGCTCGGGTTCGAAGACGGGTTCGGGTTCGAACGCCGGCGTGGGCTCCGGTTGGTAGACCGGCTCGGGCTCGAATACGGGCTCGGGCTCGGGTTCGAACGCCGGCGCAGGCTCAGGCTCGAGTACCGGCGCAGGCTCGGGTTCGAATGCCGGCGCAGGCTCGGGCTCGAGGATCGGCAGTGGCTCGAAGGCCCCGGTCACCCCCCCCTCGTCTTCCGGTGGTACCGGGGGCAGAGTCGCGATGTCGGCGCGCTCGACGTGCGGCTCCGGCTCGAAACCATGCGCTCCGAAATCGAGGTCCTCCTCGAGCACCTCCTCGAAGACCGCGGGCTCCTCGGTCACCTCGCCCACCTCGGTCACCTCAGGAGCGAACACCGGCTCGGGCTCTCGCAACGGGGGAGCGGGGGGAACGGGCTCGGGCATCGCCGCGAACGCAGGCGCTGGAGGCGCCGGCGCGGGCTCGACGTTCCAGGGAAGGTCCCCGGCTCGGAACATCACGGTCGACGCGGCGTCGGCGGGCGCAGACTCGGGGGCGGGTGGCGCGAGCAGGGTCGCCGACTCCTCCTCCGTCATCGGGGCGAAGGCATCGGTCGGGGCCGAGGACTCCTCGAAGGCCGAGTCCTCGAGGCCGCCGAACGGCTCGTCGGGGATGAAGCGGGGCGCCGCGGCGGCCGGCATCACGAAGGGCGGAGGGGCGGGCGCGGCCGGCGCGGGTCTTTGGAAGGGCAGCACCGCCGGTGGCGGCACGGCCGGCGGGGGCACGGGCGCCGCCACGGGCGCCGGGCGCACGAGGGGCGGGGCCGACGCTCGCACGGGGGCCCTCGCGAGCAGGTCCTTCACCTTCGCGATGAGCGTCTCGGGCTCGAAAGGCTTCGCGAGCGAACCGTCGTAGCCGGCGCGGGCCGCCCTCTCCTGGTCGAAGGGCTCGAAGGCCCCGGTCAGCAGCAGGACGGGGATGTGAGAGGTGGAGGGGTTCGTCTTGATCTGCTCGCAGACCTCGTACCCGTCCTTCTCCGGCATGATGATGTCGCACAGCACGATGTCCGGACGGACCTCGGGGAGCTTCTCGAGGGCGAGTCGGCCGTTGCCCACGGTGATGACGTCGAAGTCCTCGTCCGAGAAGGTGAGCTCGATGACCTTCTGGATCGTGATGCTGTCGTCCGCGAGCAGGATCTTCTTGCCCATCCCCTCTTGGCCCCCAGGCTAACGTCAGCCGCGCACGCCGCTCCCCTGCGCTCCCGCTTCGCGGGGCGCCGGTGCGATTCGGCCCAAGATAGACCCTTCCCTCCCGCCTGTCAACGAGTTAGCGGGAATGAGGCCGATCAGGCGCGCTCGGCCGCGCCCTGTCCGATGACCCGGATCACGTCCTGGGTCGACGCCCCGGGCAGGAACACGTCGCTCACGCCGAGCTGCTTGAGCTCCGGGATGTCCTGGTTCGGGATGATCCCGCCCACGAACACGCGGACGGAGTCCATCCCGCGTTCCCGCAGCAGCTCCACGACACGCCGGCAGATGGGCAGGTGGGCCCCGGAGAGAATGCTCAGGCCGATCACGTCGGCGTCCTCCTGCGCGGCGGCGGCCACGATCTGCTCGGGGCTCTGGCGCAGCCCCGTGTAGATGACCTCCATGCCCGCGTCGCGCAGCGCGCGAGCGATCACCTTGGCCCCACGATCGTGGCCGTCGAGACCCGGCTTCGCGATGACGACCCTGATGCGACGGGTGGCGATCTCGGTCATGGGGGAATGATAACCGGTTGCTAGAAGATCGGCTGTTCCTGGTACTCCCCGAAGACCTCGCGCAGGGCGTCGCACATCTCGCCGACCGTGGCGTAGGCCCTCGAGGCCTCGAGGATGGGCGGCATGAGGTTGTCCGTCCCGCGGGCGGCGGCCCTGAGGTCGGCGAGCGCCCGCGTCGCGCGCGCGTGGTCGCGGCGCTGGCGCAGCGCCCGCACGCGCTCCACCTGCTCCCCCGCCACCTGCTCGTCGATGTACAGGATCGGGAAGGGCGCCTCTTCCATCACGTGCTCGTTGACGCCCACGATGATCTTCTCCTTGCGCTCCACCGCCTGCTGGAAGCGGAAGGCCGACTCCTGGATCTCGCGCTGCGGGAAGCCGCGCTCGACCGCCACCACCATCCCGCCCATCTCGTCGATCCTGCGGAAGTACTCGAGCGCCTCCGCCTCGATGTCGTTCGTGAGACGCTCGACCAGCCACGAGCCCCCCAGGGGGTCGGCCGCGTTCGCGACCCCGGACTCGTGCGCGATCACCTGCTGCGTCCGGAGCGCGATGGTCACCGCCTCCTCGGTCGGCAGCGCCAGCGCCTCGTCGAGCGAGTTGGTGTGCAGCGACTGCGTCCCGCCGAGGACGCCGGCCAGCGCCTGGAGCGCGGTGCGCACGACGTTGTTGTAGGGCTGCTGCGCGGTGAGGCTCACCCCCGCCGTCTGGGTGTGGAAGCGCAGCATCCACGAGCGCGGGTTCTTCGCCTTGAACCGCTCCCGCATCGTGCGCGCCCAGATCCGCCGCGCCGCGCGGAACTTCGCGATCTCCTCGAAGAAGTCGCTGTGCGAGTTGAAGAAGAAGGAAAGGCGCGGGGCGAAGCTGTCCACGTCCAGGCCGGCGTCGACGCACCACTGCACGTACTCGATCCCGTCGCGCAGGGTGAAGGCGAGCTCCTGCGCCGCCGTCGACCCCGCCTCGCGGATGTGGTACCCGGAGATCGAGATCGTGTTCCACTTCGGCATCCGCTCCGTGCAGTAGCGGATCATGTCCACCACGATCCGCATGCTGGGGCGCGGCGGGTAGATGTACTCCTTCTGGGCGATGAACTCCTTGAGGATGTCCGCCTGCAGGGTGCCGGCCAGCTTCTCCGGCCCCACGCCCTGCTCTTCCCCCACGAGGATGTAGAAGGCGAGGAGCATGGCCGCGGGCGAGTTGATGGTCATCGACGTCGTGACCTGGTCGAGGGGGATGCCCTCGAAGAGCGTCTCCATGTCCGAGAGCGACGACACCGCGACGCCGCACTTGCCCACCTCGCCGAGGGAGAGCGGGTGGTCGGGGTCGCGCCCCATCAGGGTCGGAAGGTCGAACGCGACCGAGAGCCCTCCCCCGCCGTGCTCGAGCAGGTACTTGAACCGGGCGTTCGTCTGGGCGGCGCTGCCGTACCCGGCGAACTGCCGCATGGTCCAGACCCGGCCGCGGTACATCGTCTCGTGGATGCCGCGCGTGTAGGGGTACTGCCCGGGGTCGCCGAGGTCGCGGGCGTAATCGACACCGGCTATGTCCTGTGGCCGGTAGACGGGGGCGATGGCCCGCCCCGAGATCGTGGTGAAACGCGTGTCCGGGACCGCCGGGCGCGGCACGGACTCCTTCTCCTCGAGGACCTTCTTCATGGGCACCTCTGCGCGGGGACGGCCTTCCCGGATTCTAGCCGGATCCGGCCGGCTCCGTGCCCGCCCGGTGCCGCAGCACGCGGGCCGGGACCCCGGCCGCGATCGCCCCGTCGGGCAGGTCCGCGTTCACGACCGCGTTGGCGCCCACCACCACGTCCCGGCCGATGCGCACCCCGTCGAGCACCTTCGCCCCCGTGCCCAGCCAGACGTTGTCCCCGAGGACGATGCCCCTCGAGGAGCGCGGCTGGTCGATGACGGCGAGCTCGGGCCGCTCGAACTCGTGGCCTCCGCCGACGAGATAGGACTGCGCCGCGAAGAGGCCGTGCTTGCCCACCGTCACGCTCGACCCGGAGAAGACCTCGCAGTGGAAGCCGAAGTTGCCGTGGTCGCCGATCGCGATGTCCCCGTCCTTGCAGGAGAGGATCGTGCCGCGGCCGAGGAAGACGCCGCGGCCCACGTCGATGCCCCGGTTCGAGGTCCCCTTCGCGTCGAGGACCACGAGGTCGTCCACGGTGACGCCGTCGCCCAGGCGCACCTTGTGCGGGTGGCGCAGCACGACGCCCTGCCCGAAGACGACGCCTTTGCCCACGGCGCCGAGGAGAAGCGGGTAGAGGAGCTTGCGCAGGACGAGGCCGAGCGCTCCCGGTACCCAGGAGCTCGCGAGCATCACCGCCTCGTGAAGGACCAGGCGGCCGAGGCCGCGGCGACCGATCACGAGGTCCTGGTACTTGCGCAGGGGCGAGGCACCGCGGCCCATCGCTTCCTGGATGCCGACCTGCCGCCGCTCGTCCCCGTGCTCGTCTTCGGCCACTCTGCGCTGCCCCGTTTCGGTTTTGCGCGTCCGCGGAACGTACTGTAGCATGGCGTCTTAGCTCATGAAGCGCCCTGCGCTGTTGGGGGTCAAGGTCGCGATCAGCCTGGCCCTCCTGGTCTACCTGTTCTCCATCACCGATCTCGACGCGCTCGAGGACCGCGTGCGAACGGCGGACCTGGTCGACCTGTTCGGAGCGGTCCTCTGCTTCGTCCTGATGCTGGCCCTCGCGACCTGGCGCTGGCGGATCCTGCTGAGCGCCCTGGGCGCCCCGGCCCCGCTCGGGCACCTGACCGCCTCGTACCTGGTTGCGACCTTCTTCAACAACTTCCTCCCCAGCAACATCGGGGGAGACATCGTGCGCGTGCGCGACAGCTCGAAGCTGACCGGCTCGACCGCCACCTCCCTGGCCGTCGTCGGCATCGACCGGATCCTGGGGTTCGGGGCCCTCTACCTGCTCGCGGCGGTCGCCTGGCTCCTGGCGCCCCCCGCCGTCCGCGGCCTCGCCGGGGCGCGGGTGGTGCTCCTCGGCCTCGCGGGCCTCTTCGGCTTCCTCGCCTACATCTTCTTCCGGCCCGGGACCGCCCGCTGGCTCATGTCCGTCTCGCGCCTGAGCTCGATCGGCTGGGCCCGGGAGCAGTTCGAGGTCGTGCAGGGCGCGGTGCACGCCTACCGCACGCAGCTGAGGACCATCTGGATGGCGGGCCTCGCGAGCGTCCTTCTCCAGACCCTCGTGGTCCTCTACTACCTGGCGATCGCCCGGAGCCTGGGCATCCCGCTCCCGGCGAGCGCGGCCTTCCTGATGGTGCCGCTGTGCTCGCTGCTGCAGGCGGTGCCGATCTCCTTCAACGGCTGGGGCCTGCGCGAGGGGCTGTTCACCGTGTACTTCGCCCAGGTCGGCCTCCCGCGGGAGAGCGCCCTCGCCTTCTCGCTCGTGGGGGCGGGCCTCATGGTCCTTCTCTCGCTGTCGGGCGCGATCGCCTGGATGGCCCGGGGTCCAGGCGCCCCGGCGGGCCCCACCTCCGCCTGAGGCCCATGGGCGTACCCGTCCTTCACGTCTGCGACAAGTTCGGCGTCCGCGGGTCGAGCATCCACGGGGTCTCGCGCCTGTTCTCCTGGTGGTTCCCGCGCTACGACCCCGCGCGCTACGAGGTGTCGCTGTGCGGCCTCAAGCACCCGGAGCCCGCCACGCGGTGGCTGGAGGAGCAGGGCATCGGGGTCCGGCACCTGGGCCGCGGCCGCTTCGACCCGCGCATCCTGGGCGACCTCGTCGGCCTGGCCCGGGAGCGCGGCGCGCGCATCCTGCACGTTCACGGCTACGCCGCGGCCGACTTCGGCCGCCTCGCCGCGCGCGCGGTCGGGGCGAAGCTGGTGCTTCACGAGCACTTCGCCGACCCGCGGATGCCCGCCTACCAGGCGCTCGCCGACCGCCTCCTGCGCCACCGGACCGACGGCGCGATCGCGGTGAGCCGCTCGACGCGCGAGTTCCTGGTCCGCGAGCGCTTCGTGCCTGCCGACCGCGTCCGCCTCATCTGGAACGGCGCCCCGCTCGACGAGTTCGCCCCCGCGTCCCGCGAGCGTGCCCGGCGCGTCCGGCACGAGCTCGGGATCCCCGACGACGCGCTCGTCGTCGGGTCGATCGGCCGCCTCAATGCCCAGAAAGGCCACCGTTTCCTGGTCGAGGCGGCGGGACGCCTGCTGCCGAGCCGGCCCCAGGCCCGGGTGCTCATCGTGGGCGATGGGGACCTGATGGCCGGCCTGCGGGAGCAGGCCACGGGCCTGGGCATCGGCGACCGCCTCGTCTTCGCCGGGCACCGCACCGACGTGCCCGACCTCCTCGGCGCCCTCGACGTCTTCTGCATCTCGTCGCTCTACGAGGGCACGCCGCTCGCGCTCTTCGAGGCGATGGCGGCCGGCAAGGCGATCGTCTCGACGTCGGTGGACGGCTGCCGCGAGGTGCTGGAAGACGGCGTCACGGGGGTCCTGGTGCCGCCGGCCGACGCGGTGGCCCTGGCGAGCGGCCTCGACCGCGTCCTCGGCGACGCCGCCCTGCGCGAGGGGCTCGGCCGGCAGGCGCTCGTCGCCTCGCGCCTCTACGACGTGCGCGCCTGTGTCGATCAGATGCAGGCCTTCTACGACGACCTGCTCTCCGGCGGGAGGGCTTGAAGGCCATGCCCCTGCGCCGCCTCGGTCGCAGTGCGCGCGAGGCCTGGGAGGTGCCGCGCGACCTGCTGCGGGGGCGCTACCCTCCCTTCGTGACCGGGGGCGAGCTGCCCCGCGGGGACGTGCCCGTCTTCGTGTTCCACGGCGCCGAGCCTGTCTCGTTCTCGCGCAAGCTCTCGCACCTCGCCGACAACGGCTACGTCACGCTCTCGGCCGACGAGTACGTCGCGGTCCTGCGCGGCCAGCGCACTCCGGAGGAGCGCGCGGTCGTCCTCACCTTCGACGACGGGCGCGGCTCGGTCTGGAGCGTGGCCGCGCCCCTGCTGCGCCGGCACGGCATGAAGGCGGTGGTGTTCCTCGTCCCCGGGCGCATCCCGTCGCGCCCCGGCACGAAGGAGCCCACGTGGGACGACGTCGAGAGCGGGCGCGCGGACGCCGCGACCCTCCTCCGCCGCGAGGAAGGCGACGGCGCCCTCATGTGCTGGGAGGAGATCGAGACGCTCGCGGGGACGGGCCTCTTCGACTTCCAGAGCCACACCCTGCGCCACGCCCGGGTCCACACCGGCCCGCAGCTCGCCGGCTTCGTCACCCCCCGCTCCCGCCGCGGGTACGACGCGTTCGACCAGCCGCTGCTCGGGGCCGGCGAGCGCGACCTGATGGGCGAGGAGGCCCCGCTCGGCGCGCCCCTGCTGCGCTCCGCGCCGCGCACCTCCGAAGAGCTGCGCTACCACGAGGACCCGGGCGTGCGGGCCGCCTGCGTGGCCGAGGTCAGCGAGTCGGGCGGCGAGGGCTTCTTCCTGCGCGCCGACTGGGAGGCGCGCCTGCGCCGGGCCTTTGGCCGCACGCGCGTGACGGGACGAGTCGAGACCCCCGACGAGAGAGGCCGGGCCATTCTCCTCGAGCTCGCCGAGTCGCGGCGCCTCATCGAGGCGCGGACCGGGCGGCCCGCCGTGCACCTGTGCTACCCCTGGCACGCGGAGGGTCCGACGGCCCGGCGCCTCGCCATCGAGGCGGGATACGAGACGGCCTTCTGCGGGAAGGTCCCCGGCATCCCCATCACCCGCCCCGGCGGAGACCCGCGCGCGATCGCCCGCATCGGCGAGGACTACGTGGAGCTGCTGCCCGGCCGCGGCCGGGAGACGCTCACCGAGGTGCTGCGCCGCAAATGGGCGCGACGCTTCGGAGGCGCGCTGCGGTAACATGCGCGCCGTGGACGCCCCGGACCCCGTGCGCGTCACCGGCTCCCGCCTGCTGCCGGTCCTGCCCCTCGAGGACTCGTGCCTCTTCCCGGGCGCCTCGCTCGCCCTGGTCCTGGACCGGCCCGCCGCGGTGTCCGCTGCCCTGCTCGCCGCGCGCTGCGGGGGCCAGCTGCTGGCCCTCGCCCGGCGGGAGAACGCCGCCTCGCCGAGGGACCTCCACACCGTCGGCACCATCGCCGCCGTCCGCGAGATCCACTCCCTGTCGCCCCTCGAGCACCGCGCCGAGCTCGACGGCGTCACCCGCGCGCGCGTCGACCTGCTCCTCGGCACCGACGTCCTGGTCGCGGAGGCGGTCCCCATCGAAGAGGGCGACGAGGCCGACGAGTGGGGCCCCGCCGTCGAGGCCCTCGCCCGCTACCTCCACGCCCACGCGGACCTGCGGGCGTTCCTCGAGAAGCAGCGCCGCTCCACCGAGGCGATGTCCTGGGTGAACCTCGCGTGCCAGCACCTGCCGATCACCGGCTCCGCCCGGCAGAAGCTGCTCGAGTCGAACGCTCTCGAGCGCTGCCTGCGGATCAGCCGCGGGCTCGACGCGCTGCTGCGGAAGGAACAGACGACCTGAGGGCGGGGTCGTAGGCTTCACCGCCGTCGCTCACCTGGACCCGACATTGGGCTTCGCTTTTTCTTCACTTTCCCCTTGACAAGATTCGGAAGCCCCTTCGCGAGCCGTCGCTGATCGGCTCGGAAGGACGCGCGTGCGGCACGCGGTGACGCCACGGTCCGGATGCTCCGGCGGTGATGCGGAAGCTGCCCGACCGCCGGGCCGGGACGACGATTCCTCCGCCGGACGCCGAGCTGGCCTTCGGACGTCCGAGGTCGCTTCGTCGTCGGACTGCGTCCGGACGGAGGTGCCTGCGCGCGAGTCCCAACTGCGTCCAGACGGAGCCGCGGCGTGGCCGGCGTCGAACTGCGTCTGGACGGAGTCCGGCAGCCGGCGAGTGCGTCGAACGGGGTGTCCGACCGGGAGCGGCTGCGCTGCCGGCCTCTCCCCGGGCCCGGCCCGCTGTGGTCGAGCCCCTCGCCCCGGCCCGCTACAAGGTCCAGTTCACCGCCTCCGCCGAGCTTCGACGACAAGCTCGAGCGGCTGCGGGCCCTCATGCGCTCCTCGGTGCCCGACGGCGACCTGGCGCGCGATCATCGAGCAAGCCGTCACCGAGAAGCTCCAGAGGCTCGAAGCCCGGCGCTTCGCCGAGACCCAGACGCCGAGGAAGACGCTCGTCGCAGAGCGAGACCTCCCCCACGACGCGCCAGATCCCGGCCGCGGTGAAGCGAGCCGTGTACGAGCGGGACGGAGGCCGATGCCGCTACGAGGACGAACAGGGAAGACGATGCACGGCGCGCCAGGGGCTCGAGTTCCACCACCGGCGCCCGTTCGGCCACGGCGGCGACCACTCGGTCGGTAACATCGCTCTCGCGTGCAAATGCCACAACCGCTACCTGGCCGAGATCGACTACGGCCGGGAAGCCGTCGCTCGGCATCGCCGCTCGGCGACCCGTCCCCTGGAGCCGACGCCGTCTCCGTCGCCGTGACGACCGTCGGCCGAGAGCGTCGGGTCGCGCCGTCGGGCCTTTCCGCCTCACGACCGGAAGACGCCGGTCGCCTCGAGCAAGGACCTGTCTTGCTGGAATCTTCGTCTCGCCGGGCGACGGCGCAATCCGCTCGGCCTGCCGGCGCTGAGACTGCGGATTCCTCGGGACCCGCTCCAGCCGGCCGTCCCTCGGAATGACACGCCCGGGAACCCCGGGCGGTCCTGTGAAGGCCTACTGATCCTGCAGCACGACCTGCACGAACGACCCGAGCGTCCTCTGGTCCGTGTCCGTCGCCCCCCCGTAGCGCGAGCCCAGTCGCAGGACGTACAGGCTCGTCCCGTAGTACCCGAGAGCGGTCCGCGGCCGGTCGAAGACGATCTCCTGCGTCTTGAGCGGGGGCAGGACCAACCGCTGGCGCTCGGACCCGAGCCGGGCGGTCACGATGTCCCCCGCGGGCCCGGCGGTCACGACGAGGCGCACGCGCGACGCGGGGGCGAGCGCCTGCAGCACGACCTCCGCGCTGTCGCCGCCACGGAGCCAGAAGCCCTCCGCGCCGAAAGACTCCTCCTGGCCGAAGGTCCCGTCGTCGAGGAACCACAGGAAGTACGGCGGCGGTGCCCCGGGCGGCCGGCGGGCGGGGTCGCCCTCGGGCGCGTTGTAGGGCCGCCGCTTGCGCCAGACGTCCGTGAACACCGACAGGTCGCCGAGCATGGTGATCTCGGCCGGCAGGAGGCGGAAGGCGGCCCGCGTCGCGTGGTCTCCCGGCCGCAGCGAGTGGTGGACGGGCGCGGCGAGGATCGGCGCGAGGAGCACGCCGCCGACCACGGCGGCGGCCGCGGCCCAGGCGCCCCTTCCCCGCGGCAGGAGCAGCAGCCCCAGCGGCACGAGGTTGAGGAAGTAGCGGTTGCCGATCGTGCCGCCGCCCCCGTACCAGTTGTCGGGGATCAGGAGGATGTAGCCGAGCCACGACACGACGAGTGCGGCGAGGGCCAGCCAGCCGTGCCTCTCCCGCGGGCCCACGAGCAGGAAGAGTCCCAGCGCCGCCGCGACCCCGGGGAAGTACGGCAGGGCGCCGCCGAAACGGCCGATCCAGAAAGCGCCGAGGTTGAGGACGAAGGACCGCCGCAGCTCCTCGGGGGCGCGAGGCGGCGCGACACGCCCGCTCGGCTCGTCCCCGTCGCGGCCGGCGACGAGCGGCCCCAGGTGGTCGGTCGTCATCCACACTCCGGCGGAGTCGAAGGTGACCCCCGGGTCGAAGGGGTAGCGGTCGTAGAAGGTCTTGCGCTCGCCCCCCTGGTAGTTCATCGCGCCGGTCGCGACCCAGCTGAGGCCGAAGCCCCCGGCCACGACCGCGGCCACCACGGCCCCGCGACGGGCCGACTCGATGACGCGCTTCGGCCAGGTCCCGGCCGCGCCGCCCCGCGTCAGCGGCTCCAGCAGCAGCGGGAGGGCCAGTGCCAGGTTCGTGGGCTTCGAGTACGCCGCGAGGCCGAGCAGCACGGCGGCCAGGACCCATCGCCCGCGTCGGAACGCCACGAGGCCGAAGGTCGCAAGCCCCAGGTTGAAGATCTCCGGCGTCGGCCAGAGCAGGTAGACGGGCACGACGCCGCCGGCCAGCACGGCGAGCGCTCCCGCCGCCGCCACACCCGCCCCCGACGAGCGGGACAGCTCCGCGTAACCCAGCCACAGGGCGGCGACGAAGACGAGCGCGTTGAGGAGCAGCAGGCCGCGGTCGACACCGAAGAGCCGGGCGAGCGGGGCGGCGACGACCGGGTACGCGAGGGCCTTGGCGTAGACGAGGCGCGGGGCCCCGGAGTCGACACCCACTCGCTTGAGAAAGACGCCCTGGGGCCCCCCGGGGTACGACGCGCGCACGCGGGCGAGGTCGGCGGCGGTGAACTCGAGGTCCCCGTCGAAGGCGAGGCTACCCGCCATCGCGTGGTAGGTCGCGCCGTCGCTCCAGAAGCGCCCGTCGGACGCGCGGGGCGGGTCGATCGCCACCGCGGCGAGCAGGACGAGCCCGGACACGACTCCGAGGGCGATCCGCGCGAGACGCTCGCTCACTGGCCGCCCTTCCGCGGGCCCATGACGAGCCGCGCGTCCACGAATGCGCCGGCCACGCGGCCGTCCGCGAGCGGCGCGCCGCGGCGCGACTCGAGCCGCAGGACGTGGAGGTAGGTGTCGTAGTAGCGAAGCCCCCGCCCGGCCGGGAGCTCGATCTCGGCCACCTGTCCCGGGCCCACGCTCACCCGCCGCGATCCCCAGCCGAGGCGAGCCGTGACCGTGTCGCCGAGCGGTCCGCCGGTCACGCGCAGGACGACCCGATCCACCGGGGCGAGATCGAAGGCCCGGAGCACGACCTCGGCCGAGGCGCCGCCCCGCAGCCAGAAGCCGGCCCGGCCCGCCCACTCCTCCTTGCCGAACGTGCCGTCGTCCAGGAAGTAGAGGAAGTAGGCATCCGGGTCGGCCGGCCGCTGCGGGTTGCCGACGAAGCCGAACGGGCGCTTCTTGCGCCAGGTCTCCGTGAAGACGGAGAGGTCGTTCAGCATCGTCAGCTCCGCCGGGAGAAGCCGGAACGCTCCACGGGTGGCGTGTGCCCCGGGCCGGAGCGAGTGCGCGACCGGCGAGGCGAGGACCGGCGCCAGGAACACCGCCGCCGCGACCACGGACCCCGCGCTCACCCACCACGCGCGACGCGCCGGCACCAGGAGCAGGAAGGCCGGCAGCACCGCCAGGAAGTAGCGATTCCCCACCGTGCCGCCCCCGCCGTACCAGTTGTCGGGGATCTGGGAGATGTAGGCGAGCCAGGACAGCGAGATCGCGACGAGCGCCAGCCAGCCCGCGCGGTCCCGCGGCCCGCGGGCGAGGAAGAGGGCGAGCGCCAGCACCGCCGGGAAGAAGTACGCGAACGCACCTCCGAAGCGGCCCGCCCAGAAGTAGCCGAGGTTCCAGAGAAACGACTCCCGGATCTCGCCCGCGTCGCGCGCCGGCCCGCTCGCCACCGTGACCTTCTCCTCGTCGCGGCCGGCCACGAGGGGGCCCAGCTGGTTGGTCGTCATCCACACGCCGCTGTCGTCGAAGCTCGCCCCGGTCGCGTCGAGCGGAAATCGGCCGTAGAAGGTCTTGCGCTCGCCACCCTGGTAGTTGACCTCACCCGTGATGGCGGCATTCACCCCGTAGAGGCTCGCCGCGGTCAGCAGGAGGACCCCGCCGCGCCGCAGCGACTCACCGAGGCCGCGCCGCAGGCCGGGGCCCGTGAGCCTCTCGCCTTCGCGCGGCAGGAGCGGCTCGAGGCCGAGGGGAGCGGCCATGAGGACGTTCGGAGGCTTCAGGTACCCGGCCACGCCGAAGAGAACGGCGGCGAGGAGCGGCCGGCCGGAGGCCCAGGCGGCGAGCCCCGCCGTGACCAGGGCGAGGCCGAAGATCTCCGGGGTGGGCCAGACCAGGTAGACCGGCGTCACGGTGAAGAGCAGGAGGGCGACGGCCGTGGACAGGGCCGGCCACGGGGCGACCCCGCGCCGCCGCAGGACGAAGAACGCGAGCCACAGGGCGCCCGAGAGCAGCAGGCCGTTCGCCAGCAGGAGGCCGCGCGTCCCGAAGGCGGCCACGAGCGGGGCCGCGGCCAGCGGGTGCGCGAAGGCCTTCGCGTAGTAGAGCCGCCCCTCGTCGGCGCGCACCCGCCGCACCCACGGGAACCCGGCCGCGGCATCCACCGTCAGGCCGCCGCTCGCCCGCTTCAAGAAGATCCCCTGCGGGCCGCTCGGGTACTCCGCGCGGACGCGCGCGAGGTCCCCCGCGTCGAACCGCAGGTCGAGGTCGCGCGCGAGGCTCCAGGCCATCGCGTAGTAGGTCGCCCCGTCGCCCCAGAACTCGCCCTGCGACGCGCGGGGAAGGTCCAGCCAGAGCGTCGTTCCCACGATCGCGAGGCTCAGGAGCGCGAGCACCCGCCTCGCGCCCGCGTGCCCGTCCCGCTGCGCGGGGGCTGGCGTCTCGTCTAGAGCCACCCGGCCTCCCGGTAGGACGCCGCCGTGCGCGCGATCCCCTCGTCGAGGTCCACCTTCGGCTCGTACCCGAGGAGGCGCCGCGCCTTGTCGATCGTGAAGGCCCGGCTCTTCGTCCAGAAGTCCACCCGCCGCCGGTGGAGGGGGGGCTCGAGGCCGAGCGGCACGCAGACCGCCTCGACGAGGTCCCCGGCCCACTGGATCGGGCGCGCGGGGATCCGGAAGGGAAGGACGCGACCGCCGGTGTGCTTCGCCACGAGGGCGGCGAGGTCCGCCTGCGACACGTAGGACGGGCCGCAGATCAGGAAGGACTCCCCCACCGCCTCGGGCCGGTCCAGGGCGAGCAGGAACCCGCTCACCAGGTCGTCGATGTAGACCGGGTGGTAGAAGGTGCGGCCGGTGCCCACGATCGCGTAGCGGCCCCGCGCGATGGCGCGGAAGAGCTTCAGGAAGCGCGTCTCCCCCGGCCCGTAGATGGCGCCCGGGCGCACCACGGCGACGGGAACGCCGTGCCGGCGGTGGAAATCGAGGGCCAGGGCCTCGGCCTCCGCCTTCGTGGCCTGGTAGATGTCGCCGGGGGCGAAAGGGGCGGTCTCGTCGGCCGGGGGGTGCTCGACGTGGCCGTGGACACCCACCGTCGACGTGTGGACGAAGCGCCGGACGCCCTGGCGCACGGCCGCCTCCAGTAGCCTCGCGGTGCCGCCGACGTTGATCTCGCGGTAGTACGAGTCCGGGTGGCCGGCGGTGCGGTAGACGGCCGCCACGTGCACGACCGCGTCCGCGCCTTCGACGAGGCGCGAGGCGGCCGCGGCGTCACCGAGGTCCCCTTCCACCACCTTCGATGCGAGCGAGCGGATCGCCGCGGAGACGGACGCCTTGCGCACGAGGACGGCCACGTCCTCGCCCCGTTCCCGCAGCGCCGCGAGGAGGCGGCCGCCGGTGTACCCGGACGCGCCCGTCAGTGCCACGCGCATGAGAGCCTGAGTGTAAGGGCACCGGCGCGTTCGCCGTGAGCCGATCGAATCATGCCCTGAGCCGCCGGATTCCCTTGACGGGGCGAGGGCCCGCGGCCTAGGCTCCTGCCAGCGCACCGTAGCCGTAGCGGACGGCAGGCACCGAGCCCGGAACGCCCTCCCGGGGTCGCCGCCCCCGGGGGCCTCCCCCGAGAGTCGCGGCCGGGCTCTTCGCCCTCTAGGGGAGGCAGCCATGGCCAAGCAGCGGTACACCCTGGACACCCGGGTACTGACGGCGTTCTTCTTCGCGGCAATGCCCTTCGTCGCCTTCGGGTCCTTCATCGTCGTCAACCAGGCGAAGAACCAGTTGCGCGAGTCGGTCGGCGTGAGCCTCGAGCAGCGGGCGGTCCAGACCAAGCTCGCCCTCGAGCAGTACGTGGGCGAGCACGTCGTCCAGCTGCGGGTCCTCGCCCTGGACCCGGACGTTCAGCAGGCCCTCGCCGCACCCGCGCGCCCCGTCCCCGAGGCCGACGCGCGACAGCTCGAGCAGGCCTGGGCCTCCGGGAAGGACGCGAAGCTCAATGCCTCGCTCCTCGAGTCGCCGCTCGCGGCCCGGCTGAAGCCGCTGGGCCTCGTGCGCCCCTCGATCAAGCAAGTGCAGATCGTCGACACCAACGGCCGCGTGTTGGCCACGTCGAGCCGGGGCGGGCGCCTCTTCTACGCCGAGAGCGAGTGGTTCAAGGACCTCTCGGCGCCAGGAGGGCGAGCCCGAGGTGCACCTGGGCCAGCTCTACCGCGCCGCGGGCTCGACCGTGAATCTCCTCGAGATCGCCTTCCCCGTCCGGAACCGGGAGGACGTCTGGCTCGGGGCCGTCCGGGCCCTCGTCGACGCCAGCGATCTCTACACGGTGCTCGCCCCCGTGCGCATCGGCCGCACGGGCCACGCCTCCCTCATCCGCTCGACCGACGGCATGGTCCTCGCCTCGGACGAGAGCGAGCGCATCCTGAAGGTGCCGTTCCCGGGCTTCGACTCGCTGCGCAACGCCGTGGAGGGCTTCCCCCTGGGCGAGTCCGGGCGAGCAGATCTTCGGCCGGACGGGACCGCGCCGGGGCTACTGGACGATCCCCGACGTGAAGGGCAAGGACGAATCCGGCCGCGAGGTGCTGGTCGAGCCCGCCCGCCTCGTCGGCTTCTCCCCCATCGACCAGATTCCCGACGTGAGCTGGATGGTGACGGTCGAGCAGGACCTCTCCGAGGCCCTGGCCCCGATCGAGAGCGTGACCCGCTACCTCTGGGTCCACTTCATCGGGGTGTTCCTGACGGTCATCCTGCTCGCGCTGTACTTCTCCTTCAAGCTCGAGCAGCCGGTGATGGAGGAGGAGCTCCACCTGCACGAGGAGCACGTGCCTTCGGGGATGAGGAAGCCCGCGGAGAACTGACCTCGCGGAAGAGGGCCCGGTAGCGCTCGACCCCGTCGCGCTCGTCGAAGCGTGCGAGGGCGATGGCGCGCGCCTCGCGCCCCATCCGGGAGCGCAGGGCAGGGTCGCCGGCGAGGCCGAGCAGGGCCTCGGAGAGCGCGGGGACGTCGCCGGGCTCCACGAGCCGTCCCGAGACCCCGTCCTCGACCACGTCCACGATCCCGCCGGTCCGGGAGGCGACGGCGGGCAGGGCGCAGGCCGCCGCCTCGACGAGGGAAATGCCGAGCGCCTCGAACAGCGACGGGAAGGCGAAGACGTCGGCCGCGCGCAGGTAGTCCTCCACGCGCTCCTGCCGTCCCGCGAAGGCGATCCGCGCGCCGAGGCCGCGCTCGGCGACGCGGCGACGCAGCTCGTCCTCGATCGAGAGGGCCTGGCCCTCGCCCGAGCCGACCAGCACCAGGCCCAGGCCGGCCGCCCTCTCGGCGATGGCGGCGAAGGCGTCGACGAGCGTCTCGAGCCCCTTGCCCCGCAGCAGGCGCCCCGAGTACACGGCCAGGACGCCCTCCGGAAGGCCCAGCTCGCGCCGGAGCGCGAGCTTCTCGTCGACCGTCGCGGGCCGGAAGCGCTCCGTGTCCACCCCGTGGGGCAGCAGCACGATCCGCTCGCCGGGGATGCCGGCCCCGAGCATCTCGTCCCGGATCGCCCGGGACATCGCGACGAAGGCGTCGGCGTCCCGCAGCCAGCGGTTGCGCAGGGCCGTGGCTGCGGTGGCGAGCCGGCCCGCGGGCCCGCCGGCCCAGGCCTTGCCCCACGTCCAGGCCTCTCCGCTGAGCTCGCCGTTCGTTTCCGGCTGCATCACGACGGGCACGCCGGACGCGCGCGACGCCACGAGGCCCGGCAGGCCCAGCACGCGCGTGCCGCGAACGACGACGACGTCGTGGCCCGGCGCCTCGCGGAGCAACGCCCCCACCGCCGCCGGCAGCATGAGGAACTTGCCCGTCCGCCCGGGCCCGGGAGGCGGCACCCGCACGACGCGGATGCCGTCCAGCCGCTCCTCGGCCGGCCACGCCGAATCGGCCCGGCGCGTCACCACGGTGGCCGCGTCTCCCGCCGCCACGAGGGCCGAGCCGAGCCGTCGGACGTGGGTCTCGCCTCCGCCCAGCACCGGGTGGAACGACTCGGCGAGGAAGAGGA
Source organism: uncultured Acidobacteriota bacterium (assembly GCA_963818355.1). Classification (GTDB taxonomy): domain Bacteria; phylum Acidobacteriota; class Vicinamibacteria; order Fen-336; family Fen-336; genus DATBSL01. Next base: position 55,860 of record CAWFSB010000033.1, on the reverse strand, counting down.
CGCGGGTCAACGGCTCGAGGCCGCGCGCGGCTCCCCGTTCTTCCCCGGCCGCCGCTCCTGCACGACGTAGATGGGCTTGCCCTGGCTCTCGTGCCAGGTGCGCACGAGGAGCTCGCCCATCAGGCCGAAGCTGACGAGAATGACCCCCGTCAGGAAGAGCAGCGCGCCGAGGAGCAGCAGCGGGCCGCCCGCCGATCGCCTCGTCGAAGAAGATCTTGAGGACGGCGAGGTAGGCGAGGATGGCCGAGCCGCTCGCCCCGAGCGCGAGGCCGACCAGCCCGAAGAGGTGCGCCGGCCGCGTGCCGTAGGAGTGGAGGAACTTGACCGTGAAGAGGTCGAGCAGCACCCGCACCGTGCGGCCGATCCCGTACTTGCTCTGCCCGCGGGTGCGCGGGCGGTGGTTGACCGGCACCTCCGCGAGGCTCACGCCCATCCACGAGGCCACCGCCGGGATGAAGCGGTGCATCTCGCCGTAGAGCCGGATGCCCCGCGCCACCTCGCCCCGCATGGCCTTGAGCGAGCAGCCGTAGTCGTGCAGCCGCACGCCGGTCGCCCACGAGATGAGCCGGTTGGCGAAGAAGGAGGGAACGCGCTTCGACAGCGGGTCGTGGCGTTCCCTCCGCCAGCCGCAGACCATGTCGAGGTCGTCCTGCTCGAGCTTCTCGACGAGGCGCGGGATGTCGAGCAGGGTCGTTCTGCAGGTCGCCGTCCGAGGTGACGACCACGTCGCCGCGCGAGCGGTCGAAGCCCGCCGAGAAGGCCGCGGTCTGCCCGAAGTTGCGCCGCAGGAGGATCGCGCGGACCCGCGGGTCGCGCGCCTCCAGCGCGAGCAGGCTCTCCCGCGTGCCGTCGGTGCTCCCGTCGTCGACCAGCACCAGCTCGAACGAGCGGCCCGTCGGCTCGAGGGCGGCCGTGAGCTGGCGGTGCAGGTCCTCGAGGTTCAGGACCTCGTTGTAGAGCGGGACGACGATCGAGATCCCGGGGCGCGCTTCTCCGTCCATGCGGATCCGAGTATATGCGACGGCCCGCTCTCCCCGTCAGCGCCCGGCGGCGATCAGGTAGACCCAGTTCGCCAGGAAGAGGAGGAGAGCCGCCACGCGCAGGGCGAAGCCGATCGGCTTCGGCACCTCGAGGTCGAGCGCCCGTCGCCGGGGCAGGAGGGCGAGGTCCGCCACCGCCCAGCCGGCCACGAGCACCGCCACGAGCGTCGTGAAGGGGTTCATGGCCAGCGCCCCCGCGAAGTCGAGAGCGAAGAGGCGCCCGAGCGCGCGGGTGGAGCCGCAGGTCGGGCAAGGCAGGCCGGTCAGGCCCTTGAAGACGCACAGCGTGAGCGGGATGCGGTCCAGGCGCAGCAGCCACACCGCGGCGGCGGCCAGGAGCCCGATGCCCCCGAAGATCGCCCCGAGCGGCGGGGCGCTCGAGCGGGCGGCCAGGCGGATCACCGCATCTGCCCGACGAGCCCGGCGACCGCTCCCGCGAAGAGGAAGACGAGCGCGGCGCAGCAGCAGCACAGGAGCACGATCGGCAGGAGCACCGCGGCCGTCGCCTTGCCGTGGCCGATCTGGTGAGCCTCGGCGAAGCCGAGGACGTAGAGCACCAGGGTCCAGATGCCGCCGACGAACTGGCCGCAGAAGGGAACGAGGAAGAGGATGCTCGTGGCCTGGGCGAAGCTCACCACCCGGAACGTCGCCTCGAAGTCGCGGCGCGCCCCGCCCAGCAGCAGCAGGAAGAGGTGGAGGATGCCGGCCGCGAGGAAGACGCCGATCACCACGAACACGCCCCCGAATACGGCCTGGGCCGCGAAGCCGGCCCAGCCTTCGACCCAGCCCAGGAGGGCCGCGATCTCGGGCCGCTCGGCCCCGAACGCGCCGAGGCCGGACCCCACGACGGACCGGAAGATCGCCTGGTAGAACGCGGAGGCGACCAGGCCGATCCAGCCGACGATCACCGCGTAGAGGAGCGGCGAGCCCAGCCCGCCGGCCACCGGCATGGCGCGGAAGAACGCACTCGGCCTCGTCAGCACCTCCCGCGTCGTCTCCACGAGCGCGCTCACGAGGCCGATCCGGTCGCGAGCGTCCCAGGGAATCGAAGGCGGCGCGGCGGCGGGGCCCGGGCCCGGGGGCAAGGGCGGGGGCCCGGAGGCGGGTCTCGGGTCGCCGCCGCAGTTCGGGCAGAGGCCGGCCGGAGAATCGGGCAGTGCGTGGTGACAGTGAGGGCAGAGAGCCATGGAGCCTCCTCGCGGTGCAGCCGCGGGCACCGGCAGTATAAAGTAGCCGCTGATGCCCCGGGTGACCGTCGAAACCGTCGACCACGTGGCGCGCCTGGCGCGCCTCTCCCTCACCGACGAGGAGAAGCGGCTCTTCGCCCGTCAGCTCGAGGAGATCCTCGCCTGGGCGGAGTCGCTCCAGGCCCTCGACACCGCGGGCGTACCGCCCATGAGCCAGCCGCGAGACGCCTCCTCTCTCCGCGAGGACGAGCCGCAGCGAAGCCTGGAGCGAGAGAGCGTGCTCGAGGGAGCCCCCGACCCGGCCGAGGGGCTCTTCCGCGTGCCGCGGGTGATGGGGGGATGAGCGCCCTCGTCGGGACGAGCGCCTCGGAGATCCGCGGCCGGGTCGCCGCCCGCGAGGTCTCCTGCGAGGAGGTCGTGCGCGGCCACCTCGACCGCATCGCCTCGACCGAGCCCGCGATCGATGCCTTCCTCCTCGTCTCGGCCGAGCGCGCCCTCGACCGCGCCCGGCGGCTCGACGCCGCGCTCGCCGCCGGCGAGCCCGCCCCGCCTCTGGCCGGCGTCCCGCTGGCGGTCAAGGACGTCCTGCACGTCGAAGGCCTCCCCACCACGTGCGGTTCGCGCGTCCTCGAGGGCTATCTCCCGCCCTTCGCCGCGACCGCGGTCGCGCGGCTCGAGGCCGCGGGCGCGATCGTGGTCGGCAAGACGAACATGGACGAGTTCGCCATGGGCTCGTCCACGGAGAACAGCGCGTGGAAGGCGACCCGCAACCCGTGGGACACCGGGCGCGTGCCGGGCGGCTCCTCGGGCGGGTCGGCCGCCGCGGTGGCCGCGCGGATGGTGCCCGTCGCCCTCGGCACCGACACCGGCGGCTCGATCCGCCAGCCCGCGGCGCTGTGCGGTGTCGTGGGCCTCAAGCCGACCTGGGGTCGCGTGAGCCGCTACGGGCTCGTGGCCTTTGCTTCCTCTCTCGACCAGGTGGGACCGTTCGCCCGCACCGTCGAAGACACAGCCCTCGTCTGCTCGGTTCTCTTCGGCCACGACCCGCACGACGCCACGAGCGCGAGCGCGGCCCTCCCCGACCTCGCCGGGGCCCTCGCCGGGGACGCCCGGGGCCTCCGGGTCGGCGTGCCCTGGGCCTTCCTCGCCGAGGGCGTCGAGACGGAGACGATGGCCCGATTCCGCGAGTCGCTCCAGGCCCTCGAGTCGAAAGGCGCCACCCTCGTCGAGGCGTCGCTCCCCCACCTCCCGCACGCGATCGCGACCTACTACCTCGTCGCGACCGCCGAGGCGTCGAGCAACCTCGCCCGCTACGACGGCGTGCGCTACGGGCGGCGCGCGCCCGGGATGCACGACCTGAAGGGCCTCTACGGCGAGACGCGCGACCTCGGCTTCGGGGCGGAGGTGAAGCGCCGGATCATCCTCGGCACGTTCGCGCTCTCGTCGGGCTACTACGACGCCTACTACCTCCGCGCCCAGAAGGTGCGCACCCTCATCCGGCGCGACTTCGACGCCGCGTTCGAGGCCTGCGACGTGATCGCCACTCCCACGACGCCCACCGCGGCCTTCCGCCTCGGCGAGAAGACCGGGGACCCGCTGCAGATGTACCTGGCCGACATCTTCACCGTGCCCGCGAACCTGGCAGGCCTCCCGGGCCTGTCGCTCCCCTGCGGCCTCGCCGCGGGCCTGCCCGTCGGCCTTCAGCTTCTCGGCCGCCCGTTCGACGAGGCGACGCTCCTCCGCGCGGGCGCCGCCTACCAGAAGACGACGCGCCACCACGAGCTCGCCCCCTCGGCCTGACGGACTTCTCACCGCGTCTCGAGGCGGGCGGCCGTGCGCGCTCGCCGCGTCAGGAGAGAGCGCAGGGCCAGGAACGACACGGCGGCGGCCGCCGCGCCCAGGAGCAGGTTGCCCACGACGAAGGGCATCAGCAGCGGGCGCAGGCCCGCCGCGAGCGAGGCGTAGAACTCCCGCCCGCTCAGGCTCCAGTCGATCTCCCCGAGGCTCGCGGGCGACACGCCGAGGACGAAGCAGCCCAGGAGCGTGCCCGCGGTGTACATGGGCGCGATCGTCCAGGGGTTGTTGGTCCAGGCCCCGACGAGGATCGCCACCTTGTTCAGGCGGAAGGCGACCGCGATCACGATCGCGAGGCCCGTGTGGATCCCGAGGAGGGGAAAGAACGCGATGAAGACGCCCAGCGCGAACGCGAGCGCCACTCGCGAGGGGCTGTCCTCGACGTGGAGCAGGATCTGCCTCGTCCGGCGCAGCCACCGCATGCCCAGCCGCCCCGACTAGGCCGGCCCCGACCGGAAGTGGTCGTGGCCTCCCGGCGCCAGGGGCCGCTCCCCGTCCGCGTCGCGCAGCCACGCCACGGGCTCGCCGGAGACGAACTCGCCCACCACCGTGACCTCGACCCCCCAGACCCGCGCGAGCTCGCCGAGCTCGCCGACCTCCTCCGCGCCGACGGCGAGGAGGAGCTGGTAGTCCTCCCCACCGTGAAGCGCCAGGGAGAGGGCGTCGCCGCCCCGCGCGCGCTCGAGTCCCGCCGCCCTCGGGTCGACGGGCACCGCGGAGGCCTCGACGACCGCCCCGACCCCGCTGCGGGAGCAGATCTCGACGAGGTCGAGCGACAGGCCGTCCGAGATGTCCATGCCGGCCCGCGCCAGGCCGCGCTCGGCGATCGAGCGGGCGAGCGCGAGCGGCGGGCGCGGGTCGAGCTGGGCGCGAAGGCAGGCCAGGACCGCGGGCGCGGAGGACTCCGTCCACACCCCGGTGGCGACGAGCTCGCCGTCCTCGTCGAGGCGCGCGCCCTCGGAAAGGAGGCGCACGCCCTGGGCCGCCGCCCCGAGCCGCCCCGTCACCACGACGCGATCCCCCGGCCGGGCGCCGGTGCGCAGCAGGAGCCGTCCCGAGTCGCCGAGCAGGGTGACGTCGACCACGATCGAGTCGCGGGCGCGCGTGAGATTGCCGCCCACGAGGGCCACCCCGGACTCCGCCGCCCGCTCCAGCAGGCCGTCGTAGAGCGAGTCCACCCAGCCCACCGTGAGGTCGGGCGGCAGGCAGAGGCTCACCGTGGCGTAGCGCGCGATGCCGCCCATCGCCGCCACGTCCGAGAGGTTGACGCTCAGCGCCTTGCGGCCGAGGAGCCGCGGCGGGGCCGCGTCACGGTGGAAGTGGACGCCCTCGACCTGGCTGTCCGTGGTCACGAGGGTGAAGGGCGAGGTCTCGACGGCGGCGGCGTCGTCGCCGAGGCCGACCAGGACGCCCGCGGCGGTGGGAATGCGCCCCTGGAGGTGCCGCAGGAGCGCCTTCTCCCCGGTCTGCGCGAGCGTTCTCGAGACGGGGAGGGTCAAAGTGAGGCTCTCCGCATTGTCGTGTGGCAGGTGCCCTGAACCGGGTCACCAGGTGGGAGTCCTGAGCCGCGCTTCAGGCTTCCTCGACGCGGAGGCATGCTCACCGCGAGGCGAATCGGACCCCCTCAGGAAAGACGTTGGTTCGAGGTTGCCGTATCCATCACGGGCAAGGCAGAGAGCCTCGAAAGCATGATAGTCGCCGCCCGTCCCCGGGGCAAGCCTACTCTCCGAGGGCCGAGCCGAGCTTCTTCGCGAGGCGGGCGATCCCCTCGTCCACCGTGGTGCCCGCGGCCCGCGACTCGCGCCGCGCCTCCTCGACGTCGTGGCGGAGGCGGAGGCACTCGTCGGCGAGGTTGAGGGCCGCCAGCACCGCCACCCGCAGGCTGTCCACCGCCCCGCTCGCGCGGCTCACGTCCTTCATCTGCTCGTCGACGTAGGCGGCCAGCTTCTCGACGTAGCCGGGGTCGGTCCCCGGCCTGACCGCGTAGCTCTGCCCGAAGATCTCGACGTGGACGAGGCTGGGCTTGTCCGCCATGGACGGATTATAGGCTCTCGAGGAGCCCCACGAGCTTCTCGATGCGGTCGCGGATCTCCTCGCGCTCGCGGGTCAGGGTCTTCACCTCGCGGGCGAGCGCCTCCGCCTTCTTGGCCTCCTCGGCGCCCGACCCCTCGCGGGCGGCCGCCGCGGCGAGGGCCTGCTCGGCCTTCTCGGCCCGCGATTTCGCCTGCGCCAGCTCGGCGCGCAGCGACTGGCCCTCGGCGGAGAGCGTCTTCAGGCGCTCCGCCGCGCGGTGAATCCTGTCCTCGAGGAGCTTGAAGCTGTCTTCCACGTGCCCTTCCCTCACTCTCCCCGGATCTCGAGCCCGGCGGTGCGGAGCTCCCGGACGACCCCGTCCACCGCTGCCTGCACCTCTTCGCTCGTCAGCGTGCGCTCCGGGTCCTGGAAGCGCAGGCTCACCGTCAGGCTGACCTTGCCGGGCGGCACCTGGTTGCCGGTGTAGCGGTCGAGCAGGCTCACCGACCGCAGGCCCTGCCCCGCCGCCGCCCGCACCCGCGCGTCGATCTCCGCGGCCGGGGTCGCCTCGTCGCAGAGGATCGAGAGGTCCCGCTCGACCGCGGGGAAGCGGTCGAGAGCGCTGAAGCGCGCCACCCCGGGTGCGGCCTCCAGCACGCCGTCGAGGCCGATCTCCAGGACGACCGTCTCGTCCTTGAGCTCCCAGGCCGCGCGCACGTCCGGGTGCAGGGCCCCCGCGTAGCCCATCGCCTGGCCGTCGCGCCGGAGGCACACCGCCCGCCCGGGGTGCAGGAAGCCGGGGGGCGCGCTCTCGCGGTCGATCTGGGGGACGGGCTGGCCGAGCCGGGCGAAGAGCAGCTCGACGACGCCCTTCAGGTCGAAGAGGTCGAACGGCCGCGACTTCATCGACCAGTGGTGAGGGCTGGTGCTGCCCGAGAGCAGCACCCCCAGCCGGCGCTCCTCGCGCGGAGCGTGCTCCGTGCGGACGAAGACGCGCCCCAGCTCGAAGACCGCCACGTCGCGGCGGCCGACCCGGAGGTTGGTCCGCAGCGTGTCGACGAGCCCCGGCATCACGATCGACGTCCGGAGGGTGTCCTGCTCTTCGGTCAGCGGGTTGGCGAGCCGCGTGCGGCTCTCCGGCGGCGCGTCCACCTGCCCGCCCGCCACGAAGGCGTAGTTGATCACCTCGGTGAGGCCGACCCCGGTCAGCACGTCGCGGACGCGCCGCTCGCGCCGCTGCGAAGGGCGAAGCCGGCCCTCCCGAGTGGCCGGCGGCAGCGCGGCCGGGACCCGGTGCAGCCCGAAGTGCCGGCCCACCTCCTCCGCGAGGTCCGCCTCGCGCGAGACGTCGAGGCGCCAGGAGGGGACGTGGACGGCGGCCTCGGGGGAAGAGCCGGAGACGATGAAGCCGAGCGACTCGAGCGTCCGCATCTGCTGGAGCCGCGGCACCTCGACCCCGAGGAGCGCGCTCACCCGCGCCGGCCGCAGCCGGACGCACGCGCGCCGGGCGGTCCTGGCCCTTGCGCTCCACGAGGCCCGGCCGCACCGTTCCGGCGCCGATCTTCGCGAGGAGGTGGGCCAGGCGGTCGATGGCCCCGGGGCCGGCGCCGATGTCGGCGCCCCGCTCGAAGCGGTGAGAGGCCTCCGTGTGCATTCCGAGGGCCCTCGCCGCGCGGCGCACCGCGAGGGGCTCCCACCAGGCGGCCTCGATCGCCACGACGCGCGTGTCGTCGCCGATCTCGCTGGAGGCCCCTCCCATGATCCCGGCCAGCGCCAGCGCGGGCTCGCCACCTCGCCCCGCGATGACCCCCACCCGGGGGGCAGCGTGCGGGTGACGCCGTCGAGGGTCGTCAGCCCCTCGCCCTCGCGCGACCAGCGCACGACGAGCCGGCCGCCGGGCACGCGGCCCATGTCGAAGGCGTGGCTCGGCTGGCCCGTCTCCATCATCACGTAGTTCGTGAGGTCGACGAGGTTGTTGATCGAGCGGATGCCCACGAGCTCGAGCCGGTCCCGCAGCCAGGCCGGGGACGGTCCCACCTTCACGTCCAGGACCCGGGCGCAGAAGCGCCCGCACAGGTCGGGGGCCTCGATGTCGACGTCGAGCGCCTCGCTGGCCGGCGCTCCCGCCTCCTGGACCGAGGTGTCGGGCGGCCGCAGCGGCAGCCCGTAGAGGGCGGCGACCTCGCGGGCCACCCCGAGGACGTTCATGCAGTCGACGCGGTTCGTGGTGATGTCGAGCTCGAGGACGGTCTCGCCGCCCACGGTCTCCACCGCGTCCACGGCGAGGCCCGCGGCGGTGAGGTCCTCGGCCAGGCGCACGGGCTCGGCCTCGACCGGGACGTACTCGCGGAGCCAGGAGAGTGGGAGCTTCATCCGACGAACTGCTCCAGGAAGCGCAGGTCGTTCTCGTAGAAGAGGCGGATGTCGTCGATCCCGTGGCGGACCATGGCCACGCGCTCGATGCCGAGGCCGAAGGCGAAGCCGGTGACCTCCTCGGGGTCGTAGACGACCCGCCCGAGCCGCGCGTTGACCGCCTCGAAGACGGCCGGGTTCACCATGCCGGAGCCGAGGATCTCGAGCCAGCCGGTGGTCTTGCAGACCCGGCAGGGGCCCGTCGCGAGGCGGCCCGACCCGCCGCAGACGATGCAGCCGAGGTCGGCCTCGACCGACGGCTCGGTGTACGGGAAGTAGGAGGCCCGGAAGCGCACCGGGTACTCCTGCCCGAACAGCGCGTGCAGGAAGGCCTCGATCGTCCCCTTCAGGTGGCCGAGGTGGATGCCCTTTCCCACCACCAGCCCCTCGATCTGCTGGAACATCGGCGTGTGGGTGACGTCGCTGTCGCGGCGGAACACCTTCCCCGGGCAGATGATGCGCACCTCCGGCGGGTGCGCGTTCTCGAGCATGTAGTGGATCTGGGCGGAAGAGGTGTGGGTCCGCAGGAGCAGCCGCGCCTGGCCCTCGAGGTAGAAGGTGTCCTGCATGTCGCGGGCCGGGTGGTCCGGCGGCATGTTGAGCGCCTCGAAGTTGTGGTAGTCGTCCTCCACCTCGGGGCCGTCGTACACCTCGTAGCCCATGGCCACGAAGATGTCCTCGAGCTCCTCGCGCACCACGGTGAGGGGGTGGCGCCGGCCCACGCAGCGGGCGCCGGCCCGGCAGCGTCCCGTCGAGGCGCTCGCGGCGCAGCGACTCGTCGCGACGCCCCCGCTCGAGCGCTTCGCCGAGCGCCTCGAGCCTCTGCTCGATCGCGGCCTTGAGCGCGTTCAGCTCCTGGCCCGCCTCGCGGCGCTCCGCCTCGGCCAGCCGGCCGAGGGACTTCAGCAGCGCGGAGAGCGCCCCCGACTTGCGGCCGAGGAAGCGGTCGCGCAGCGCCTGGAGGGCGGCGACGTCCGCCGCCGCCGCCACCGCGGCGTCGAACTCCGCCCGCAGCGCGCGGGCCTTCTCCCGGACGCTCTGGATGGTGTCGGCCATCGGCGGGTCGCGGCGCGCCCGCCGCGCGGGCGCCCCGCGATGCCGGCCTCAGGCGCTCGGGCGGGCCGCCTTCGCGGACTCGACGAGCTTGCCGAAGGCCGCGATGTCGGTGGCCGCGATCTCGGCGAGCGACTTGCGGTCGAGCGCGATTCCCGCGCCCTTCAGGCCCGCCATGAACTGGCTGTAGGTCATCTCGTGCATCCGCGCCGCGGCGTTGATGCGGATGATCCAGAGGCGGCGGAAGTCCCGCTTCTTCCGCTTGCGGCCCACGTAGGCGAAGTTGCCCGCGCGGTCCACCGACTCCTTCGCGAACTTGTAGAGCTTGCTCTTTCCGAGGAAGTAGCCCTTGGCCCGCGACAGCAGCTTCTTGCGCTTGTCGCGGCGCTTGCTTCCTCGCTTGACTCTCGGCATGACGGACGTCCCTTCGTCTGGCCCGGGCCCCCATCGGCCCGTCCCGTCGCTCTTCCAGGCGGCGACGCCGGCCCGGGCAGCTCGACCGCTGCCCTTCTTCGCGAGGCTTGGGGTTCGGCGCCCGAGGGCGCCGGGCGGGGCTCTCGCGCCCGCCCGAGAGGCCGTTCTAGGCCAGGAGCATCCTCTTCACCTGCTCGACGTCGGCGTCCGACACGAGCACGGCCTTGCCGAGGGCGCGCTTGCGGCCCGGGGCCTTCTTGGTGAGGATGTGCCGCTTCATCGACTTGTGGCGCAGGATCTTCCCGGTCCCGGTCACCTTGAACCGCTTGACCGCGCCCCGCTTCGTCTTGAGCTTCAGCTTCTTCTTGGGCTTTCTCATGGTCTCTTACTCGGTCTTCTCGGCGGCGCGCGGGGCGGCCTCGGCCGGCGGCTTCTTCGCCTTCGGCTTCGGCTTGACCGGCGACGGCCTCCTTCTTCGGCGCCAGGATCTGCACCATGGTGTTGCCCTCCTGCCGCGGGGGCGACTCCACGAGGACGGTGTCCCCGAGCTCCTGCGCCAGGCGGTTCAGGATCTCCCGGCCGATCTCGCTGTGGACGATCTCGCGGCCGCGGAAGATCACGAGCGTCTTCACCTTGTTGCCGTCCAGCGAGGAAGCGCTCGACGTTGCGCCGCTTGAAGGCGAAGTCGTGCTCGTCGACCTTCGGCCGGAACTTCACTTCCTTGATCTTGATGTGCCGCTGGTGCTTGCGCGCCTCGGCCTCGCGCTTGCCCTGCTGGTAGAAGAACTTGCCGGAGTTCATGATCCGGCACACCGGCGGGGTGGCGGTGGCCGCGATCTCCACGAGGTCGAGGCCCTTCTCCTCCGCCAGCATCAGCGCCTGGCCGGGGGGCATGATCCCGAGCTGCGACCCGTCCTCGTCGATCACCCGGACTTCCTTCGCCCGGATGCGGTCGTTGATGCGGACCGTCTTGCTGTCTATGAGACACCTCCTGCGCTCGGCGCCGGCGCCTCTTCCCGGGTCGCGCGCTCCGCCGACGAGGCGGACGACGCGTGCCCCGAACGACGCCACGTCCTGCGGTCCGAGGTCGCCCGCCTGGCGGTGGCGCACGGAGACGCTCTTCGCCTCGACTTCCTTGTCCCCCACCACGAGCATGTAGGGGACCTTCTGCACCTGGGCCTCGCGGATCCTGTAGCCCAGCTTCTCGTTGCGGTCGTCCACGTGCACGCGCACGCCCAGCGTGCGCAGCTCCTCGCCCACTTCCCGGCGCGTAGGCCTGCTGCTTCTCCGTCACCGGGACGACCACGGCCTGCACGGGCGCGAGCCACAGCGGGAAAGCCCCCGCGTAGTGCTCGATCAGCACGCCGAAGAACCGCTCGAGGCTGCCGAGGAGCGCGCGGTGGACCATGACCGGCTGGTGGGCCTTGCCGTCCTCGGCGATGTACTCGAGCTTGAACCGCGTCGGGTTGTGGAAGTCCACCTGGATGGTCGAGCACTGCCAGGACGCGGTCGAGCGCGTCCTTGATCTTGATGTCGATCTTGGGCCCGTAGAAGACGCCCTCGCCGGGGTCGACCTGGTACGGCAGGCCGCGCGATCTCGAGCGCCTTGCGCAGCGCCGCCGTCGCGACCTCCCACTGCTCGTCGCGTGCCGCTCGCCTTCTCCGGCTTCGTCGAGAGGTAGATGTCGTAGCGGTCGAAGCCGAAGGTGCGGAGGATGTTCGTCACGAAGTCGAGCACGCGGAGGATCTCGTCCTCGAGCTGGTCGGGCCGGCAGAAGATGTGCGCGTCGTCCTGCGTGAAGCCCCGCACGCGCATGAGGCCGTGCAGGACGCCCGAGCGCTCGAAGCGGTAGACCGTCCCGAGCTCCGCCCAGCGATACGGCAGGTCGCGGTAGCTGCGCAGCCGCGACTTGTAGATCGTCAGGTGGAACGGGCAGTTCATCGGCTTGAGCTGGTACTCGACGTTCTCGATCTCGATCGGCGAGTACATGTTCGCCTTGTAGTACTCGGTGTGCCCGCTCGTCTTCCACAGGTCGAGCCGCGCGATGTGCGGCGAGTAGACGAGGTCGTAGCCGCCCGCGAGGTGCTCGTCGCGCCAGTAGTCCTCGATCTGCTTGCGGACGAAGCCGCCCTTCGGGTGCCACAGCACGAGCCCCGCCCCCGTCTCGTCCTGCGATCGAGAAGAGGTCGAGCTCGCGGCCGAGCTTGCGGTGGTCGCGGCGCTTCGCCTCCTCGATCCGGAAGAGGTGCTGGTCGAGCTCCTCCTTCGTGAAGAAGGCGTACCCGTAGATGCGCTGCATCGACGGGTTGCCCTCCTTGCCCTTCCAGTAGGCGGCGGCGGGCTCGGCCTTCAGCTTGAAGGCCTTGATGTCCTTCGTCGAGGCGAGGTGCGGCCCGAGGCAGAAGTCCGATGAACTCGCCCATCGTGTAGCACTGGACGGGGTCGCCGGACTTCTCCGCGATCAGCTCGCACTTCAGGGTCTGGCCCTTCTTCGCGAACAGCTCGAGCGCCTCGGCCTTCGGGACGAGCTTCTTCTCGATCGGCCGGTTCTGCTTGACGATGTGCGCCATCTTCTTCTCGATGGCGACGAGGTCCTCGGGCGTGAACGGCTTCGCCACGAGGAAGTCGTAGAAGAAGCCGTCGTCCGTCGGCGGGCCGATCCCGCACTGGGCGTCCGGGAAGAGCTCCGTCACCGCCGCGGCCAGCAGGTGGGCGGACGAGTGGCGGTAGATCTCGATCGGGGAATCGGCGGGCTTCGACTCGCCGGAAGGACCTGTCGTGTCGAGCGGCTCGACGGGGCTCGGCGACGACATCAGGATTCGATCAGCATGACAGGTCCGTTGCTCTCCTCTGGCCGACTCGTCCAGCCCCGTGGGCTGGTAGGCGCGGATGGAATTGAACCATCGACCTCTTCCGTGTCAAGGAAGCGCTCTACCACTGAGCCACGCGCCTGACGGCCGGAAACACGAAAGTTACCAGAGACATACGGGGGTGTCAATCAGCCTCCCGAGGCGCGTCGGTCGAGTCGGAGCGCCGAGGGAATCTGGGCCGATCCGTCGGCTCCGTCACTCCCTCGTTCCGTTACGGAAGGCCCCGAGGAAAGCCGGCCTCCTACGGCTCCCCGAACAACACCCGTCTTTCGTCGGGGCTTTCCGGAACGGACAATGGAGAGAGAACGGACACAACGAGCCGGCGGATCGGCCTAGATTCCCTCGGCGCCCACTCGACCGGGCGCCGAGGGAGGTCTAAAGAATCTTCTTCCCCAGCAGCGAGCAGAGGAGCTCCACCCCCAGCGCCGCCGTGCCGTTGCGGTGGTCGAGGATGGGGTTCGTCTCGACGAACTCGGCGGAGACGACCTTGTGGGTGTCGGCCAGCATCTCCATCGCGAGGTGCGCCTCCCGGTAGGACAGCCCGCCCGGCGACGGCGTGCCGACGCCCGGCGCGTAGTCGGGGTCCATGCCGTCCATGTCGAAGCTGACGTGGATGCCCGCGGTGCCCGCGCTCGCCCGCTTGATGGCCTCGTCCATCACCGCGCGCATGCCCCGCTCGTCGATGTCGCGCATGGTGAAGGCGCCGATGCCGGAGGCCTTCACGTTCGCGCGCTCCTCCACGTCCACGTCCCGGATGCCGACGAGCGCCGATCGCGAGCCGTCCACCATCGGCGAGAAGCCGGCCAGGTTCACGAGCGAGGGCGCGCCGAGGCCGAGCACGGCGGCGAGCGGCATGCCGTGGATGTTGCCGGTGGGGCTCGTCTCCCCGGTGTTCGCGTCGGCGTGGGCGTCGAACCAGAGGAGGCCGAGCTTCTCCTTGCGCCGGTGGAAGTGCCGCGCGAGCCCCGCGATCGTGCCCATGGCCACGGAGTGGTCTCCCCCGAGCACGACCGGCGTCGCACCCGCCGCGAGCGCCTCCCCCACGCGGTCGCGCAGGGTCTCGCAGACCTCGAGGATCTCCTTCAGGTACTTGAGACGCGGGTCGCCGGGGGCCTGCGTCTCCGGGATCTTCACGTGCAGGTCGCCCCAGTCGTCCACCTCGTGGCCGAGGTGCGCGATCTTCGCGTCCACCTCCGCCACCCGGAACGCCGAGGGGCCCATGTCGACGCCGCGGCGGCCGGCGCCGAGGTCGAGGGGAACGCCGATGAGGGTCACGCGTCGCTTCGCCATGCTTTTCACTTCCGGGAAGAAGAACGTGTGGCCACCGTAGCACGGCGCAGACGCGGCCTTCAATCTCGCTCCGAGTTGACGCCCGTGGAAGCGGCTCCGATAATCCAGACCAGAGCGGCTCCATGGCCATCCCTGCGACGAAGAAGACCGCGCCTCCCACCGGCCTGCAAGAGGTGCTGGATCTTCTCGGCGTGCTCGTCAAGCAGAACGTCCTGACCGCCGAGCAGGCGGACAAGGTCCGCCGCGCCCAGAAGGTCAACGACCTCTCCGCCGAGCAGGCGGTGCATCCAGCTCGGGGTCGCGAGCGACGCGCAGATCGCCCAGGCCCTCGCCGCGCACGCCGGGCTGCCCTACGTCAAGATCAACCCGCTCGACCTCGACCTCGACGTCGTGACCAAGGCCATCGCCGGGCCCGTTCGCCCGCAGCAACGGCATCGTGGCGATCGACATCGACAAGAAGGCCAAGCGCATCACGATCGCCGTGCACGACCCGTTCGCGCCCACCGCCTGGATCGACGAGATCAAGCGCACCACGGACCTCGACGTCGACCTGCGTGGTCGCGACCCGCGCGCGACATCGAGGCGGTGAACAAGGGCTTCTACGACCTCAAGTCCAGCCTCCAGCACGCGGAGAAGCAGCTCTCCGAGAGCCGGATCGCCACGGTGGACCTCGGCAACCAGGAGCACCTCTCGAAGGCCGCCACCGACCTCGACCCCGCGGCCGCGCCCGTGATCAAGGCCCTCGACCACATCCTGGCCTACGCCTTCGAGCAGCGCGCCTCCGACATCCACTTCGAGCCCAAGCGCAACCTCACCCTGGTGCGGCTGCGGATCGACGGGGTGCTGCACGACGTGCACGTCATCCCGAAGAGAGTCTACGAGGCCGTCGTCTCGCGCATCAAGCTCCTCTCCGGCGCGAACCTCGCGGAGAAGCGCCGCCCCCAGGACGGCCGCATCAAGCGCGAGCAGTGGATGAACGGCGCGGCGAACGTCAGGACGGCCGGGGGCTCCGCGACGATCGTGGAGTGCAAGGCGGGCACCAATCCCTTCGCCCCGCTCTCGGTGGGCGACACGATCCTCGTGAACGACCGGAGCGGCACGGAGCAGCGGCGCAAGCTCACGGCCAAGGCCTCGAACGCCTCGATCACGGTGGACGGGGCGGTCGCGCTGACCGGCACCAACGGCCACCCGTTCCGCTGGATGAAGAACGAGGTGGAGCTGCGGGTCAGCACCATGCCCACCGCCTTCGGCGAGAAGGCGGTGCTCCGCATCTTCGACCCCGACATCCTCCTCAAGAGCATCGACGAGCTCGGCCTCTCGCCCGCACGACCTGCCGAAGTTCAACGAGTTCATCGGGCGCCCGACCGGGATCATCCTCGTCACCGGCCCCACCGGCAGCGGCAAGACCACGACGCTGTACTCCGTGCTCAAGCACCTCTCGAAGCCCGAGGTGAACATCGTCACCATCGAGGACCCGATCGAGATGGTCTTCGAGGACTTCAACCAGGTGCAGATCCGCCCGCAGATCGACGTGACCTTCGCCAGCACCCTGCGCACGGTGCTGCGGCAGGACCCCGACATCATCATGGTCGGCGAGATCCGCGACAGCGAGACCGCGGACCACGCCGTCCAGGCCGCCCTCACCGGGCACCTCGTCCTCTCGACCCTCCACACGAACGACGCGCCGTCCTCGATCACCCGCCTCCTCGACCTCGGGGTCCCCCACTTCCTCATCACCTCGACCCTCATCGGGGTCGTGGCGCAGCGGCTCGTCCGCGAGAACTGCCCGCACTGCCCGAGGAGTACGCGCCGACCGAGGCCGAGGCGGCGGCGATGAAGATCCCGTTCGAGAAGCTCAAGCCCTACCGCTTCCGGCGGGGCAAGGGCTGCCTCCACTGCCGCGAGACGGGCTATCCTCGGCCGGACCGGGGTCTACGAGATCCTCCCCATGACGGAGAAGATCCGGCGGCTCGTCTCGCAGCAGGCGGGCTCGCTCGAGATCTTCAAGGCGGCCCGCGAGGAGGGCCTGCGGACCCTCAAGGAGGCCGCGATCGAGAAGGTCTTCCGCGGGGTGACCACCACCACGGAGATGATGAGGGTGACCGGCAAGTGAACGACGACGGCCTGCGCGGCAGGGTCTTCCTGGTCACCGGCAGCGGGCGAGGCCTCGGCGCCGCTCTCGCTCGCGCCGCGGGGGCGGAGAAAGCGCGCGTGGTGGTCAACTGCCGCCGCGACTCGAAGGCCGCCGAGGCCGTCGCGGCCGACGTGCAGAAGGCCGGCGGCGAGGCGATCGCCGTCCTCGCCGACGTCTCGGGCTCCGAGGGCGCGAGCGCGCTCGTCGAGCAGGCCCTCGCGAAGTGGGGCCGGATCGACGTGCTGGTCAACACCGTGGGCAGCTTCAACTGGAACCCCCTGGTGGAGGTCGAGCCCGAGGAGTGGCGGCGTATCGTCGCCACGAACCTGGACTCGGTCTTCCACATGTGCCGCCTCGCGGTTCCCCACATGCGGGAGAAGCGCTTCGGGCGCATCGTGAACTTCGCGGCGGTCGGGGCGGCCGCCACGCTGGGCGAGCCGCAGATGGCGGCCTACTCGGCGGCCAAGGCCGGGGTGGTCGCGCTCTCGCGGGCCCTCGCGCTCGAGGAGGCGCGCTGCGGGATCACGGTCAACGTGGTGTCCCCCGGCCTCCTGAAGGACGAGAGCGGGAGCCGGGCGGCGGCGGCGGCGGACGCGATGCTGGGGGACCGCGTGCCCGTCGGGCACCCCGGCCGGGCCGCGGACGTGGTCCGCGCCGTGCTGTTCTTCGCCTCGCCGGCCGCCGACTTCGTCACCGGCCAGGTGGTCGAGGTGGCGGGCGGAAGTCGTCCCTGACTATTCGCGGAACACGTCGGCGGTGAAGCCGAGGAGCTCGACGCCGGGCTCCTTCCACGCGTGGTCGGGAAGGCCGGCCTTCCGGCAGGTGTGCACGAGGAACGTCTCGCGATCCCACCCCTGCTCCCCGGGGACCTGAGGGAGCAGGACGCCGCGGCGGGCGCCTTTCCCGATGAGGAGGCCGTGCCGCCCCACCTCGACCTCCTCCGGGCGGATCGGCCCGAGCGGGGAGAGCGCGGAGACCTCCACCGAGAGCCCGTCGAGCTCCGCCTCGGTGACCGGCTCGAACCGGCCGTCCTCGATCGCGGCCGCCACCGCCATCCGGGCCACCGTCTCGAGGAGCGGGCGGTCCGAGCGCATCAGGCCGACACAGCCCCGCAGGTCGCCGTCGCCGCCGTGCAGGGTGACGAAGGCGCCCCGGTGCTCGGCCAGGGCGCCGGTCGGAGGCGGCAGCGCCGGCCGTCGCCCCTGGAAATGCGCCGCGATCGACTCGCGAGCGACCCGCAGGAGCACCTGGCGCTCCGCTTTCGTCAGCTCGCCGGCCCGGGCGATCGCGTCCGCGGGGGCCGCGCTCACGAGCCCGAGGTGAGGGCCGCGGACAGGTAGCCCACGACGTGGCTCTTGTCCCGCTCCCCCACGTCCCCGCTGTCGCCGTACTTCAGCACCCTCGCGCGATCGGCGCCCAGGGCGCGCGCCGCCGTCATGACCGACACCACCGGCCCGCCGCCGCAAGCCACGTTGTGGTGCGTCTCGAGGCGCACCATGAGCGCCGCCTCGTCGAAGCGGTCCACCTGCCCGACGACCTCCGCGTCCGCCCGGTTCGCGACGGCGGCCGGCTGGTAGTGCGAGAGGTCGCTCGAGGCCACGAGGAGCGCGCGGCGCCCGGCCAGGGCCTTCGCGAGGGCCGCCCCGAGGGACGCGACCTCGTCCCGCGACTGCGTGCCCATGAGCATCGGCACGATGCGCAGCCCGGGCACGAGCCGCTGCAGGAACGGCATCTGCATCTCGAGCGAGTGCTCGTCGCGGTGAACGTCGGGGTCGTCGAACACGATGGGGTCGGCGTCGAGGAGCGCCTGCGACAGCTCCTCGTCGATCGGGACCCGCCCGAGGGGGGTCTCCCACGCGCCACGCGCCTGCAGCGCGACGCCGTCGAAGGCCGCCCGGTGCGAGGGCCCCACCAGCACCACCGCGAGCCCGCCGCCGCCCCGGCCCGGCCCGGCCGCCAGGGCGCGCAGCAGCGCGTAGCCGTGGGCGGCGACGGGCCCCGAGTAGCGCAGCCCCGCGTGCGGGCTGAGGAGCGCCACGAGCCGACCCGGGGCGGAAACCGGCTCCGCCGCCTCGAGATATCGGTCCACCTCTTCGGCGATGGACTCCGCCGTCGCGGGGTACCAGCTGCCGGCGACGGCGGCCCGGCGCAACACGGCGAGCATCGGAGCCTCCCGGGGGCGGCGTCGCGCGCACGTGCGAGGGCGCCCCCCTGCGAGCTATACACCCGCGCACGCTCCGGCGACAAGGCACATTCCGGGGCCGTGCCGGAAAGCTGACACACGGCGCCCGCCTCCGTTCCGGATTCCCGCCCCGGCACCGCGGCTCTCGTTCGCGGTTTTTCCGGCAAGTCCCGGTGGCCCAAGGCCGCGGCGAAGAAAGCCCACGGTGGCGCGCGCCTTGCACCCTCTCGCCCGCGGTGCCGGAGGTGTGACATGACGTGGCGACGCGGGTCCTTCTGTCAGCAGCGCGGGGTTGGCGGTTTGCGTGTCGCTGTTGACCGGCGCCGCCGCGCCGGTCTCGGCGTGGTCGGTCCGTCGCTCCACGGGCCTCGGCGAAGGCCACGCCCCCCCCACAGATCCTCTTCGCCCGCCCTGCCTCCTCCTCTTCCGCCGCTGGTGGCGTTCAGCGAGCCGGCGGCCTCCGGCGTCCGGCCTCTCCGCGCCACGACGCTGCAGTCGGGGGCCTGGGTCGCGCCGCCGGGGATCGCGGCCGCAGGCCCGTTCACCTCCGCGGGCGGAGCGCTTCACTGGAAGGTCGCCCGCACGCGGCCGGACCGGGCGCGCCAGGTCGTGGTGTTCCAGGAGAACGATCCCTCGGGCCGCGACGCCCTTCACGCCGCGTTCTGGGACGGGGCGAGGTGGGACGACGGCTCGGGGGCGCCCTTCGGGGACGCGAAGGCGTTCGGCCGCGTCGGGGTCGACGGGCTCTCGGACTTCCGGGGCTTCGACGCCGCGTACGAGCAGAAGAGCGGCGAGCTGCTGGTCGTGGCGGGCGTGAACACGGACGAGACGGTGAAGTACTGGGTGCACGGAGCGAGCGGCTGGAACACCAGCACGCTCCTGCAGGGCGTGGCCAACAACATCCAGGACCCCTTCAACATCTTCGACTGGGTCCGTCTCGCGCCCATGCCCGGCACGAACCGGATCGGCTTCCTCGGCGTCGCGAACGACCCCACCGGGAAGGACTCGGCGGCGGTCGAGGCCATGATCTGGGACGGCGACACCCACACGTGGGGCTCGAAGTACGTGCTGAGCTTCCCGACTTCGCCAGAGCTACCACCCGACCGAGGCGATCGACCTGAAGTTCACCCTGGCGGGAGCGAACGCGGGCGAGGCGGTCGCGGTGTGGGGCAACCGGCAGAAGGTCTACTGGAGCCGGTGGCGCGCGGCGGGCGGCTGGTCGACGCCGGCCGTGGTCGCGGACATGGGCACTGGCGTCACCGTGCGCTGGCTGCGCCTCGCCGCCGACCCCGGCAGCGACGACATGGTCCTCGCGATCGGGGACGCGGCCGGCTCGACCGGCCGCCTCACCACCGTCCCCTACGACGGCGCCACGAGGACCTGGGGGGCCGTCTCGCCGTTCCACACGCTGGGCACTTTCGGCGACCCGCTCCGCAACCGCCCGTTCGACCTCGTCTGGGACCCGATCGTGAACGCCCGCGGCGTCCTGCTGGTCTACGCCGACGCCGCGGGTCTGTGGTCCGCGCGCTCGGTGGACGGCGGGGTCGGGTTCGGCAGCTCGTCGCCGGTCGACGGGGACGAGCCTGCGTACTGGGTGCAGCTGGAGCGCCAGCTGGACGGCATCGTCCAGCTGGCGGCGCACGACGCCTCGGACGACCTCCGCGGCTGGATCTGGAACGGCTACTACTGGATGCCCACCACCACCACCACGGTGTCTTCCGACCTCGAGGCGGGAGCGTCGCACGCGGTCGAGGCCTTCGCTCTCGCCAGCCTGATCGGCGCCGGACGGCCGGTGCCGCGCACCAGCGACTTCGACGGCGACGGGCGATCGGACATCCTGTGGCAGAACCAGGCGACCGGGGCCCTCTCCGTGTGGTTCATGGAGAACGCGGTGCTGACCGGCGCTTCCTACCTGCGCCCCGAGAGCTTTGCCGACCCGAAGTGGCAGATCCGCGCCCTCGGCGACTTCAACCGCGACGGCAGCCTCGACGTGCTCTGGCAGCACCGCGCCACGCGCGAGCTGTTCGCCTGGTTCCTCGACCGCGCGGTGGCGGTCGGCGGGTCGTACCTCTCGCCGCGCGCCGCGCCCGAGGCCGACTGGGAGGTCCAGGGCGCGGCCGACTTCGACGGCGACGGCGGAGTGGACCTGCTGTGGAGCGACCCGGACACCCGGGAGCTGCACGTCTGGCTCATGGACGGGCTCGACCTGCGCAAGACCGTGAAGCTCGGCCTCACGAGCTTCGCCGACACGAACTGGCAGATCCGCGCCCTCGCCGACCTCAACGGCGACGGCAAGCCGGACGTGATCTGGCACAACCAGGCGACCGGTGGGCTCTACGCGTGGCTCATGAACGGCCTCGCCCTGGCCTCGAGCGGCTACCTGACCCCCTACACCTCGGGCAACGCTCAGTGGCGCCTGGCCCAGGTGTCGGACTTCGACGGCGACCGCAAGCCCGACTTCCTCTGGCAGCACCCGAAGACGGGCGAGCTCTACCTCTGGTACATGGACGGCACGACGGCGAAGTCGGGCGCCTACCTGAGCCCGAGCCGCTTCGGCGACACGAGGTGGATGGTCGCCCCGCGGTAGCGGCTACCGGTAGACGCGGTAGTCGATCTCGGGGAAGACGTTGTCCCGCTCCTCGAACTCCCGCAGGATCGGCTCCTCGAGGGCGCACTGGCCGGTCAGGGCGCGGTAGAGGTAGTCGAAGCGCGCGACGTGGTCGCGCGTCCTCTTCTTCGCGTACTCGACCGTGGTGTTCGTCTTCATGATGAACGCCCAGTCCGACGACTGCGCGAGCAGGAGCTCGCGCGCCGCCTGGTTCAGGGCTCGCCGCTCCAGCCCGCCCGCGTGCTCGAACCGCCGCGCCAGCTCGACCATTCGCTCCCCCGCCACGTCGAGGTGGGGGTAGATCCAGTCGTTCGAGCCGTTGAGCCACACCTCGGCGTAGCCCTGCGCGCCCCAGGTGCACATGGGCGGCTGGCAGACCTCGAGATCGCCGAAGCGGTCGAGGTACTCCGAGGGAGTGGTGGGCTTCACCACGTCCTGGTCGAAGTGCATCTTGCGGAACAGGAAGTCGAGGAACTGCGGCCCCTCGAACCACCAGTGCCCGTAGAGCTCGGCGTCGTAGGGGCTGACCACGATCGGCGCGCGCCCGCCCGCGGCGGCGAGGTGCTCCACCTGCCGCTGGCGGTTCTGGAGGAAGTTGCCGGCGTGGCTCGCCGCCTTCCCCATGGCCCACGCGCGCACGTAGGGCTGCTTGTGGCCGAGGTCGGTGCCCCGCCCGGTCACTCGGTAGTACTTGATCCCGAGGTTCTTCCTCTCCCCGTCGGGGAGGAAGTCCTCGAGGTCTTCCATCGGGAGCTCCCAGCCCACGTCCTTGTAGAACTCCCGGTAGTCGAAGTCGCCCGGGTAGCCCGACTCCGCGCTCCAGACCTGGCGGGAGGACTCCATGTCGCGGCCGAAGAAGACGATCCCGCCCGGCGAGACGATCGGGGCGTGGACACCGAAGCTCGGGCGCGGGTGGGCGTCCGTGAGGCCGTGCGACTCGAGGAAGCTGAAGCGCAGGCCGGCCTCCTTGAGGAAGACGTCGTGGCCCGGCAGGTAGCCGCACTCGGGCAGCCAGATCCCGTCGGGAGAGCCGCCGAAGTGCTTGCGGTAGTGCGCGGCGGCGACCTGCACCTGGGCGCGCACCGCCTGCGGCACCGGGTCCATGAGCGGAAAGAAGCCGTGGGTCGCGCCGCAGGTGATGATCTCGAGATTCCCGGCATCCCGGTGCTTGCGGAACGCACTCACCAGGTTCGAGCCGTAGACCTCGCGGAAGATCCGCCGGACGTCCGAGAACTCGTGCAGGTAGAACCAGGCGAGGTCGTGGAACTGGGGCTGCCACCGTTTCGTCCGGTCCACCTCCCGCCGCGCCAGCTCGACGAGGTTGTCGAGGTGCCGGTGGTAGCGCCCCACCAGGAGCTCGTCCGTCATCATCGAGACGAGCGGCGGCGAGAGCGTCATCGTCAGCCGGTACTCGACGCCGTCGTTCAGCAGGCCGTCGAGGACGCGGAGGATCGGGACGTAGGTCTCGGTGAGCGCCTCGAAGAACCAGTCCTCCTCGAGAAAGGAGGGGTACTCCGGGTGCCGGACGTAGGGCAGGTGGGCGTGGAGGAC
This sequence comes from uncultured Acidobacteriota bacterium, assembly GCA_963818355.1. GTDB lineage: Bacteria > Acidobacteriota > Vicinamibacteria > Fen-336 > Fen-336 > DATBSL01. The sequence continues at coordinate 33,251 of CAWFSB010000033.1, read as the reverse complement.
GGGACACCAGTACCCGGCGGGCATCGGGGCTTCCCTACCGCCGGAAGGTGTCGCTGGCGCCCCCGGGACGGAAGACGTCGCTCGCCCCGCCGCGCACCGCCTGGTCCGAGCGCCCGGGCTCGCCGGGCGCGACCGAGCCGTCGACCGACTCGGCCGCCCAGGGCTCCGGGGACAGGCCGGCCTCCGTCTCCGCCAGCCCGGCCGCCTCGGCGGCGGACGGCGGCAGGTCGCGTGCGTCGCGGTAGCTCATCCGCCGGCGCGCTCTCTGGGGCGAGGGACCGACCCGCGGGGTGACGACGGTGTTGCTCTCCGCGAGCCGGCGGAAGGCACCGGACGGGAGCGTGACGCCCAGCTCGGCGCGGTAGCTCCGCCGCGCGGAGTCGGTGCGGATGTACCACCAGCGGGCGCCGGGCGGCAGCAGGATGTCGCTCGACCCGCCGCTCACGGGGTCCTGCACGCGCAGCGTGAGCCGCGAGAGCTGGAGCCCCCTCTCGCCGAGGCTCCGGGCAAGCTCCTTCATGGCCGCGGGATTGACGTCCCAGTAGGCGAAGATCCACTCGGGGTCGCGCACCAGGAGGCGCACGCGGTTCACCCCGTAGGTCTCGGGAAAGAGGAAGCGGTCCTCCTCGAACAGCCGCTTCGGCAGCTCGCGGGGCAGGTACTTCGCCGCCCGGATCTGGTCTTCCTCGCTCAGGCCCGGCACCCCGCCTGGCGCGTGGTCCAGGCTCGCCGGCGCGGCCTTCTTCGTGCGGGCCGCGACCGTCTTCCGGACGGCCGTCTTCGCCACGCCCGGCGCGGCTTTCTTCAAGGGCGTCTTCCGGGCCGAGGGCTTCGCGACCGCCGCCTTCCGGGGCGCGGCCTTCTTCGCTGCGGCCTTTGCCGCCGCGGCCGGCTTCTTCGCTGCGGGGGCCGACTTCTTCGCCCCGCCGGCCGCGGGCTTCTTCGCCCCGGCCGCCGCCGGCTTCTTCGCCCCGGCCGCGGGCTTCTTCGCGCCGGTCGTCGTGGCCTTCTTCGCGCCCGCTGCCGTGGTCTTCTTCGTGCCGCGCGCCTTGCCGGGGGTCGGGGCGGACGCCTCCCGCGCCCCTGCCTTCTTCTTGCTGCTCGCCATAGGCGGCCAGTATACGACGAGACGAGCGCGCTCTACTCGCGCGCGCCCTGCCGTTCGCCCGGACGCGGGGCCTGCCGCGGACGCACCCGGTTCATGAGCTCCCGCATGCGCTGCTCGACCTCCATCTCGAGAACCCGGTACTTCGCCTGCTGCAGCGGGGTGAGCAGGGCGTCGAGGGCGTCGAGGTTCTTCCGGGTCTGCGCGGGGCCGTCCACGTCGAGGGCCTTCACCTGCTTCAGCAGGTCCAGCACCGCGGTCTCGCTCGCGCCCCCCTGGCGCAGGAGGCGCCGCATCTCGCGCACCATGCGGTTCCGCTCGAGGATGTACGCGCGCCGGTCGCCCTGCAGCCTCTTCACCAGGGGGATCGCCTTCGCGAACTGCGCGTCGTCGAGGCCGAGGCTCTCCTGGAGATTGCTCATGACGTAGGCGTCGACCATCTTGAACGCCTCGTCGCGAGCGGGCCGGTCCCCGGCCGCGGGCGCGTCCTCCTGTGCCACGGCGCGAGCGCCCCCGGCGCCGAGAGCCAGAACGAGCGTCAGAAGAACCCTCGAGATCACGACTCACCCCCCTTGCCGGCCTCGCGGAGTGAATCCGCGAGCGCCCGGTACTCCTCGTCGGAGAGGCCCGCGAGGAACGCGCTGACGCCGCGCCCCTCGTCGTCCGTCCCCAGGTCCCCGTCCGCCACGGCCACCGCCTCGAGCACTCCGAGCGAGACGTCGTCCTCGGCCGGCGGCAGCGCCGACCAGGCCGGCAGCGTCGGCCCGGGGAGCGCGACCGGCGCGTGGGCGCGACCGGTGGTCAGGGCCACGACCGCCACCGCCGCCGCGGTGGCCAGGATCGGCGCGAGCCACGCCCAGCGCGGCGAACGCCGGGGTTCCTCCGCGATCCTCCGCCCGACGCTGCGGCGCATCGCCTCCCAGTAGAGCGGCGAGGGCTCGGGCACGTCGGCCCGGCGCGCGAGGGCGAGCCCCGCCCGCGCCTCCTCGACCCGCTCCGGCGCAACGCCCGCAGGCCGAAAGGTGCGCGCACTCGGCCTCCGCGCCGTCGCCCTGCGCCAGCCTCAGGAGCGACTCGTCCGACAGGTGCCGCGTCATCGCCTCATCTCCTCTCCTCGCCCACCAGCCTGCGGAGATTGCCGAGGGCGTGGAAGAGGTTCGCCTTCACCGTGCCCACCGTCGAGCCGAGGATCTCCGCGACTTCCTCGTGGGTGAGCTCGTGGTAGATCTTGAGGATCAGCGTCGCGCGCTGCTTCTCGGGGAGCCGGCCGACCGCCGCTCGCACGCGCCGGGCCTCGTCGTCCCGCTCCACGCGCGCCGCCGCCAGCGGGACCGGGTCCGCCAGCGTCTCGGGCAGCTCCTGCGTGAGCGGCCGCCGCAGCGCGCGGAAGTTCAGGCACGCGTTCACCGCGATCCGGTACAGCCACGTCGAGAACGCGCTCTCGCCCCGGAAGCGGCCGATCGCCCGCCAGGCCTTGATGAAGACCTCCTGCGCCAGGTCGTTCGCGTCCTCGTGGTCGTTCACGTACCGGTAGCACAGCCGGTAGACGTCGCGCTGGTACTGCTCGACGAGGCGATCGAACGCCTCGCGCTCGCCACGCCGGCAGGCCTCGATCGCCTCCCGCTCGGCCTCGCGCGGCGAAGCCGCGCTCCCGCCGGAGGCCGCGGTCGCGGCCAGGCCGAACGGGAGCGCGAGGGTGGGGCTCGTCACCGCTGCGGCTCGGACTCGGGCTGGTCGTCGATCTCGTCCGACCAGGGCCCGCCGGGCCCCGCGGGCGGGCGCATCCCCTGCGACCCCGGGCGGCCCGGCCCGCGCCCCGGCCGCGCGCCGGCTCGCTCCATGCGTCCCTGCCGCATCAGCTGCTTCATCTTCTCCTGCTGCTCGGGGGTGAGCAGCCGGCGCATCGCCATCCGCTGGTCGGTCCGCGCCTTCAGCGAGGAGGCCTGCAGGTCGGACACCGCCTTCACCCGGGCGGCGACGAGCTTGTCGTCGACGCTGGGCGCGTCCATCGCCTCCTGGAGCTCGATCCGGGCGATCGCCAGGTCGGCGCGCTGCCGAATGGCCTGCTTCCGACCGTCGTCCCGGAGCTTCTTCAGCTGAGCCGCCTGGTCCGGGCTCAGGCCCAGCTCGGCCTGGATCGCCGCGGGATCGGGCCGCCCCTGTCGCCGCCCGGGGCCCATTTCCTGCGCCGCCACGACTCCGACGGCCCCGGCCACCATCAGGACTCCTGCCACCGCCAACCGCTGAACGCGCATGTTTGTCGTTCCTCCTCGAACGGTTAGACCGGACCCCGGCCCTCGGGTTGAACCGAGAGCCTCAGGCCCTTCAAGAGGATCGGCCCTCCCCCCCGGAGTCGCAAGCTGACCGCCCGCTCCCCCGGCCGCACCTCGAAGTCGGCCTCCCAGCCCGAGGAGGCGGGCCGGGTCGGGGAGATCCGCAGCGGCGCCCCGGCGCGGTCCGGCTCGACCACCAGCGGAGGGCCGGCGCCGTCGGGCGACAGGGTCTCGCCCCGCAGGGCCAGCCGGTACCGCCCCGCCGGCAGCGGGAGACGACGGCCGACCTCGGCCCCGTCGGGCGCACGGTGCGGCTCGTAGACCGGCCCCCAGCCCAGCGCTTCCGGCGACCACTCCGCGCTCACTCGTGGGTCGAGGCTCCAGCCCGGCAGCCTGACGGCCGATCGGCCGACGAGGCGGACCGCGTCGCGGTCGTCGGTGCGGGCGCGGGTCACCGCCGCGGCGGCCTGCGCGGCCAGGACGAGCCCGAGGCCCGCTGCGGCCGACCCGTCGCGCCGTCACCGCCCGGGCGCGCCACGGCAGCGCGGCGAGGATCGCCACCGCCCATAGGGCCCCGAGCCGGTGCCGGTCGGGGTCGGCCAGCACGTAACGCCGGCAGGAGGCCGGTCCACTCCCGGGCCCCGGAGAGCTGCCGGAAGAGGGGGGCCGTCCCGTCTCGATCGCGGTGCACGAGCTGCGGGTCGAGCGCGCCGGCGAGGCCGGTCCACAGCGTCCAGCCGAGGAGGAGCGAGGCGCCCGCGGTGAGCCCCCTCCGGTCCCAGACGATCGCCACCGCGACCGCGAGGAGGGGGGCGATCGGCACCAGGAAGCGCGCGGGCGGGTTGAAGCCGCCCCGCCACATCGGCCACGTGCCCGCGGTCAGCAGCACGGCCACGACGGCCGCGGCCGCGACGATTGCCAGTCGCCGATCGCGGCGCCAGAGAAGCGCGAAGCCCGGCAGCGCGAGCGCGAGAACCGGCGCGTACACGAGCAGGCCGAACTCCTGGTCGAGCAGCAGCCCGGGGAGGCCCTCCGCGAGGGTCGAGAGCGCGAGCTCCGGGCGGCGCCCGTAGACGCGCCGCGGGTCCCAGAAGCCGTAGAGCACCTGGTGGTAGGCCAGCAGCCCAGCGGCGGACACGAGGGCCGGCGCGAGGGCCGCCAGGGCGACGCGCGCGCGCGGGTGCCGCCACAGGGCGTGCGCCACCACGAGGACGGCGAGCGGCGCGTAGCGGACGTTCAGCCACGGCAGGGCCGCCGCCGCGAGGCCGACGGCCGCGGCCCCGGCCGGGCCGAGGTCGGCTCGCCGCGCGTGGCGCAGGCCGAACGACAGGGCGAGCGCCGCCGGCACTTCCGTGAACACGAGGCCGGCGTAGTGGACGAGGGGCGGGGACAGCGCGAACGCCCAGCCGGCCGCGTCGGCCAGCCCGTCGCGCCCGGTCAGCTCGCGCACCCACTCGCGCACCTCGAGCGCGACGAGCGCCGCGAGGAGCGCCATGAAGACGGTGACGCCCGCGTAGCCGGCCAGCGCCCACGCGGGGAGGATCAGGACCGACAGGCCGACCGCGTGGAGCGAGTGGATCGCCCCGCCCTTCCCCCGCACCCGGAAGTGCGGTGCGAGCGGCGCGTCGTGGAAGGCGGTGTAGCGGCCCTCGGCGTAGTCGCGCTCGAGCGAGAGGTCCCCGTCGCGGAGGAGGCTCTCGGCGACCATGAGGTAGTGCGGCTCGTCTCCCTCCGGCCCGACCCGCGCGTGCGTCCGGCCGGCCGCCGTGACGAGGACGGCGAAGGCGAGAGGCAGAAAGAGCATCCGGGGCAGCCGCAGCCCCGAGCCGGCGATCGCGATCGCGACGCCCGCCAGCGCCAGCGCGAGAAGGGGCGGCCCGGACAGAGCCCGCACACCCGCAAGCGGCGCCCCCGCCAGGAGGAGCCCGACGGGGAGCAGGAGGCCGGCGCAAGCCGCGAGCGATCCTCTTCGATGGAGGGCCAGGACCAGCGCGCCGCGGCGGCGAGAATGGCGGCGGCCGCCACCCAGCCCGGCACGCCTTGCCAGGCCCCCCCGGGACGGGCCGCCGCGCCGCCGGCGGCCAGCAGCGCCGGGATCGCGATCCCGCAGGCGCCGAGCACGGTGGCGGTGGTTTCTCGGGAGGGCATCGGCGGAACCGGCCGATTCTGATCGGTGCGGCCGCGCAAGTCCATCCCGGCTGCCCTCTCCCGGTGTCACCGGGTGACGCGCCGACGGGGACAGGGCCCCGGACGCTCGCCACTGTGCCTCAAGAACTTACGGGCGGCCCGTCACGGTACGGTGCTTGCTGTAGGACGGAGTGGAGCGCATAGTCCGAGCAGGAGGGTCCCATGGGCAGGCTGAGGCGGCGAGCGGCGATCGCCCTCGTGACGGCCGGTCTTGCGGCAGCCACCGCCTCTTCCGACGAGATCCTCCTCCGGAGCGGCGGGCGCGTCAGCGGCGTCATCGTCGAGAGAACGCGCGACCGCGATCGTCGTCGAGACCGGTCCCGGGCGCGTCACCCTGTCCATGGCCCTCGTGGAGAAGGTGGTGGAGGGCCGCTCCGCCCTCGAGGCCTACCACGAGCGCGCCGACGGCGCTCGAGCCGGGCGACGTCGAGGGCTGGGCCGCGCTCGCCCGCTGGGCCGCCGAGCGCGACCTGCTGACGCAGTCGCGTGAAGCGTGGCAGCGAGTCCTGGCCGCCGACCCCTCGCACTCCCGAGGCGAACGCCGCCCTCGGGCGGGTCGAGCTGGACGGCACCTGGATGGGCGAGGACGAGGCCTACCGCGCTCGCGGCTACGTCTCGTTCGAGGGACGCTGGGTCACGCCGGCCGAGCACGAGGCCCTGGTGCGCGAGCGTGCGGCCGAGGAGGCCTCGGAGCGCGAGACCCGCGAGGCCGGGCTGCGGGTGCGGGAGGCCGAGGCGCGCGCCCGGGAGGCCGAGGCGCGGGCCCGGGAGGCCGAGTCCGCGGCGCAGCCGGTCGACGGCGGCATCCCCTATGGCTGGGGCTGGGGTGGGGCGGATGGGGCTGGGGCGGGGGCGTCGTCCTGCCGGTTGCCCCGTGGGCGCCCGGCACGCGGCCTCTCGGGGACGCGGCATGAGCGGCCGCCAGTCGTCCGTCCGACGCGAGTCGTCACGTCCTCCTGCATCGGCCGTCCGCCCCGAAGCCGGAGGCGCAACCCCGCCGCTCCGAAGTCCGGCGACCGCCGGCCGTCGTGCCGCCTCCGCCGCTCGAGAGCCGCGCCAGGATTGACTTTCGCCTGATTTTCGCCTACCTTCTCCATCGAGGAGAAGGCCCATGTACATGACGCGCCGGCAGAAGGAGATCCTGGACTTCCTGAACCGGTTCATCGAGCGCAAGGGCTACGCGCCCACCATCGAGGAGACCGCCGAGCACTTCGGCCTGCGCTCGCTGGCCACCGTCCACAAGCACCTGACCAACCTGCAGAAGAAGGGCCTGGTCACGCGGGACTGGAACCGCAGCCGCTCCCTCGAGCTCGTGCCCACCGAGGTCACGGTCCGGGCCGTCGAGCTGCCCCTGCTCGGCCGCGTCGCCGCGGGCTCGCCGATCGAGGCGATCACCGCCAGCGAGACCATCTTCGTGCCCCAGGACATGGTGAAGCGCGCCGAGACGTACGTCCTGCAGGTCAAGGGCGACTCCATGATCGAGGAGCAGATCCGCGAGGGCGACTACGTGATCGTGGAGAACCGGCGCACCGCGCGGGACGGCGAGATGGTGATCGCCCTTCTCGACGGCGAGAACGTCACCCTCAAGAAGATGTACCGCGAGGGCGGCGGCAAGGTGCGGCTGCAGCCCGCGAACGCGCGGCTCAAGCCGATCTTCGTGGACCAGGACCGCCTCCGCATCCAGGGCGTCGTCATCGGTGTGCTGCGCAAGTACTGACGCACGGCCCGCGCGAAGCGCGGTCGACCTGACCATCCTCCTTCCCTCTCTCCTCGTCCCCCGCACCCGCAGGCCCCGTCGAAGGCCGGTGACGGCCGGCAGCCCCCGGGTTACACTCGGCCTCGGAGGCTGACCGATGGCCGAGGAAAAGGCGCAGCTGAACTTCACCGTGGTGCCGGACGAGGACTCGAGCGTCCCCCGGGTCTACAGCAACTTCTGCGCGATCCAGAACTCGCCCTTCGACTTCACCCTCACCTTCTGCGAGATGCTGCCCCTGGGCGAGAAGCAGGTGAAGGAGGCGCAGTCCACCCACCTGGTGAGGGCGCCGGTGCGCGCGCGGGTCGTCGTCCCCGTCCAGATGGTGCCGGGCCTCATCGCCGCCCTCCAGGACAACTTCCGCCTGTACCAGGAGTCCTTCGCCCCGCCCAAGGGCCCGACCAACTGAGGCCGGCCGACTTCCGGACCTCCCCTGCCCCGCCCCTCCCCTACACTGGGAGCGTGAAGGAGCGAAGGCGCAGCGTCCTGCACGTGGACCTCGACCCGTTCTTCGTCTCGGTGGAGCGGAGCCTCGACCCGTCCCTGCGCGGCCGGCCGGTCGTCATCGGCGGCGACGGCAGCGGGATGGGCGTCGTGGCCGCCGTGAGCGACGAGGCCCGGCAGGCCGGGGTGCGGGTCGGACTGCCCATGGCGCAGGCGCGCCTCGTCTGTCCCGAGGCCGCCTTCCGCCGCGGCGACCTCGACTCGTACGGCCGCCACAGCGAGGAGGTGACGGCCGTCCTGCTCGCGGCGAGCCGGCGCGTGGAGCGGCCCTCCGCGGACGAGGCCTTCGTGGACCTGACGGCGGAGGGGCCCGGCGACCCGCCGCCGGTTCGGGCGGCGGAGACCATCCGCGACGAGCTGCAGCGCCGCCTCGGCCTCGACGCGTCTCTCGGCCTCGCCTCCTCGCGCCTCGCGGCCCGGATCGCCTCGGCGTGGGCGAAGCCGCGGGGGCTCCTGGTCGTCCTTCCCGGCTACGAGCACTCCTTCCTCGCGGGCAAGCCGGTCTCCACTCTCGGCGCGCCACCCCACCTCGAGGCGGCGCTCGCGAAGGCGGGGCTCACGATGATCGGCCAGGTGGCCGAGTGCGACGAGGCCGCCCTGGCCACCGCCGTCGGGGCGGCGGCGGCGAAGCACCTCCGGGCCGCCGCGCGCGGGGAGCAGGAGCCTCCGATAGCACTCGCCGCGCCCCCCGCCTTCCTGCAGGAGGAGGCCACGATCCGCGACCGCCGCAGTGACCGCCGCGCGCTCGAGGAGATCGCGGACGCCCTGGCCCGGCGGGTGGCACGGCGGCTGAAGCCGTTCCGGCTCGCCGCCCGCGCGATCGCCGTCGAGGTGCGCCGCGCGACAGACGCCGTGCGGCGCAGCGACGCCTTCAGCCCCGGCCTCGCCGACGAGGACGCGATCGCCGCGCGGGTGCGCGCGATACTCGACCCGCTGCTCGACCCGGCCCAGGACGTCCGCGCGCTGCAGGTGCGCCTCGCGCGCCTCGACCCGCCGACGTCGCAGGCCCCGCTCTTCCCCTCCGCCCCGGCCCTGCGCCACGCGCGGTAGAATCCGGCCGTGCCCCCCGCAAGACGAAGCCCCGTGTCACGCCCGAGCGCGCGGCCCGCGTCCTCGACCTCCTGGAAGAGGCGCACCCCGAGGCCCGCTGCGCGCTCGCCTACCGCAGCGCCTTCGAGCTCGCCGTCGCCACCATCCTCTCCGCGCAGTGCACCGACGAGCGGGTCAACAAGGTCACGCCCCTCCTCTTCGAGCGCTACCCCGACGCCGGCGCGCTGGCCAGGGCCCCGCTCGCCGACGTCGAGGAGATCATCCGCTCCACCGGCTTCTACCGGGCGAAGGCGCGCAGCATCACCGGCTTCGCGCGGGGCCTCGTCGAGCGCCACGGGGGCGAGGTGCCGCGGAGCATGGCCGCCCTCGTCCCGCTGCCCGGCATCGGCCGCAAGACCGCGAACGTCGTCCTCGGCCACGCCTTCGACGTCGCCGAGGGCATCGCGGTGGACACGCACGTGCTGCGCGTGACGAACCGCCTGGGCCTCGCCCAGGGCGACGACCCGGTCGACGTCGAGGCGCAGCTCATGGCGCTCGTCCCCCGCGAGCGGTGGACGCGGACGACCGACCTCGTCATCTTCCACGGCCGCAAGGTCTGCGACGCCCGCCGGCCGGCCTGCGGCGTGTGCCCGCTCTTCGCCGAGTGCGCCTGGCCCAGCCGGCAGGCCTGGGCCTCGGACGAGCCGCCGCGCGACCGGCGAGCGGGGCGCGCGGCGAAGCCCGCCGCCGCGGCCCGGCGTCGCGCACGCCCCGTGCCGACCCCGCGGCTCGCGCGACGCCCCCCGCTTCCCCGGTCCGGCCGCCCCGGGCCCGGCGGGAGAGGACCGGGGCGCCGGGGGCCGGCGAAGTGAGCGCGCGGGCCCTCGCGGCCGTCGTGCAGATGACCTCCACGACCGACGTGGAGCGCAACCTCACCGCCGCCGAAGGCCTCGTGGAGCAGGCGGCGGCGCGCGGGGCCGTTTTCGTCGGCCTCCCGGAGAACTTCGCCTTCCTCCGCTCCGAGGGCGAGCCCGTGCCCGAGCCCCAGGACCTCGACGGCCCCTGGTTGCGCCGGATGTCGGCCCTCGCCCGCCGGACGCGCGTCACGCTGCTCGCGGGCTCTCTTCCCGAGCGCGTCCCCGGCGACTCGCGGGTCCGCAACACGAGCGTCCTCCTCGGGCCCGACGGGGCGACGCTCGCGGTCTACCGCAAGATCCACCTCTTCGACATCGACCTGCCGGGCATGGAGCACCTGAAGGAGTCGAGGTCCGTCGTGCCCGGGGACGAGATCGTGACGGTCCCGACCACCCTCGGCACGGTCGGGCTCTCGATCTGCTACGACCTGCGCTTCCCGGAGCTCTACCGCGAGCTCTCGCGCCGCGGGGCCCGCGTGCTGTGCATCCCCTCCGCGTTCACCGAGCGGACGGGCAAGGCGCACTGGGAGGTCCTCATGCGCGCCCGCGCCATCGAGAACCTGGCCTACGTGCTCGCCCCGGCGCAGGTGGGACACCACGGCGGCGGGCGCACGTCTCACGGGCAGGCGATGATCGTGGACCCGTGGGGCGCGGTGGTCGCCCAGGTGCCGGACGGCGAGGGCTTTGCGCTGGCCGAGCTCGATTTCGAGCGGCTGGAGCGGCTCCGGCGGGAGTTGCCGGCCCTGCGCCACCGCCGGCCCCTTGACAGACGGGGTGAAATGCCATAAAAATGCAGGGTTTGCGAGCCTGCGCCAAGTCGCGCGCGGGGCGAAAGGTACTGACTGGATGCCGACCTACATTCCCAAGGCGGACGGCCTTGACCGGCGGTGGTTCGTGATCGACGCGAGCGGCAAGGTGCTCGGCAAGATCGCCGCCACCGTGGCGAACGTCCTCTCCGGCAAGATCAAGCCGACCTACACACCGTTCCTCGACACCGGTGACCACGTCGTGGTCATCAACGCGGACCAGATCGTCCTGACCGGGCGGAAGGAGACGGACAAGGCCTACCACACCCACTCCGGGTTCATGGGCGGGCTCAAGACTCGCCAGGCCCGCGACGTCCGCAAGGAGAACCCGGCCCGGATCGTCGAGGATGCCGTGCGGGGGATGCTGCCCAAGACCAAGCTGGGGCGCGCGATGTTCCTCAAGCTGAAGGTCTACCCCGGGGCGAAGCACCCGCACCAGGCGCAGAAGCCGCTGCCGCTCAACCCGTAGCAGGAGCCAAAGAAGCCTTGAGCACCACACCCCTCGAGTACTACGGAACCGGGAAGCGCAAGACCTCGGTCGCCCGCGTTCACCTCCGCCCCGGAACGGGCGATTTCCAGCTGAACGACCGCGGCCTCGACGAGTACTTCGGCGGCATCGAAGCCCTGAAGCAGGTCGTCAAGCAGCCCTTCTCCGTCACCGAGACGAACGACCGCTTCGACGTCGTGGCCACGATCCACGGCGGCGGCGTCGTCGCGCAGGCGAGCGCGATCCGACACGGGATCTCGCGCGCGCTGTGCCTGTTCAATCTCGAGCTGCGCGGCAAGCTCAAGAAGGCCGGCTTCCTGACCCGCGACGCGCGGATCAAGGAGCGCAAGAAGTACGGGCAGAAGGGCGCCCGCGCCCGGTTCCAGTTCAGCAAGCGCTAGTCGTTTCACTTCGAGCCCCGCGAGGGGCCGGAAAGCCCCGGGCGTCCGTCTGCGACCCGGGGCTGACACCGTAAGGAGGCCGTACTTGTCCGACACCACCGTTCCCACCCCCGCCCCCGAGGCGGGAGCCGTCGCCTCGAGCGTCGGCATCAAGGACCTGCTCGAGGCGGGCGTCCACTTCGGGCACCAGACCCGCCGCTGGAACCCGAAGATGAAGCAGTACATCTTCGGCGAGCGCAACGGGATCTACATCATCGACCTGCAGAAGACCCACAAGCTGCTGCAGGAGGCGCTGCAGTTCGTGCAGGAGCTGGCCAGCCAGGGCAAGAACGTCATGTTCATCGGCACGAAGCGCCAGGCGCAGGAGGCGATCGCCGAGGAGGCGAAGCGCTGCGGCATGCCCTTCGTCACCGAGCGCTGGCTCGGCGGGCTGCTCACCAACTTCGTGACCGTGCGCCGCAGCCTCGAGCGGCTGCGCGACCTCGAGATGACGCTGACCGGCCCGCAGGAGGCGCAGCGCGAGCGGCTCACCAAGAAGGAGCTCGCCGGCCTCGACAAGGAGCGCGAGAAGCTCGAGAAGAACCTCACCGGCATCAAGGGCATGAAGTCGGTGCCCGACGCCGTGTTCGTCATCGACACCCGCCTCGAGGCGATCGCCGTCGCCGAGGCGCGCAAGCTGAAGATCCCGGTGATCGGTGTTCTCGACACGAACTGCGACCCGGACGAGGTGGACGTGCCCATCCCGGGCAACGACGACGCGCTGCGGGCCATCCGGCTGTTCGCCGGCAAGGTGGCCGACGCCGTGCTCGCCGGCCGCGGCCTGCGCGAAGCGCAGCTGGCGGAGACGGTGGCCGGTGCCGCGCCCGAGCCCGTACGGCGCGCCGCGCGCCCGGTAGCCACCCCGACCGCCTGACGAGCCCGGGCCCGCGAGGGCCCGGGAGACGTCCGACGCCCCGGGCAAGCCCAATCGGCCCCCGGGGCTTTCCACGAACGGACATTCCGAAGGAAGAAGAACTCATGAGCATCTCTGCCGAAGTCGTGCGCCAGCTCCGGGAGGAGACGGGCGCCGGGATGATGGACTGCAAGAGCGCCCTCGTCGAGGCCCAGGGCGACATGGAGAAGGCGCGCGACCTCCTCCGCAAGAAGGGCCTCGCCGCCGCCTCGAAGAGGGCCAGCCGCACCGCCAGCGAGGGCCAGATCGGCGCCTACATCCACCCCGGGGCCAAGGTCGGCGTCCTCGTCGAGGTCAACTGCGAGACCGACTTCGTGGCCAAGACGCCCGAGTTCCAGGCCCTGGTGAAGGACGTCGCCATGCACATCGCGGCCGCCTCCCCCGCCGCCGCCCAGTACGTCTCCAAGGACGAGGTGCCGGCGGATATCCTCGAGAAGGAGAAGGAGATCTACCGCGCCCAGGCCGTCGCGCAGGGCAAGCCCGCGAACGTCGTGGACCGGATCGCGGAGGGCAAGGTCAAGGAGTACTACTCGACCTTCTGCCTGCTCGAGCAGACGTTCGTCAAGGACCCGAAGCTCACCGTGGGCCAGCTCGTCCAGGAGAAGATCGCGGTCATCAAGGAGAACATCGTCATCCGCCGCTTCTCTCGCTACCGCCTGGGCGAGGAGTCGGGGACGAAGGTCGCCACCGAGTAGGTGTAACATTGGCACGCCCGGCCTCCCCCGGGGGGCCGGGACGAGCCGCGGGGAAGGACCTCAATGCCCGGCACCAAGAAGGCCCTCACCTACAAGCGCATCCTCCTCAAGCTCTCGGGGGAGGCTCTCCTCGGGGAGAAGACGTTCGGGATCGACCGCAACTTCACCGACTACCTCGCCACCGAGATCAAGGAGGTCCACGACATGGGCCTCGAGATCGCGGCGGTGGTGGGGGGCGGCAACATCTTCCGCGGGGTGTCCGACAACGCCCAGGGCATGGACCGCGTCTCCGCGGACCACATGGGCATGCTGGCCACGGTCATCAACGCCCTCGCCCTGCAGGACGCCCTCGAGCGGGCTGACGTCTTCACCCGGGTCCTCTCCGCGATCGAGATGCAGGAGGTCTGCGAGCCCTTCATCCGCCGCCGCGCCATGCGGCACATGGAGAAGGGCCGGGTCACCATCTTCGCCGCCGGCACCGGGAACCCCTACTTCTCCACCGACACCGCGGCCGCGCTGCGGGCCATGGAGATCAAGGCCGAGGTCATCCTGAAGGCCACGAAGGTGGACGGCATCTACGACGCCGACCCCATGAAGCACCCGAAGGCGAAGAAGTTCGACCGCCTGACCTACCTCGAGGTGCTGCAGAAAGGGCTGCGGGTGATGGACAGCACCGCCATCTCCCTCTGCATGGACAACCACCTCCCGATCATCGTCTACGACCTCAAGCGCAAGGGGAACCTGCGCCGGGTCGTCCAGGGCGAGAGGATCGGGACCCTGGTCAAGGAGTAACGATGCCTCTGAAGCCGATGGTCGCCGACGCGAAGAGCCGCATGCGGAGCACCGTGGACACCGTGCTCCGCGAGCTGGGGACCATGCGGACGGGCCGGGCGTCGGTCGCGATGCTCGACACCATCCGCGTGGACTACTACGGGACCCCGACGCCGCTCAACCAGGTCGGGAACCTCTCCGTCCCCGACCCGACCCTCATCACCCTGCAGCCGTGGGACCCCTCGCTCCTGCCCGCGATCGAGAAGGCCATCCGCACCTCCGACCTCGACCTCAACCCCCAGAACGACGGCAAGGTCATCCGGATCCCGATTCCCTCCCTCACCGAGGAGCGACGGAAGAACCTCGTGAAGGTCGCCCACAAGCAGGCGGAGGAGGGCCGCGTGGCCGTCCGGAACGTCCGCCGCGACGCCAACGAGCACCTGAAGAAGCTCCTGAAGGAGCACGACGTCAGCGAGGACGACGAGAAGCAGGCCCTCGCCGAGGTGCAGAAGCTCACCGACCACCACATCGAGGAGATCAACGCGGCCCTCAAGAAGAAGGAAGCGGAGATCATGGAGGTCTGACACTCCTGAGGGGGGTTCCCGAGCCGGCCCCCGATGGAGATCTGATCCGTTCCGTCCGTTGTCCGTTGTCCGTTCCCTCTCTCCTGTCCGTCCAGCCCCCGGGGAAAGCCCCGATGAAGACCGATCCCCCGTCTCTCGTTGCGGACGCCCGCCCCGCCCGGTCCTGGTCTCGCCCACCGGTCCAGATCCGCGACGAGCAGGGCCTGGACGACGTGCTCGTCGCGGTGGTCTCCTCGCGGGAACCGGTTGCCTCGAGAACCGGGTCTCCGTCGAGCTCTTCACGCAGATCCACGGCGACGGCACCTGCACGCGGCGCGTCGAGTACCGGCTCGAGCGCGTGGACACCAACAGGGGCGACGCGCGCGTCGAGATCCGACCGGAGGACGACGTCCTCGCGCGCTGGCACCGCTTCCCCTCCGGCGATCCCTGGCAGGTCCGCGAGGAGAGGGAAACCGGCCTCCACGTCATCGTCCTCGAGGCCCTCCTGCCCTCCCCCGCCGCGGCCGACGGCGACTTCTTCCGCGCCCGCGCGCCTCGCGCGCAGCCGGCCCGCAACGTCGTCTCCGCCTTCGTCGACACCGAGCACGGCTTCTACGAGTACCAGGAGCTCCTCCGCGACCCCTCCTCCCCGCTCGCCGCCGCGCGGGCGCTTTCGCGCGCCGCGCTGAAGCGGGACGACGCCTTCGCCGAGGGCTTCGCGAAGGCACTCGCCGGTGCGGGCCCGCGCGAGACCGACGTGCGGCGCGCGTTCCGTGAGCTGCTGGCCGAGCCCTTTGCGCGGGAGGTGGCGCTCCTCGCCGAGCGCCCGCTCTACGGACCGCGCGAGCGGCGCGACCTCGACCTTCTCTACGACCACATCGACGAGAAGCAGAAGGACCTCGCCGCCCGCCTCTCGGCCCTCGTCCCGGGCACGCCCCCCGAGGAGATCGAGGCCGCCGCCGAACGCTCCTTCAACGCCCTGGGCGACGGTCTGCTCGCTCAGCTCGAGGAGGCCGGGCTCCCGCTCCTCACGCCCGAGGGCGCCGACCGACTGCGCTTCCGCGCCACCCTCGTCATGCCCGCACCCATCCTGCGCGCCAACGCCTGCGTGACCGGCGACACCGTGGTCTGGGAGTTCGACGAGGAGGACCTGTTCGGCCGCGGCTTCGAGATGAAGGCGCTCGCCGCCGCACCCTGACGCTATAATCCGCCTCACCCGAGGGGCAACGCCATGCTCACCCACCTCGACTGCACCAAGTGCGAGAAGCGGTACGAGCCGGGCCGCGTCTACACCGTCTGCGCGTGCGGGGCGCCGCTGTTCCCGCGCTACGACCTCGCCCGCGCCGCGCTCGAGATGAGGCCGGGCCACCTGGCCCTCCGCGAGCCCACGATGTGGCGTTACCGCGAGGTCCTGCCCCTCGCCGAGGGCGCGGACAAGGTGAGCCTGGGCGAGGGCTTCACCCCCCTCCTCGCCGCTCCTCGCCTCGGCGCGCGCCTCGGCCTGCCGAGGCTCGCGGTCAAGGAGGAAGGCGGCAACCCGACCGGCTCCTTCAAGGCCCGCGGCCTGTCGATGGCGGTCTCGATGGCCAGGGCTCTCGGCGCGACCGACGTCTGCCTCCCCTCGGCCGGCAACGCGGGCAGCGCCCTCGCCGCCTACGCGGCGGCCGCGGGCCTCAGGGCCCACGTCTTCCTGCCGAAGGACATCGCCCGGCTCTTCGTGATGGAGACCGAGGCCTACGGCGCTCACGTCGAGATGGTCGACGGCCTCATCACCGACGCGGGCCGGCTCTGCGCGGCGCAGGCGAAGGAGCACGGCTGGTACGAGTGCGCGACCTTGAAGGAGCCCTACCGCGTCGAGGGCAAGAAGACGATGGGCTACGAGATCGCGGAGCAGATGGACTGGACGCTGCCCGACGCGATCCTCTACCCGACCGGCGGCGGCACCGGCCTCGTGGGGATGTGGAAGGCGTTCGCCGAGATGGAGACGATGGGCTTCGTCGGCGCGAAGCGGCCCCGGATGTACGCGGTACAGGCCGAGGGCTGCGCGCCGATCGTCAAGGCCTTCCAGGAGGGACGCGAGGACGCCCCGTACTGGGAGAACGCGACCACCCACGCCCACGGCCTGCGCGTCCCGAAGGCGCTCGGTGACTTCCTCATCCTGCGCGGGCTGCGGGAGAGCCACGGCGCGGCGATCGCCGTCTCCGAGCGGGAGATCGTCGAAGGCGTGAAGGAAGGCGCGTCGTGCGAGGGGCTCTTCATGGCGCCCGAGGGCGGCGCCTGCGTGGCCGCCGCCCGCAAGCTGAAGGCCTCGGGCCACCTCTCCCCCGACGACACGGTCGTCCTCTTCGACACCGGCACCGGCTTCAAGTACGTCGAGAACACCCTGGCGACGGGGCTGTGGTAGCGGCGACACTGCGCCGTTTCTGGGCTCTCGTTCTCCTGCTCGGCTCGTCCCTTCCCCCCGCGTTCGCCGCCGACCCGCCCCCACCGCGCCTCGAGGACGTGCTCGCCGCAGCCGGACAGTACGTCTCGAGCCTGGAGCAGCAGCTGAGCGTCCTGGTGGCGGACGAGAAATACGCGCAGTCGCTCTTCATCGGCCGGGAGGGCTCCGCCCGAGTCCGCCGTTCGATGACCTCCGACGTGGCGTGGGTCCCCACCGGCGACCCGCTGGTCTGGGCCTTCTTCCGAGACGTGCGGGACCTGGACGGCGCTCCCGTCCGGGACCGGGAGGCTCGCCTGGAGCGCCTGTTCCCCACGGGGCCAACCCCCGCGGGGAGGGAGCGCGCGCAGCAGATCCTGGAGGAGAGCTCCCGCTACAACCTGGGGATGCGCCGCACCGTCAACAGCCCCACCATCGCGCTCAGCTTCCTCCACCCGCGCAACCAGACGCGCTTCGCCTTTCGCATCGCCGGCTCCGACGAAAAGGAGGGGGTCGCCACGTGGAAGGTCCGCTTCGCGGAGCGGGAGCGCCCCACGCTGACCCGAGGGTCGCGCGGGGACGACGTCCCCGCCCGCGGCCTGCTGTGGATCGACGCGGGACGTGGGACGCTCGTGGCCAGCCGCCTCGAGATGAGCCCGCCCGGCCTGGGCGGCGTCTCGATCGAGACCGCCTATGCTCTCGCCGACCGGATGGGCTTCTGGCTGCCCAGAGAGATGCGGGAGGCCTACGGCAACCGCTCGCGCTCGGCCGGGGAGGAACGCGTCGAGGCGGTGGCGCGCTACTCGGCCTGGCGCCGGGCCGAGGTCGAGGTGAAGGTCATCCTCCCCGAGCCCTGAGCCGAACTCGCGGCCGGCGGCACCCGGACCGCGAGCGGCTCGAGCGCCTGCAGGAGCGCGCTCACAACCAGCGGTCGAGCTGATTCACGCAGTCGGAGAATGGCAGAACTTCGACACCACGGTCGTGCCACCGACGTTTGCCCAGGTACAACAAGTGGGCTTTGGCTTGAGGGAAATCTTCCCGGAACCGCAGCAACCCGCGCATATCTTCGGGGCGGATGCTCTGCGCCATTTTCACCTCGAAGGCGCTCAGGCCGCGTTCACCGTACAGCACGAAATCTACCTCGTCGCCAGTGGCCGTGCGCCAGTAGTGCAGGCGATAGCCCAGGTCCCGGTAGTCGTTGATCGCGCGCGCCTGTTGCAGGAACAGCGTCTCCAGCGCAGCGCCGTGAATCTCCTCGGGCGCGTCCAGCGGACCGCGCGGGCGGATGGCTTGATACACCCCCGCGTCGAAGTAGTAGAACTTCGGGTGCGCAATCAGGCGGCGCTTGGCACGCTTGCTGAAGACGGGCAAGCGCACCGCGATGAGCAGGTCTTCGAGGATGCTGAAGTAGTCCTCGACGACCTTGGCCGAGACCGCACATTCGCGGGCGACCGCGGCCATGTTCAACACGCTGCCCTGCGAAAAGCTGGCGGCTTCGAGGAACCGGCCGAACGCGCCGATGTTGCGGGCGAGTCCCTCCTGCTGGACCTCCTCGCGCAGGTAGGTCGCCGCGTAGCTCTGCAGGTAGTCCTGGGGGTTCTCGCTGGTGCAGGCCAGTGGCAGGCAACCCCAGCGCAGCGCCCGCTTCAAGTCGAAGTCCTCGCCCAGTTCGAGCGCGGTGAACGGGTGCAGGTGACGGGTCAGCGCCCGGCCCGCCAGCAGGTTGACCCCCCGCCGGCGCAGCTTGCGCGCGCTCGAACCGGTCAGCACAAACCGCAGCCGGCGCGACTCGATGAGCCGATGCACCTCGTTGAGCAACTCCGGGGCGCGCTGGACTTCGTCCACCACCACCCAGCCCTTGTGCCCCTGCGGGATCTGGTCGGCGAGGCGATGCGGCGCGGCCAGCAGCTGCGTGTACGTCTGGTGATCGAGCAGATCGAAGAACAGCGCGTCGGGAAACTGCTCGTGCGCCCAGGCCGTCTTCCCCACGCCGCGCGGCCCGAACAGGAAGAAGCTCTGCTTGGGCGGCGGTTGGAGCAATCGTGGATACATGAGTCGTTTTTACCATGAAAAACCGACTTAGCAAGGCCGATCTGCTGCCCTCGGGTTCTGCCGGCGCAGCCGGCACCTCGTCGCCCGTGACGGAACTCACACGGTGAGGCCGCGCACACGCCATCCCCGGCTCGACAGCTACCCTGCTTCCCATCGATATCCGGGAGGTCGCCATGAACCGTCGAATCCTGCTGGCGTGGATCGCCGTCGCCGCCGCCGTCATCGCACCGGCCTGTGGGGGTGGCAGCCCCTCGTCGCCCTCCGGGAGCGGGGGTGTGGCCGTCCAGGGCGTCGTGCTGGGCGACGGGACCTCGTTCACCGCCTCCTCGGGTCAGGGCCCGTCGAGCGCCCAGGCCCAGAAGATCACGGTGACGGTCGCGGGCACCTCCATCACCGCCGAGGTGGCGGCGAACGGCACCTTCGAGCTGAAGGGCATCTCGAGCGGGAGCTTCACGCTCGTCTTCCTCGTCGACGGCGTCAAGATCGGAGAGGTCCTGATCAGCGCTCCGGAAGGCTCCGAGGTGAAGCTCGTCGTCCAGGTCAAGAACTCCGTGCTCGTGGTCGTCGAGATCAAGGTGGAGACCGGGGGGACCGCCGCCAGTCCAAGCCCCACCCCCACCACGTCCGCGTGCTGGGTCAACGGCGGCACGGTGGGCCAGGGCATCGAGCTCGAAGGCGACGTCACCGCGGGCACGTCCGCCGCGTTCAAGATGGCCGTCAACGGCCGTGCCGACACCCCCATCGACGTGAACGCCTCGTCGGCCAGCTTCCGGTGCATCGGGGGTGCCAAGGCGCCGACGGACGCGGAGTGCAAGGCCTCGGTCAAGGCCGGCGCCAAGGTCCACGTGAGCGGCCGGCTGGAGTCCTGCACGACCTCGGCCGCAGTGGTCACCGCAGCCGAGGTGAAGGTCCAGAAGTAGCCGTCGTCCCTGTCTGTCGGAGGCGCGTCGCTCGCCGGCCGTCGGGCGCCGTGCCAGAATGCACGGTCCCATGACCGAGCGACTCTACGCCTCCGATCCCTCCCTCCTCGAGTTCGACGCGGCCGTGGTCGGCCGGCGCGAGCACGAGGGACGGCCCGCCGTCGTCCTCGACCGCACCGCGTTCTACGCGGAGAGCGGCGGCCAGCCCTGGGACACGGGCACGCTCGGCGACGCGCGCGTCGTCGCCGTGCTCGAGGACGGGGCGGACGTCCTCCACGTGCTCGACCGGCCCCTGGCCGAAGAGAGCGTGCACGGCGTCGTGGACGCGACCGCGGCGCCGCGACCACGTGCAGCAGCACCACGGGCAGCACCTGCTCTCGAGGGCCTTCGTCGAGACCGCGCGCGCGGAGACGATCGCCTTCCACCTCGGCGGCCGAGGTCACCACCATCGACCTCGACCGGCCCGTCACCGCCGACCAGGCTCGCGCGGCCGAGCGGCGCGCCAACGAGGTCGTCTGGGAGGCGCGCCCGGTGCGGGTGTCGACGCTCTCCGCGGCCGAGGCCCGCGCCCAGGGCCTGCGGCCGCCCGAGGGGGTCCTGGCCGACGTGCGGATCGTCGAGGCCGAGGGCTTCGACCGCCAGCCCTGCGGCGGCACCCACCCGCGCACCACCGCCGAGGTGGGCGTCGTCGTCGTCACCGCCCTCGAGAGGTACAAGGTGGGCACCCGCGTGTCCTTCGTGTGCGGCCACCGCGCCCTCGCGGCGACCGCGCGCCGGCAGGAAGTGCTCGACGGGCTCGTCGCGACGCTCTCGGCCCCCCTCGACGACCTCGTCGCCGCCGCGCGCAAGGCCAAGGACGACCTCGTCGAGGGCGAGCGGAAGTCGAGGGCGCTCCTGGAGCGCGCCCTCGAGGGTGAGGCGCGCCGCCTCCTCGACGAAGCGCGGGGCGCGAGCCCGGCGCCCGCGGCCGGCCCGCCCGCCGTGATCGTCGCGGCGTACGACGGCTGGGCCCCCAACGACCTCCGCGTCCTGGCCACGCGCCTCGTCGCCCTCGCGCCCTGCGTGGCGCTCCTCGGCAGCCGCTCGGACAAGGCGCACCTCGTCTTCGCCCAGTCCGAGGGGCTCCCCCACGACGTGCCGGCGCTCCTCAAGGCCGCGCTCGAGCACCTCGGCGGGAAGGGCGGCGGCCGCGGGAACATGGCCCAGGGCGGCGGCGACCGCCTCGATCGCCTCGACGAGGCGCTCGCCCGCTCCGCCGACGCGGTCCGCGCGCGCGCCTGAACCCATGTCCCCCTGGCTCACGCTCTCCCTCGCGGTCCTCTTCGTCTCCTTCGGCGCCATCCTCGTGCGGCTGGCCGCGGCGCCGCCCCTCGCCGTCTCGTTCTACCGCGTGGCGATCGCCTCGCTGATCCTGCTGCCCTTCGCCCACCGGGACGCGCGGCGCTCGTGGCCCGCGCTCGACGGCCGGCGTCGCCTTCTCCTCCTCGCCGCCGGGCTCGCCCTCGCCCTGCACTTCGCCACCTGGATCGCGAGCCTCTCCTACACCTCGGTCGCCTCCTCGGTCCTCCTCGTGAACACGGCGCCCCTCTTCGCGATCGTGCTCTCGCGCCTCTTCCTCCACGAGAAGCCGCCGCTCGTCGTGCAGGTCGCGATCCCCATCGCCTTCGCCGGGGCCGCCCTCATCGCCTTCGGCGACTGGACGGGCTCGCCCGGGTCCCTGCTCGGCAACGGCCTCGCCCTGGCCGGCGCCGTGACCGTCGCCGTCTACCAGGTCGTCGGGCGCGGCCTGCGCGACGCGCTGCCGCTCAACGCCTACGTGCTCGGCGTCTGGTCGGTGGCGGCGTGCGTGCTCGCCGTCCTCGCCCGCGTCGTCCGGCGTCGTCCTGGGCGGCTACCCCGTGCGGACCTGGCTCCTCTTCACCGCCCTCGCCATCGTCCCGACCATCGGCGGCCACGGCCTCGTCAACAAGTCGCTGCGCTCGTTCCCCGCGCCGACCGTGGGCCTCTTCCTCCTCGGCGAGCCGGTCCTCGCCTCGATCCTCGCCTGGCTCGTCTTCCGCGAGGTGCCGGGGCCGTGGACGCTGGCCGGTGGCGCGATCGTGCTCGCCGCCCTCGGCCTCGTCCTCGCGAGGCGCGCGTGAGCGACCGGCGCACGGTCCACGTCCTCTTCACCGGCGGCACGATCTCGATGCGCCGCGACCCGGTCACCGGGGCGGCCCTGCCCGCGCTCTCCGGCCGCGAGATCGTGGCGCGCGTCCCGGGCCTTCGGCGCGAGGCCCGCCTCCGCCTCGAGGACCTGGCCCGCCTGCCGGGGCCGCACGTGACCCCGGCGTGGATGTGGCGCCTCCGCCGCCGCGTCGAGCAGCGTCCTCGCCGACCCCTCCGTGGACGGCGTCGTGATCACCCACGGCACCGACACCCTCGAGGAGACCGCGTACCTCCTCGACCTCACGGTCGCGAGCCCGAAGCCCGTCGTGCTCTGCGGGGCGATGCGCACGTTCTCCGACCCCGGCTGGGACGGGCCGGCGAACCTGACCGCGGCCGTCCGCACCGCCGCCCACCCCGACGCCGGCGGTCGCGGCACCCTCGTCGTCGTCGGCGAGGAGATCCACGCGGCCTCCCGCGTCCGCAAGTGGCACACGCAGCGGCTGGACGCCTTCCGCAGCGGCCTCGGGCCGGTCGGCGTGCTGGACCGCGGCCGCGTCCGCTTCCACGCGGCCGCCGGTCCGCGGCCCCGTCCTCCGTCCGCGCCGGCTCGTCACCGCGGTGGACCTGCACGTCCTCGCCGCCGGCTCGGACGACGGCCTGCTGCGCGCGTCGCTCGCGCGGGGCGCGCGCGGCCTCGTCCTCGAGGGCACCGGCGCCGGCAACGTCCCGCCGGCGGTCCTGCCCGGCATCCGCGCCGCCCTGCGGGCCCGCGTGCCGGTCGTCGTCGTCTCGCGCTGCGCCGAGGGCCGCGTCGCCCCGCTCTACGGCTTCGAGGGCGGCGGCCAGAGGCTGGCCGCGATGGGCGCGATCCTCGGCGGCGACCTCGGCGGTCCCAAGGCGCGCATCAAGCTGATGGTCGCGCTCGGGACGACCGCGGACCCGGAGGAGCTCCGGCAGGATCTTCGCCAGCTGACGCCCGCCGCCCGGGCGCTCAGTCCAGCGCGTAGATCGACCCCCAGGGGCCGGTGGCCACGGGCTGCGCGCCGTCGCGCCACGGCTGCGTCGAGCTCGGGGAACGCCTGCTGCTCGCGCGGGCCCCAGAACACGTGGCTCGCGCGCAGGGCCCGCGCCTCCTCGCGCCAGCCCGGCTCGCCCCGCATCAGCCGTGTGAGGCCCTGCTGCACCGCCCGCGGCGTCGAGGCCGTGGCTCCACAGGTGCCCGGCGTAGCCCGCCACGATCGGCTGCCCGCACAGCGCCACCGGGTGGTTGAACGTCGGCGCGGTGGCCACGCGCGGTCGCCTTCAGGCCCGCGAGCGCGCGGCAGACGCCCTCGTACTCCGCGAGGTCGAGCACCTCGAGACGCGGCCCGCGGCCGAGCGACGCGCCGAGGACGCTCACGGCCCCCGAGAAGAGCAGGCCGAACACGAGCGCCGCGCGCCACGCCGCGCGCGACGCGAGCGAGCACGAGCGACCCGATCGCCGGCAGCGCGGCGACGTAGCACCACAGCAGGACCTTCGTGTTGTCCCACTCCCACGGCGCGAGGCGCACGAGGAAGAGGGCCCCGAAGACCGCGAGGGCGGGCCCGAGCACGAGCAGCTCCTCGCGGCGGCGCTCGCGCGCGGCCAGGACGAGCGCGGCGAGCGCGAGCGGCAGGAAGAGGCCGAAGTTCACGAGGAGAAAGACGAGCGGGTTCTGCGCGCCGATCGTCCAGCCCGGCTTCCAGCCGACGAGGGAGGCGGCCCGGAAGCCGTCGGTGACCTGCCAGGCCGACCACGTCGCGGGCAGGATCGCCCAGGCCAGGGTCGGGAGGGCCGCCCTCACGCGGCCGCCGCCGACCGCCCACACCGCCGCCAGCAGCGAGACGAAGAGGAACGTGTGGAGGTGGACGAGCGGCAACGCGCCCCAGAGGACGCCCTCGACCCAGGGCGAGAGGCCCGTCTCGCCTCGCAGGAGACGCCGGCGCCAGGACCAGAGGAGCACGAGCCCCGCGGGCAGCGCCAGGAGGAAGCCTCGCTGCGGCACGAAGAGGGCGAGGAAGAGGCTCTTCCAGGCGACGGCGTCCTGGTAGTCCTCGATCCGACCCGTCGCCAGGACCTGGAAGCCCGCGAGCCCCCCGGCGAACAGGAAGCCGGCGACCGCGAGCGGCCCGCCCCAGCGCCGCAGCGCGAGGGCGGCGAGCGCGGCGCCGGCCAGCCCCATGACGGCGAGGACCGCCGGCAGGCTCGCGCCGAGCTGCACGAAGACGGCCGTCAGCAGATCCACGCCGAACGGGTACCGCAGCCGCTCCCCCGTCAGGATCGGGTTCTCGGGCCAGAACGGCGCGCCGCCCGCGAGTTGGCTGACGTAGGTCCAGTGCAGCGGCAGGTCGCCGTAGTTGAGGGGAGGAGCGTCAGGAGCGATCCGCCACCTTCGAACACGATCCACCCGAACTGCCGGATCGAGACGGCAGCGAAGGCGACGAGGGCCAGGACGTCCAGGAAGCGCGAGCGCGAGCCGGGGACGTCCGAGCCGAGGTCGGTGCGAGAGACGGAGCGGGCGGCGAGAACGCCGGCGCCCGCCCCGAGGAGGAGACTCGAGAGCCCGACGCCCCGCGAGAGAGAGCCGGCCATGGTGGAGAAAAGCGCCGCGCACGTGACGGCCATCGAGGCGAACACCACTCCGCCGACGAGAACGGCATCCGCCCCGCGCTTCACTCAGTCACTCCGCCGGGCACCGCGCCCTCTCGATCCACAGGGCTTCCACAGGCCTTCCACAGAGCGTCCACCGCGCCGCACCGCTTTTCGACAGCCTCTCCCACAGGTATTCCACCGCCGGAGCGCCATTCTTCCACCGAATCCGCACGCTTTTCCACGCGCGACGGCCTGTTTTCCACACACGAAGGCCGGTTTTCCACAGGCGACCACGTTTCTGCCACAGAGCGAACCGGAGCCTTCTCCACAGGTTTTCCTCAGCCCTGTCATTCCGAGGAGCTTCGTCTCGCCGGTCGACGAGGAATCCGCAATATCAGCGCCGCGGGACTGCGGATTCCTCGGGACCGTCCAAACGGAGTCCCTCGGAATGACAAGCACCCGCAGGAGCTTCGGCTCCTGGCCTGGAGTCCCTAGCTCCTGGCTCAGCCGCGGGCGAGGTCGGAGGCCGACGGGTAGCCGGGAAGCCCCGTGGCCATCGTCACCGCCCGCACCACGGCCCGCGCCACCGCCTCCGCGGCCAGGACCCCCACGACCAGCGCCGCCTGTTCGAGCTTCACGGCGCCCGCGGACAGGGCGAAGAGGGCATCGCCGTCCCAGGGCGTGTGCACCGGGCGGATCGCGCGCGCGAGGCCGTCGTGCGCCATCTGCGCCACCTTCGTCGCCTCCGTCTTGGTGAGGGCCACGTTGGTGGCCACGACACCGATCGACGTGTTCTGCCCGACGAGCGGCCGTCCGGGCGCCTCGCCGGCGACGAGCGCGTCCACGGCGCCCCGCAACCGCTTCCCGTCCGGCGTGCGCACGCCGGCCAGGATGCGCCCCGTGGCGGGGTCCACCACGTCGCCGTTGGCGTTGACCGCGACCAGGGCCGCCACCACCGCCCCGTTGGGCAGGCGGATCGACGCCGTGCCGACGCCGCCCTTCATGGCGGTGGCGACGCCGAACATCTTGCCGACCGTGGCCCCCGCGCCGGCGCCGACGCTGCCCTCCGCCACCGGGCCGGCCGAGGCGACGCGCGCGGCCTCGTACCCCGCCGCCGCGTCGGGCCGGATCTTCCAGTCGCCCAGGCCGAGATCGAACAGGATCGCGGCCGGCACGATCGGCACCTTCCCGACGCTCACCGGGAACCCGATCCCCTTCTCCTCCAGGTAGCGCACGACCCCGGTCGCGGCGTCGAGGCCGAAGGCCGACCCGCCGGAGAGCAGGACGGCGTGGACCTGCTGGACGCTGTTCACCGGGTCGAGGAGGTCGGTCTCGCGCGTGCCCGGGGCCCCGCCCCGCACGTCCACCCCGCACACGGCCCCTCCCTCGGCCACCACGACCGTGCAGCCCGTCGGCCGGCGCGTGTCGGTGAAGTGGCCGACGCGCAGGCCCGCGACGTCGGTCAGGCCCCCGGCCGGCACCGAGGGGGCGCCTGCCTCCGGCGTCCCTCCGCCCTCCCCGGCGCGCGCGAAGGACGGCCAGGCCGCCGAGAGCCCCGCGGCCAGGGCCGTCGAGAAGCCGCGGCGATCGATCTCGCTCATGGAGCCTCCGGCATCGATGCTAGCACCCCCCGGCACGCTCGCGCCTCGGGCGCACCAATACCTGTCAAAATCCTGTTCATAACACTGAACCTCATGCCAGTCGGCGTCCGTACACACTCTGCAACAGGCCGCCCCGGCGACATCGGGACCGCGCCGGCCAGACCGGCCGGCACGGAAGCGTCGTCGACGAGCCCGAAGAAAGGAATCGGGTGAACTCATGAAGCTCCACAAGATGATGCTGGCCGCTGCTGCCGTAGTCGCCCTCGTCCCCGCCGGCGCGAGCGCCGAGGGCATCGAGGGACGCTGGTCCCTCTCCCTCCAGGGGGGCACCGACATCGAGCTCTCCGGGAACGTCCACGAGGCCGGGTCAGGAACCGTGCTCGCCCTGCCCACCAGTGTCGACGCCAAGTCCTTCAGCGACGTCTACGACCCGAGCTTCCGCGGTCAGGCGTCGATCGGGTACGGGATCGGGCCCAAGAGCGAGGTCTTCCTCCGAGGGTCGTACTACAAGATGAGCGCCGAGACGCTGCAGGTCGGCACCGTCGCCGGACTGGTCCTGAACGCCGACTTCGCCGACTACAAGGAGTGGGGCGCCGAGCTCGGCTACCGCTACTACTTCAAGGCCGACCAGCCCTTCAAGCCCTACCTCGGCCTGGCGGCAGGGCTGCGCTTCGTCAGCGAGCTGCCCTCGACCTTCAGCGTGCCGGCCGCCGGCGTGGTCCTGGATGACGTGCCCTTCTACGAGAGCTCCACGGTGGGCGTCTTCGGCGGCGACCTGGGCTTCTCCTACGATCTCAACGAGAGTGTCGCGCTCGGGATCGAGGCCGGCCTTCGTTACCAGACGGGCCTGAGCGACCTCGAGGGTCTCGCGGGCACGGGCCTCGAGCCGATCAACGACGCCGGCTCGCGCTGGTCGGTGCCGGTGCTGGCGACCCTCACGTTCCGCTTCTGAGTCGTTCTCACGCCGTACCCGGCCCGGCCGGTGGCTTCGCGCCACCGCCGGGCCGTTCGTCTTTCGGCCAGACCCACGCCGTCGCGAAGACGAGGCCGGCCAGCACCACGCCCGCCACGGACGGCAGCCAGGCGCCCGCCGGCGTCCCGGCCAGGGCGAAGACCCAGCGTGCCGGTGGCGATCACGGACGCGGCGATGGCCACCCGGGCGTGTCCCGCACCGGGGCGCCGGGAGAGAAGGCCGACGAGGAGCGGCATGAAGAGCGCCGCGGTCAAGACACCGTAGAAGAGCTTCAGGGCCGACGCCACCGAGGGAAGCACGACCGCCAGCAGCACGCCGAGCACTCCCCCGCCGACCGCCGCCAGGCGGCCCACCCTCAGCAGCTGCGCATCCGTCGCCTTCGGCCTCAGGACCGCCTGGTAGAGGTCGCGGCTGAGGGACGTCGACAGCATGAAGAGCACCGCGTCGGCGGTCGAGACCTCGGCCGCGAAGAGCGCCGCCAGCGCCAGGCCGCCCACCCACGGCGGCAGCACGTCGGTGGTGAGCCGCGGAAGAGCCAGCTCCGGGTTGCCCAGGCCCGGCTCCACCGCCCGCATCGCCATGCCGAACAGCGCCGGCACGAAGGCGAAGAGCGCCAGCGCCCCCGCGTTGCCGAGCGCCGCCCACCGTGCCGACCGGGCCGAGCGGGCCCCGAAGGTCTTCTGGATGAGGCCGGGCGAGACGATGAACGACGGGACGAACACGACGGCCAGGCCGAGAATGCCCGCGGCGCCCATCCCCGTGAAGCTCCCGTAGCTCGACGCCGCCTCGGGGCCCGCCGCCGCGCGCAGGCCTTCCCAGCCCCCGGCCGCCGTCCAGGCGAAGGGCAGCGCCAGCGAGAAGCCCAGGAGCAGCGTCACGAGCTGGAGCAGGTTCACCCACGCCGAGGCCAGCAGCCCCCCGCCGCTGAAGTAGAGGACCACGATCGCCGCCGAGATGAGGGCGCCGACGACGCGCGGCAGGCCCGCGATCACCTCGAACGCCCAGGCCATGGCGATCAGCTGCCCGGCGAGCAGAGCGAGCGTCCCCACCCACAGCACGGCCGAGATCAGGATGCGCACGGAGCGGTCGAACCGCCACTCGAGGAAATCGCCGACGGTGAAGAAGCCGTGCTCGCCCGCCAGGCGGTGCATCCGCGGGGCCACGAGGAGGCCCAGGACGAGGCACCCGATCGCCGCCGAGCCCGACCACCACCAGGCCGAGAGGCCGTGCCGGTAGCCGAGGCCCGTGGCGCCCACCGTCGAGCCGGCCCCGATGTTCGCGGCCAGGATGGTCACGAACACCAGCGACCCGGGGAGCGAGCGGGAGGCGACGAAGAAGTCGCCCGAGACCTTCACCCGCCGGGCGACGAGAAGCCCCGCGCCCACCATGAGGGCGGCGTAGACGAGCAGCAGGACGTGGGTGGCGGTCAAGAGCCGGCCCCCGGCGGCCTCAGACCCGCACGGTCGGGTCGAAGAGCTTCTGGTACTCGTCCACCGCGAAGCGGTCGGTCATCCCGGCGATGTAGTCGCAGACGACGCGGTGGACGCCGTCCCGCTCGAGCTGGCTCTGGTAGCCGGGCGGCAGCTGCCGCGGCTCGCCGACGTACGACTCGAACAGGCCCCGCAGGAGGCGGCCGGCCTTGTCCCCCATCCGCACCACGCGGTAGTGCCGGTACATGTTGCGCAAAAGGAAGTCCTTGAGCTCGCGGACCCGCGCCGCCGTCTCCGGGGCGTAGGCCACGAGCCGGCGGCCCGCCCCGCGCACGTCGGCCACCGACGTGCACCCCCGCCGCCTCGAGGTTCGCCTGGCTCGTCTCGATGAGGTTGCGCACGCAGCGGTCGATGATCCAGCGCACCACGTGGTGCCGCGCGATGCGCTCGTCCTCGAAGCCGCGGCGCAGGGCGTCGTCGTGCGCCTCGCGGAACAGCGTCACCTCGCGGATCTGCTCGACCGTGAACATGCCCGAGCTGAGCCCGTCGTCCACGTCGTGGTTGTTGTAGGCGATCTCGTCCACGTAGTCGACGAGCTGCGCCTCGAGCGTCGGCGCCTCCCCCGGCGCGTACTCCGGCGGCGCCGTCGCGTCCGTGTCGGGCCGGTGCTTGATGATCCCCTCGCGCACCTCCCAGGTGAGGTTGAGCCCCGGGAACTCGGGATAGCGCCGCTCCAGCACCTCGAGGATGCGCAGGGTCTGGCGGTTGTGCTCGAAGCCGCCGTGGTCCCGCATCAGCTCGTTCATCACCCGCTCGCCCGAGTGGCCGAAGGGCGTGTGGCCGAGGTCGTGGCCGAGGACGAGGCACTCGGTCAGCTCCTCGTTCAGCCCCATCGCCCGGGCCACCGTGCGCCCGATCTGCGCGCCCTCCAGGCTGTGGGTGAGGCGGGTGCGGTAGTTGTCGCCCTCGTGGTTCACGAAGACCTGGGTCTTGTACTCCAGCCGCCGGAACGACGAGCAGTGGATGACCCGGTCGCGGTCGCGCTGGAAGCACGTCCGCATCGGGTGCTCCGGCTCCGGGTAGCGCCGCCCGCGGCTCTCGGCGCTCCTCATGCCCCAGGGAGCGAGCAGCTCCGCCTCCCGCTCCTCCTGGACGCGACGGTCCACGAGCTGCATCACGAGGCGGCGGGAGTGAACTGGAGGACGTAGTGGACGACGGCGCCCTGGGACTGCGGCGCCACCAGGTAGCCCTCGTGGAGCCCCATGACCGCGTAGACGGCCGTCATCTCCGCGTCGGCGTCCGCGGTGAAGTCCTGCCGCACCACCGGGCCGCCGACCACCGCCGCCCCCTCGCCGAGCCAGACGTGGACGCGGACGAAGCCCTCCTCGGCGCTGGCGTAGACGCCGATGACCGGGATCATCGACTTCTCGAGCGCGGCCGACTCGCAGCGGGCGACGAGCGTCGCCACCGCGTAGCGCAGCAGCGAGGCGTCGCCGTGGATGGGCGGCGTGCCGTCCACCACCGTCACCGTCACCCCCGGCACCCGCAGCGGCGCCAGGACGTCCTCGATCGGCAGCGTGGCCCGTCGGGCGGAGCCGGCCGGCAGCCGGGTCAGCAGCGAGGCCATGGCCGACGCCGACGCGCGCGACACCGCGCGCATCCGGTCCGCGCTGGCCGTGGCTTCCCGCGCCGCCACCGCCTCGAGCGGCCCGGCGAGGATGCGGCCGAGGAAGCCGACGTGGTCGAGCATGTCCTTCGTCGGCAGCGTCATGTGCGGCCGGAAGTAGAGAAGCGCCAGGGCCAGCACGCGCTCGGCCGAGCGCAGCGGCACGAGCGCCACCGCCTCGAAGGCCGGCTCGCTGTCGGAGAGCGCCTCGCCCAGCGCGGGCATGACGGCGCCTTCCTCCAGCTTCGCCTCCGCCAGTTCCCGCAGGTCGTGCAGGTGCAGGGCGCCCCAGCGCGTGCGGGCCAGAGGGTCGGTGACGAGCGGGGGCAGGACCAGGATCTGCGGCGGGTCGCTCGTGGTCAGGAGCAGGCTCGCGTTCGCGGCTCCCACCGAGCGCATCAGGATGCTGAGGATCCGCTGGGCGCGGTCCTCGATCTGCCCCTCCTCCGCCTTCTGCTCCGCGAGCTCGAGGGCGATCCGCAGCTCGGCCAGGCGCGAGCGCGCCAGGTCGCGCTCCTCGCGCATGTCGCCCAGGCGCACGCCGAGCTCCGTCGAGGCCTGGGCGTAGGACTCGGCCAGGACCGCGCTCGACGCCGCGTCGGGCGCCCCCGCCGCCGTCCGCCCCAGCTCCTCCGGCATCGACAGCCGCAGCAGGTGATGGGCCGAGGCCTCGTCGCTGAAGAGCGCCTCCTCGGGCAGGTCGACGGTGACGACCTCCTCGTCCGTCTCCCCGCCGGCCAGCTGCGCCGCCCCGAACATCGAGACGATCGCCTGCTCGGTCCAGTCCTCGATCCTCTGCCCCTCGGGCAGGGCGATGGCCGGGTAGCGCCGCGCGAGGTCCTCGAGCGTCGCCTGGATGATCGCGGCGAAGGTCTCGAGAACACCCTCTCCGCGCGTGGCCACCGCCGGGAACACCGGCAAGTGCCGGGCGTTCAGCGCGCGGTCGAGGGTCCCGGGCTCCAGCACGTCGGGCAGGTCCCGCTTGTTGTACTGCAGGACCATCGGGATCGTGGCGGGTCGAGCTGCTGCGCGAGCAGGTGCCCCTGCAGCTCACGGAAGGCCTGCACGTTCTCGTGGAAGCGGTCGGTGGCGGAGTTGGCGACGAACACGACGCCGTCCGACCCGCGCAGCACCACGCGGCGCGCCGGCGCGTAGATCGCCTGGCCCGGCACCGCCGCGAGCTGGAAGCGCAGGTCGAACCCGCGGAAGCCGCCCGACTTCAGCGGCAGCAGGTCGCAGAGGATCGTGCGGTCCTGCTGCGAGTTCACGGAGACGAACTCGCCCCGCCGCCCGCCGCGGGCGCGATCGTAGAGGACCTTGAGGTTCGTGGTCTTCCCGCCGACCGCGGGCCCGTAGTAGGCGATCTTGACCTTGACGATCCGCTCTTGCCGGTTGAACTCGACCATGTCCGGCTTTCGGGCTCCTCCGCGACGACCCCGGAGAACCCGGAGCCGAGAGTCGGAACTCTAACAGAATCGGCCCGGCGTTTGCCCCGACGCCGGCCGCTCTGCTAGAATTTCCGTCTCTTCGAGGGCCGCTAGCTCAGCTGGGAGAGCGCCTGGTTCGCAATCAGGAGGTCGCGGGTTCGAGCCCCGCGCGGTCCACCAAGCCCAACAACTTAGTGAGATCGTCGGCCGCGGCGCCGGGTACGCCGCCGTGACAATTACTGTCGCGAAGGACGATTCGTGTCGGCGGCAGCGCTGGTGATCTGACCCTCCCCAAACGCCTGGGTGCCATCCGATACGGCGTTGAACTGCCTCAGACCAAAGCACATCCAGGAAGTGGTGTGAGATGGATCACACCGCGGGCACATCTCTTGCTCATGGGCCGGGTGTCCTCACGGATCGCAAGGGACGCACCGTTCCAACTCAATACCAACGTCCGCCGGAGGGTCGAGCATGACCGTCAAACTCGGGCGACTGCTGCTGGACGAGGGACTGATCTCTCCACAACAACTCCAACAGGCTCTGGAACACCAGAGGGTGAACGGGGGCCAGCTTGCCGCCACCCTCATCCACCTCGGCTTCGTCAGGGATGAGGTGCTCACCCTGGCGATCTCGCGGAAGTGCGGGGTACCCTCGGTTGACCTCGAGAAGTGCGAGGTGGACCCCGCGGTCCTCAAGCTGATCCCCGCCGACCTGGCGCGGAAGTACCAGGTGCTGCCCCTCTCGCGCTCCGGTACGACCCTCGCCTTGGTCATGGCCGACCCGACCGACAGCTCCGCCGCGGACGCCATGCGGTTCCTGACCGGCTACGACGTGAAGCCGGTCGTGGCCTCGGAGCTCGCGCTGACGCGTGCGATCAGCCGACACTACGGGCCTCCCCCTCCGCCCAACGCAGCCCATCACGGCTCGGCCCGCGCGAACGTGGCCCCTCAGGAACCCGCAAAGGACGGCGCTCTCGAGCGCCTCTCGAGGAAGTACCGAGTGCCCTGCATCAATCTCCAGCACTTCACGATCGATCCCGCGATCATCAGGATCATTCCTGCCGAGACGGCGCGGAACCACAAGGTGCTCCCCCTTTGCCGCTCCGGTGCCACGCTCACCATCGCCATGGCCGACCCGTCCGACGTCGTCGCCATGGACAACCTCCGGTTCATGACCGGCTACAACATCGAGCCGGTGGTCGTGACGGAACGATCGCTGCGGGACGCGATCAACCACTACTACGCGTCCTCGCATCCCGGGCTAAGCCGCCATGAGCCTACGCGGCCAGACGAAGCGACCACGAAGCGGTACGCCTGCCTCTTCGCCTCCTGGAAGGACGGTTCCTACTGGATCGGAGAGGTGCGCGGCGACCGCTACCGCGGCCTCCACGTCACCTGCCGGGCTGGCCGCGAGAAGTGCGAAACCAGGGCCCGGGGGGACGCCAACGACAGGGCCGCCACGGTGGCTGAAGGCCTCGACTTCCTGATGACGCTGAGAGCCGCGGAGGTCGAGAGCAGGTTCGCGACGGATGGTCCGCCATTGACGGTCGACGCGGTCTTCGTGG
>CAWFSB010000032.1:0-60507 GCA_963818355.1 uncultured Acidobacteriota bacterium | reverse complement strand
CAATTCGAGGATTCCTGATGACACTGACGTGCGTGCGCTGCGGTAAGCAAGGCGAGGCGCCGCCCGCCCACCGAGTTCCCTTCCCTCCCCCGGTGAAGGAGAAGGTCCTCGCCTCCGTCTGCGCCTCCTGCTGGAAGGAGTGGGAGGACATGGAGATCAAGGTCATCAACGAGTACCGGCTCAACTTCCTCGAACCGGAGCACCGGGCCATGCTGCAGCGGGCCTGCCTGGAGTTCCTGACCCTCTCCGCATGATCCACGTCGAGGGCCTCAACAAGCGGTACGGCGAGCGCGTCCTGTTCGACGACGTCTCGTGGCACGTCAAGAAGCGCGACCGGATCGGCCTCTCCGGCCCCAACGGGTCCGGCAAGACGACGCTCCTGCGCATGCTGGCGGGGCTGCAGGAACCGGACTCCGGCACCATCCGGATGGCGTCCGACACGACCATCGGCTACCTGCCGCAGGACGGCATCGTCCACCACGGGCGCACCGTCTACGAGGAGGTCGTCCTCGCCTTCCAGGAGCTGCTCGCCCTCAAGGAGGAGCAGCACCGGATCGAGGACGCGCTCGCCCACGCCACCGAGGACGGCGAGGGGCACGACAAGCTCCTCGAGCGCTACGCGGAGGTCACCGAGCGCTTCAAGCACCTCGGGGGCTGGGAGATCGACGCCCGGGTGGCCGACGTCCTGAAGGGCCTGGGCTTCTCTCTCGCCGACCAGCAGAGAAGGACGGAGGAGTTCTCGGGCGGCTGGCAGATGCGCATCGCCCTGGCCAAGCTGCTCCTCGCCCGCCCCAACCTCCTGCTGATGGACGAGCCCACGAACCACCTCGACCTGCCGGCGCGGAACTGGCTCGAGGAGTACCTCGCCGACTACCCGGGGTCGGTCGTGCTCGTCTCGCACGACCGCTACTTCCTCGACGCCACCGTCAAGCGGATCACCGAGGTCGGGCTCAAGACCCTCACCGACTACCACGGCAACTACTCGCACTACGTCACCGAGCACGCCGCGCGCATGGAGCGCCTGCGCGAGGCGCACCGCCGGCAGAGCGAGGAGGTCGAGAAGGCCGAGGTCTTCATCAACCGCTTCCGCTACACGGCCACCAAGGCCAGGCAGGTCCAGAGCCGGATCAAGCAGCTCGACAAGGTCGAGCGGATCGAGATCCCGCCCGAGCGGAAGAAGATCCGCTTCAAGTTCCCGGAGGCCCCGCGCCCCGGCCGGGTGGTCCTCGAGCTCAAGGGCGTGCGCAAGGCGTACGGGGCGAACGTCGTCCTCGGCCACCTGGACCTGATGATCGAGCGCGGCGACCGGATCGCCCTCGTCGGCCCGAACGGCGCCGGCAAGTCGACCCTCATGCGCATCCTCGCCGGGGACCTCCCGCCCGACGAGGGCGTGCGCCTCGTGGGCCACAAGGTGGTCCTCGACTACTTCGCCCAGGACCAGGCCGCCGTCCTCAACCCCTCGCGGACCGTCCTCGAGGAGATGTCCTCGGCCAGCTCCGTCTCCATGGGCCCCATGATCCGCACGATCCTCGGCGGTTTCCTGTTCGGGTCGGACGACGTCTTCAAGAAGGTCGCGGTCCTCTCCGGCGGCGAGCGCAACCGCCTCGCCCTCGCGAAGATGCTCCTCAACGCCGTCGAACGTCCTCCTCCTCGACGAGCCCACGAACCACCTCGACCTCGACTCGAAGGAGGTCCTGCTCGACGCCCTCGAGGACTACGGCGGCACGCTCGTCTTCGTCTCCCACGACCGCTACTTCGTGGACAAGCTCGCCACGCAAGGTCATCGAGGTGGGCGGCGGCGAGGCCCCGCTCTACCCGGGCGGGTACGAGGACTTCCTGTACTGGAAGAAGCAGCGCGAGATGGGCGTCACGACCGGGATGCCCGTCGCGGTTCCCCGGCGGCGCGAGGACCTGGACGACGGGACCGCCTCGGTCGCGACGAAGGCCGGTCCCCGGCCGAAGGCCCCGCCCGAAGGCCGCCGTCAGGCCGCCGACCGCGCTCGCTGCCGCCAAGGCCCACGCTCCGAAGCCGGTCTCGCCGAAGCCAGGGAAGGCCCGGCCCCGAGCGCCCCGCCGCGACGCCCGCCCGCCTGCGAACCCCCTCGCCCCACGCTTGCGCCAGTCCGGCGCCCCGCCCGAGCGCCAGGTGCTCGAGCGCGAGCTGAAGAAGCACGAAGACCCGCCTCGCCGAGCTCGAGAAGCGGGTCACGCGAGACGGAGCAGGCCGTCAAGGCAGCTCGAGGCGCGCATGGCCGCGCCCGGCTTCTACGACGACCGCGACGCGCGCCGCCCAGGCCGCCGAGGAGCACCAGAAGCTCATGTGGGAGACGGGCGACCTCATGGCCCAGTGGGAGGCCCTGCAGGCCGAGGTCGACGAGAAGTCGCAGCAGCTCGCCGCCGCGACCCGGCCCCGCGGCGGTAATCAGTACGCCGGGCCGAGCAGCACCGCGTTCATGAAGAGCAGCTCCGTGGCCTCGGCGTAGCCGCGGTAGTTCGGGTCCTCGGCGAAGGCGATCACGTGGCCCTCGCCGATCGGCTGGTGCATCAGGAACGCCTTCTGCGCGAGCAGGTCGCGCGCGTCGTCCCAGACGAGCCCGCTCGCCACCACCTCGTCCTTCTTCGCGTAGACGCCGACGTTCGTGCCCTTGTCGAGCTTCAGCGGCGTGAAGACGCGCCGGCTCTCGACGATCGCGTGGACCTCCCCGTCCGTGCCCGCCGAGAGCCAGTGCTCGCGGGTCGAGCACTCACCCGCAGCAGCGCGCCGGGCACCGCGTCGGGCCGCTCCCGCTCGGGCTGGATCGCCTTCTCGAGGTCGAACGGCTCGGGCCTGGCGTCCTTGTCCTTCGCGGGCCGGCCTTCGGCCCTTCTTCGTCGTCCGCCGGCTCCGGCTCGACGTCGGGACGGCCGTCGCGCAGCTCGCGTCGTGGTGGCGAGCAGCCCGACCTTCTCGCGCGTCAGCCAGCGCGAGGCCTCGCCGAGCGCGACGAGCGTGCCGCCGGCCTCCACCCAGCTCGCGCAGCTTCGTCACGACGCCCGGCCCGAGCGCCTCGCCGTAGTCGCCCGACGGCAGCACGACGACGTCGTAGCGGCGCGAGGTCGACGCGCCGGAGCGCGCGAGACGCGCACGGCCGAGACCGGCTGGCCGTAGCGCCGCTCGAGCACCCAGCGCGCCCAGCCCGCGGACTGGCTCGACGTCGGCCGGTCCCACGCGAGCAGCACGCGCGGCTTCTTCAGGAGCCGGACGCGCTCGCTGCCGAGCGAGACGCCCTCCTCGACGTAGCCCGAGTCGACGGCCACGACCTCGGCGCGCGTGCGCCCGCGCGATCCGGCCGAGCCGCTCGCCGGCGTCGGCCGGGTTCTCGGCCACCCGCACGATCGCCGTGCCCGCCGGGCCACGCGCGGCCCGCGAGCCGGAAGCCCGCCTCGGCCACCCGCACCTTGAGCCCGGCCTGCGAGCGCCTCGGCCACGCCGGCGGCCGTCGCCGAGCCCCACGGCAGCAGCCAGGCCACCTTGGCCGCCTGCGAGGGCGCGGGGCGGCGGCAGCGCGCCGCGGCGTACGCGCGCGTGCTCGCCGCCGAGGGGAGCGCCGAGCCCCACGCACTCGACGTCGAACGCGAGCGGCAGGCTCCAGCCGGTCACGTCGTAGATCTGGTCGGGCAGCCGCTTCTTCCGCCGGCGCTCCTGCTCCTTCACGAAGGCCTCGTCCATCGAGACGCGCGGGTCGAGCAGGTTGCGCGCGAGCCGGCCCGCGGGCTGCGCGAGCGGCACGACGAACGACCCCGCCGGGAAGACGCGGTCTCCCGTCGCGCAGCTCCGCCGCGGTCGACGCCGCACCTCGATCCCCTGGCCCAGCGAGCAGGTCCGCCAGCCGCCGCGCCGCGATCGGGGTCGGCGCCCGGCACCAGCACGTACTGGCGCACGGGGCCCTGCTCGCCGTCGCGCACGGCGGCGCGGCGGAACTCGAGGAAGTCCCGGAGCAGCTTCTCGCGGCCCCGGGCCGCGGTCTCGACCGTCGCCAGGGCGGCCCGGAAGTGGTTGCGGATGCCGTCGAGGTACGTGAGCCGGGTGTCGTCCTCGCGCCGCCACACGAGCCCGCGCGCCGAGGCCTGCTCGAAGGTCATGCCGACGGCGCCGTGGCGCCATCGGCCAGGACTCGCCGTAGCCGGGGTAGAAGCTGTCGAAGACCTCGCGCACGAAGTAGGCCTGTCCCGCCGCGTCGAACCGGGCGGCGATCGCGCGGCCGAACGCGTCGAGCCAGTCCTGCTGCGCCCGCGAGAAGTGCGGGTTGAACGGCCTCGCGGGCGGCGCGAAGAAGTACGTCGAGTCGCCGCCCATCTCGTGCAGGTCGACGCTCACGTGCGGGTACCACTCGAGGAAGAGGCGCAGCCGCCCGCGGGTCTCGGGCTGCGATCTGCGCGAACCAGTCGCGGTTCATGTCGAAGAGGTAGTGGTTCGCGCGGCCGCCCGGCCACGGCTCGTCGTGCTCGGCGGAGGCGGGCTCGGGGTCGGGGCGGGCGGCGCGGCCCAGGGCGGTTCGTGGCCAGGAAGCGCGCGCGGCCGTCCGGGTTCTGGAGGGGGTCGACGAGCACGATCGCCTCGCGCCGCACGAGGTCGGCCCCGGGTCGCCCTGCGCGGCGAGGAGGTGGTGGGCGAGCGCGAGCGCCGCGTCGGAGGACGAGATCTCGTTGCCGTGGACGGCGTGGAGGAGCCACACGACGGCCGGGCAGCTCGCGCACCAGGCGGTCGGCCTCGGCGGGCGAGAGCGAGCGCGGGTCGGCGAGCGCGCGCAGCCGCCTCTGCACGTCGTCGAGCCGCGCGAGGCGCTCCGGGCTGCCGAGGACCAGCACGCTGCAGCGGCCGGCCCTCCTCGCTCCGCGCGTACTCGACGACGCGCGCGCGGTCGGGCGCCGCCGCCGCGAGCGCCTGCGAGGTACGCCCCGATCTCGTCGGGGGTCGTGATCTCCTCGCCCAGCTCGTGGCCCGTCACCTGCTTCAGGGTCGGGATGCGGGGGTCGTAGCGGGTCTCCGGGCCGACCGGCGAGGGCACGGCGAGCGCCGCGGCGAGGGTCAAGGTGGCGATCATGGCGTCTCCTTCGATGTGTTCCTAGAGCCCGTGGCGGTCGAGCCAGCCGAGCAGGGCGGCTCGGACCTCGGCCAGCACGTCCTCCGGCGTGCGGCCGGAGCGCTTCCGCACGGCGAACGAGTGGTCGGCCTCGGCCACGCGGTGAAGCTCGGCCCGCGGCGCGAGGCGCTCCAGCAGCGCGAGGAGCAGGTCCTCGCGCGCGAACGCGTCGCGCGTGCCCTGCACGAACAGCTGCGGCGCCGCGATCCCCGGCAGGTGGGCCTCGCGCCGCTTCTCGAACTGCCCCGGCGGGTGAAGCGGGTAGCCGAGGAAGACGAGGCCGTCCGCGCGCTCCCCCGCCGCCACCACCTGCGAGGCGATCCGCCCGCCCATCGACCGGCCGCCGTGGACGACGCGCCGCGCGCCCGTCGCCTCCAGGGCGAGCGCGGCCGCGGCGCGGGTCGTGGCCTCGAGGACGGCGGCGGGATCGGGCCGGCGCGCGCCCTTCTCGGCGTAGGGGAAGTTGTAGAGGCAGGCCGCGCGCCCGGAGGCGGCGAGGGCCTCGGCGAGGGCGACGGAGCATGGGGTGGTGTCGGTTGCCGCCGGCCCCGTGGCCGAGCACGACGACGGTCGTTCCCCGGCCGTGGAGCGAGGCGCTCGTCGCGGCGCCGGGAATCGCCAGCTCCTGCATCGTCGCGCGGAGCATACCCCGACCGGCGGCCCCGGGCCCGGGTGGTACACTCGCCGAGCCGCGCAGCCCCGCGGGTTCCCTAACGTGTACGAGTCCTGGTACGGCTTCCGCGAGAAGCCCTTCAACCTCACGCCGGACCCGAAGTACCTCTACCTGTCCCGGAGGCACGCGGAGGCCTTCGCCCACCTCGAGTTCGGCCGGCGCGAGCGCGGCGGCTTCATCCTCATCACCGGCGAGGTGGGCACCGGCAAGACGACGCTCGCGCGCTACTTCCTCTCGAAGCTCGGCCCCGACACCCGCACCGCGTTCGTCCTCTACCCCGCGCTCACCGCCGACGAGCTGCTCCGCACCGTCCTCGACGACCTGCACGTGAAGCCGGAGGGGGCCTCGAAGAAGAGCCTCGTGGACGCGCTGCACCGCTTCCTGCTCGAGTCGCGGGCGGCGAACCGCAACGTCGTCCTCCTGATCGACGAGGCGCAGGACCTCTCGGCGGAGGTCCTGGAGCAGATCCGCCTCATCTCGAACCTCGAGACCGACACCGAGAAGCTCATCCAGATCGTCCTCATGGGCCAGTCGGAGCTGCGCGACCTGCTCGCCCGCCACGAGCTGCGGCAGCTCGCGCAGCGGGTGACCGCGCGCTACCACCTCGCACCCCTGTCGCTGGCCGAGACCGGGGAGTACATCCGACACCGCGTCGTCGTGGCCGGAGGAGAGGGCAAGGTGGGCTTCACGGCCGAGGCCCTCGCCGCCGTCCACCGCTTCTCCGGCGGCGTCCCCCGCCTCGTGAACCTGGTCTGCGACCGCGCGCTCCTGGCCGGCTACGTGAAGGGCTCGCGGACGATCACGGCCGCGCATGGTGCGCCAGGCGGCGGCCGAGGTGGCGGGGGACCGGCCCGCGCCGGCCTTCCGCTGGCACCACGGCCTCATCGCGACGGGGCTCTTCCTGGCCCTCGCCATCCTCGCCTTCGCCCTGGCCCCGCGGCTGGCGCGGGCCCCGGAGGCTCCCCCGCCGGGCAGCGCTCCACTGACGTTGCCCACTCCCACGCCGGCCCCGACGCCGCCTCCCCCGCCGCCGCGCAGCGACCGGCTGGACGAGATCCTCCGGACGACGCCGCGGCAAGCGTCCTTCGCCACCGCGGCCGCGCGGGCCGAGGCCGTGTGGGGCGGAGGCGCTCTCTCGCGCACGACGCTGCGCACGCACCTCGAGCAGCTGCGCTCCCTCGACCTCCCGGCCGTGCTCGAGATGTTCCACCCGGCCCGCCGCGACACCTGCTTCGTCGCCCTGCTCCGCCTCGACGAGCGCGCGGCGGTCGTGGCGGCCGGCGGCGCCCCGGAGATCGAGGTGCCGCTCTCCCAGATCGACGCGCTCTGGACGAGAGACGCGGTCCTCTGGTGGCCCGAGCCGGCCGAGATGCGGACCGACCGCGGCCGCGCGAGGCGTGGGCGCGACTGGCGCTCTCGGGCCTCGGCCATGCCGAACCGGAGATGGCCGCGGCGGTGAGCCGTTTCCAGGAGTCGGCCGGGCTGGTGCCGGACGGCCTTCTCGGCCCGCGCACCCGGATGGCCCTCTTCGCGCTCTCGCCGGGCGCGCGGGCCCGACTCTCGGCGAGCGGAGAACGGCCGTGAGCCTGATCCTCGACGCCCTCAAGAAGCTCGAGCGCGACAAGAACGCGCGCGAGCCCGGCGTGCTGGTCGTGGGCTCGGTGCCGTGGGGCGAGAGACGGCGGTCCCGGCTGCCCCTCGCTTTCGCCGCGGCCGCTCTCGTCGCGCTCGCATTCGCCGGGTGGTGGTGGCTGCGATCCGACCCCGCGCCCGACCGCCGCCGCGCCCATACCCGTCGCGCCCGTACCCGCCGCACTCGTACCCGTGGTCCCTGCGCCCACGCCGTCCCCGATGGTGGCGGTCGCCCCGACGGCTCCGCCGCCGGCGGTGACGCCTGGCGCCCTCCTCCGCCGCTCCCGCGCCTCCGGCCCGCCGCCCCGCCGTTCCGACCCTCGACGAGCCCCCCGGCCCGCCCGCACCGGCCGCGGGAGCCGCGACCACCGCGGAGGCCCGCCCGGCCCCGGACGACCTGCGCCTCAACGCGATCACGCGACGCGACGGCCGTCCCGTGGCTCTCGTCAACGACCGGCTCGTGTTCGAGGGCGACAGCTTCGACGGCGTCAAGGTCCTGCGCATCGGCGAGGCCGAGGTCGAGGTCGAGGTCCGCGGCCAGCGCCGCGTCCTGCGGTTCTAGCGGCACCCGCCGCGGAGCCGATGGCCCCGAGCCAGGCCACGGCCAGAGCGCCACAGGTAGCGGCGGCGTGCCGCGGAGAGCCCCCCTTCCCGGGACTCATCGGCTCGTGTCGGACGTTGTCCCGGGAACGGGGGGCGCGCGGCACCCGCCGCGGAGCCGATGGCCCCAGCCACGCCACGGCCAGGCGCCGCAGGTAGCGGCGGGCGTGCCGCGGAGAGCCCCCCTTCCCGGGACTCATCGGCTCGTGTCGGACGTTGTCCCGGGAACGGGGGGCGCGCGGCACCCGCCGCGGAGCCGATGGCCGGAGCCACGCCACGGCCAGGCGCCGCAGGTAGCGGCGGGCTGCCGCGGAGAGCCCCCTTCCCGGGACTCATCGGCTCGTGTCGGACGTTGTCCCGGGAACGGGGGGCGCGCGGCACCCGCCGCGGAGCCGATGGCCTGAGCCACGCCACGGCCAGACGCCGCAGGTAGCGGCGGGCTGCCGCGGAGAGCCCTCCTTCCCGGGACTCATCGGCTCGTGTCGGACGTTGTCCCGGGAACGGGGGGCGCGCGGCACCCGCCGCGGAGCCGATGGCCCCAGGCCAGGCCACGGCCGGCAGGCTGATAGCATAGGCGGATGGTCGCGGTGCACCTGAGGTCGCAGACGGCCGAGACGCTGGCGGAGGCCTTTCCCGGGCTGCCGCTGGCCGTGGCCCGGCGCGTCCTGCACCGCGTCGTCGGCGAGGACCGCGACGACCTTGCGGGCGTGCGCGGCCTGTCGAACGCCTGCGCGGCCGAGCTGCGAGAGCGGGGCCGCCTCGACCGGCTGGAGGTGGTCGACCGCCGGCGCAGCGCCGTCGACCCGTTCGTCAAGTACCTCTTCCGCTCCGGGGACGGACGCGTCTTCGAGACGGTGCGCATCCCCCTCGAGAAGCCGCGCTGGAGCGTGTGCCTCTCCTCGCAGGTCGGCTGCGCGCTCGGCTGCACGTTCTGCGAGACCGGCCGCCTGGGCTTCCTGCGGAACCTCGAGCCGTGGGAGATGGTCGAGCAGGCGCTCACCGTCCGCCGCGAGTCGCCCGAGCGGCCGCTGACCGGCGCCGTCTTCCAGGGCCAGGGCGAGCCCTTCCAGAACTACGACAACGTCATCCAGGCCGCTCGCATCCTGCGCGACCCCTCCGGACCCCGGATCGGCTCCGACCGCATCACGATCTCCACGGTGGGCCTCCTGCCCCAGATCGAGCGCTACACCGCCGAGGGCCACCCCTACCGCCTCATCCTCTCGCTCACCTCGGCCTTCTCCGAGAAGCGCGCGCGGCTCGTGCCGGTGACCGCCCGCTACGGCGTCCCCGAGCTCGCGGCGGCCATGCGCCGCCACTCGGCTCTCCGCGGGGGGCCGGTGAACCTCGCCTGGGTGCTCATCTCCGGGTACAACACGGGGAGAGAGGAAGCGAGCGAGCTCGCGCGCCTCTTCCGGGGCGTGTCGGTGCGGCTGTCGGTGATCGACGTCAACGACCCGGCCGGGGGCTTCCGTCGGGCCTCCGACGAGGAGCGCGGGCGCTTCCTCTCGGCCCTGGCCGACCACGGGCTCGGCTTCGTGCGCCGCTACTCCGGGGGCCCCGACATCGACGCGGCCTGCGGCATGCTGGCCTCGCGCGCCCGCGGGGGAGCGGCCCACGAGCCGCCCGTCGCCCCGGCGTCGTGAGCCCACGCATCCTTCCGGCCGCCGACCCTCTCGCGATCGCGGAGGCGGCCGCCGTCCTGCGCGGGGGCGGGCTCGTGGCCTTCCCCACCGAGACCGTCTACGGCCTCGGCGCCGACGCCTTCGACCCGAGGGCGGTGGCCCGCGTCTTCGAGGTGAAGGCCCGCCCTTCGTTCGACCCGCTGATCGTGCACCTCGCGAGCGCTCGAGACCTGGCTCGGGTCTCGCCGACCGACGACTCGCGCGTGAGCGCCCTCGCCGCGCGCTTCTGGCCCGGCCCGCTCACGCTGGTCGTCCCCCGCCGCCCGGAGGTGCCCGACCTCGTGACCTCCGGCCTCGACACCGTCGGCGTCCGGGTCCCGGCGCACCCCGCGGCCCACGCGCTCATCGCGGCGGCCGGCACCCCGGTGGCCGCGCCGAGCGCGAACCCCTTCGGCTACGTGAGCCCCACCACGGCCGCCCACGTCGCGGAGCTCCTCGGCCGCGCGGTGGACCTCGTGCTCGACGGCGGGCCCTGCCGTGTGGGCGTCGAGTCCACGATCCTGTCGCTGGCCGTGCAGCCGCCGCTGATCCTGCGCCCCGGCGGCGTCCCGCGCGAGGAGCTCGAGGACGCGCTGGGGCATCCGCCTGGAGGTGGCCGGCCCGGCGGAGCGTCCGCTCGCGCCCGGGCAGCTCCTGAAGCACTACGCGACGCGCACGCCGCTGCGCATTCTCGGCGGTCCCCCCGGCCCCGCCCCGGCGGCCCCGGGCCGCGTGGGGCTCCTGGCGTTCGGCCCGGCCGGGGCCGCTGCGGGCTACGCCGTCGTCGAGGTGCTGGCCCCCGACGCCTCGCCGGCGACGGCCGCCGCCAACCTCTTCGCCGCGCTGCGTCGGCTCGACGCGGGCCGGCCTCGACCTCATC
Source organism: uncultured Acidobacteriota bacterium (assembly GCA_963818355.1). Classification (GTDB taxonomy): domain Bacteria; phylum Acidobacteriota; class Vicinamibacteria; order Fen-336; family Fen-336; genus DATBSL01. Next base: position 49,938 of record CAWFSB010000032.1, on the reverse strand, counting down.
CTCGCCGAGCCCTGCGACGAGGCGGGCCTCGGCCACGCGATCATGGACCGGCTGCGACGGGCCTCGGCGCGGGACGAGGGCTAGCGCGGGAGGCGACGGCCGCGCGCGGCGTCGATCGTCCCGCGCAGCCACGCCTCGACGTCGGCGGGAAGCGACGTGAAGCGGACGGTGACCGAGCTCTCGGCCGTGACGTGCACCACCTTGGCGTAGAGCTCGACCGGGGGCCGCCCGGCCGGCCGCATCTCCAGCTTGAGGTTCGAGAGGGGGCGCAGGCGGCGCGGGGTGATCAGCGTGCCGCCGTGGACGGCGAGCTCCACGAGGCGGCCGCCGAACGCCTCGGCCTCGACCCGCTTGCCGACCACGACGTGGCAGAGCACGTTGAGCGGGTCGGGCAGGCGCGACCGCTTCCTCCGGCGCGTCCGGCAGCCGGGACTCCCCGAAGCCGCGCAGGTCGTACACCACGATGCGCTCGCGCGTGCCCTTGGCGTCGATGGCGAGGCGCGAGCCGACCCGCGCGCCCTCGCCGACCTCGCGCAGGGTGGCATCGGAGATGAGCACCTGTCCGCCCACGGTGAAAGACTCGATGCGGCCGGCGTGGTTCACGGCGCTCCCCACGACCCCGTACTTGGCCCGCCGCTCGGAGCCGATGTTGCCGACGATGACCTCGCCGGTGTGGACCGCGATGCCCATCTCCAGCCGGGGCAGGCCCTCGGCCTCGTTCCTCCGGTTGAGCTGCTGGAGCGCCGCCTGCATCTCGACCGCGCACACGACCGCCCGGCGCGCGTCGTCGGGCCGACCGAGCGGCGCCCCGAAGATGGCGAGGATCGCGTCGCCCACGAACTCGTCGATCGTGCCCTGGTGGGTCAGGATCACGTCGGCCATGGCGCCGAGGTAGGAGTTGAGCAGGCGCAGGACCTGGTCGGGGGCGAGGCCCTCGGTGAGCGGCGTGAAGCCGCGCAGGTCGGACATGAGCAGGGTGACCTTCCGCAGCTCGCCCCCGAGGCGGGGCCCCTCCGGGGAGGCGAGGAGGCCGGTCACGACCTCGTCGCTGAGGTAGCGCCCGAAGAGCGAGCGGATGAAGCGGTTGCGCAGCTCGAGGTCGTCGGCGAGCCGCCGGATCTCCTGCTTCTGGCGCTTCAGGGTCAGCTGCGTCTCGATCCGCGCCAGCACCACCGGGAAGTCGAGCGGCTTCGTGACGTAGTCGTTCGCCCCGAGCCGCAGCGCCTCCACCACGTCCTCGGTCGTGTCGCGGGCGGTGGCCATGATCACCGGCAGGTCCGACTCCGGCCAGCGCTCGCGCAGCTGGCGCAGCACGTCGATGCCCGAGAGGCCCGGCATCATGACGTCGAGCAGCACGAGGTCGAAGGCCTGCTGCTCGATCCGCGCGAGCGCCCGCTCCCCGTCCTCGGCGATGTCCACCGCGAAGCCCCGCCCCCCGAGCCGCCGCGAGAGCATGTCGCGGTTGAGCTCGTTGTCGTCGACGACCAGGAGGCGCACGCCGGCGGGATCGACCGGGCCCGACCGGGGGCGCGCGACGGGCGCGAGGGGAACGGTCGGCTCCTCGACGCCGAACGGCACCGGCGGAGGGTCGGGGTCGCGGAACACCACCGGCGGGCCCGCGGGCTGCGCCGGCGGAACGGCCTCGTCCACCGCCTCGAGCGCCTTGCGGGCCGCTTCGCGGATCTTGCCGAGGTCGGCGAGGAACTTCTCCTGGCCCGCGTCGCGGACCTCGTCCTCGAGCAGCTCCGCGTAGCCGATGATCTGGTGGAGCGGGGTGCGAAGGTCGTGCCGCAGCCGGGCCCGCGGGTCGACCTTCGGGTCGCTCATGGCCGCGGTAGTTTAACCCCTCCCCGGCCGGCGACGTCAGGCGTGGTGGTGCGGCGGGTGGGCGCGGCCGCCGCCCGGGCTGGGCCGCCCGGCGGGCCTCCAGCCAGGAGATCCACTCGGGCACCCCCCCGCCAGCCCGGGCGGAGACCTGCAGGACGGCGGGCTGCGGCATGGTCCGCGCGAGCGCGTCCAGGACCGCCTCGACGCTGAAGTCGAGGTGGGGCAGGAGGTCCACCTTGGTCAGCAGCACGAGGTCGGCCTTGCGGAACATCACCGGGTACTTGAGGGGCTTGTCCTCGCCCTCCGTCACCGAGAGCGCCACGACGTTGACGGCCTGGCCGAGGTCGTAGATCGCGGGGCAGACCAGGTTCCCGACGTTCTCGACGAAGAGGTAGTCGAGCTCGCGCCACGGGAAGTGGTGCAGCGACTTGTGCACCATCTCGGCGTCGAGGTGGCACGCCGAGCCCGTGGTGATGGCCGCGGTGGGAACGCCCACCGCCCGGAGCCGGTCGGCGTCGCGCTCCGTCTCCAGGTCGCCGGCAATCGCGCCGATGCGTCCCCTGCCCGCGAGCGCGCGGGCCGTCGCCTCGAGGACCGCGGTCTTGCCCGCGCCCGGGGAGCCCATCAGGTTGACGGCGAAGACCCCGCTCTCCACGAAGTGCTCGCGGTTGTGCGCGGCGGTCCGGTCGTTGACCGACAGGATCTTGTCGTGGACTTCGACGGACACCAGGTTCGGGTCGCCGCAGCCGCAGGTGTCGCACATCAGGGCACCTCCATCTCGATCTGTTCCAGGATGATCTCGTCGCCGCTGAGCAGCTTCGCGCTCGCCCCGCAGGCCGCGCAGCGCAGGACGGCCCCGGCCGGGATCGCGGCCGCGCACGCCGGGCAGCCCCAGGCCGCCTCGGAGCGGCGGATCTCGAGCTCCGCCCCGGCCAGGATCCCCTCCCGGCAGAGCGTGAAGGCCGAGGCGAACAGCTCCGGCTCGACCCCGGACATCGAGCCGATGCGAACGGCCAGGCGGCTGATCGCGGTGGCCTTGCGCTCGCGGGCCTCGCGCTCCACCCGGTCCACCATGGCGCGGACTAGGGAGTATCTCGTGCATCTAGCAAATCCTCGGCAGCTGCTCGCCGGAGAGCCGCTCGAGCAGGCGGTGGCTGCCGATCCGCGTCCGCAGCACCAGGCGGCCGGGGTCCTCGGCGACGACCGACCCGATGCGCCGCGCGCCTTCGCCGCCGGGCTGCGAGCGGATCGCGGCGAGCGCCGCCTCGGCGCGCGCGCCGGGCACGATCGCGAGGAAGCGGCCCTCGCAGGCCACGTAGAGCGGGTCGAACCCCAGCAGCTCGCAGGCCCCGCGCACCTCCTCCCGCACCGGGATCTCGGCCTCCTCGAGCCGGATCCCGACGTTCGAGGACAAAGCGATCTCGCACAGCGCGGTCGCCACGCCCCCCCGCGTCGGGTCCCGCAGCACGTGGGTGTCGGGCACGGCGTCGAGCAGCCCCCGCACGAGGGCCACGACCGGCGCGGAGTCGGAGACGAGGGTCGTCTCGAAGTCGATCCCCTCGCGCGCCGCCATCACCGCGATCCCGTGGTCCCCCACCGGCCCGGACACGACGACCGCGTCGCCCGCCGCCGCCCGTCCCGGCCCCACGCTCACGCCGTCGCGCACGCGGCCGACGCCGGAGGTGTTCACGTAGATCCCGTCACCCTTGCCCCGGTCCACCACCTTGGTGTCGCCGGTGACGAGCGCCACCCCGACGGCCCGGCACGCCGCCGCCATCGAGGCCACGACGCGCTCGAGGTCCCGCATGGGGAAGCCCTCCTCGAGCAGGTACCCCGCGCTGAGGAAGAGCGGCTCCGCCCCGCACATCGCGAGGTCGTTGACGGTGCCGTGCACGGCCAGCGAGCCGATGTCGCCCCCGGGGAAGAAGGCCGGCGTCACGACGAAGGTGTCGGTGGTGAAGGCCAGGCGCTCGCCGCCCACGGTGACGATCGCGCCGTCCCCGAGCGGCTCGAGGTGCGGGTTGCGGAAGGCGGGGGCGAAGAGCGTCTCGATGAGGCGCGCGGTCTTGCGGCCGCCGCCGCCGTGCGCCATCTCGACGACGTCGCGGTGGTCGAGCGGCGCCGGGCAGCTGAGCATCGAGTCGAGCGAGCGAGCCACCTTCCTACCCCGCCGCCGCCGCCGTCTCGCGCGGGCCGCGGCGGTAGTGGAAGTAGGCGGCGCAGGCGCCCTCGGTCGACACCATGGTGGCACCCAGGGGGTGCTCGGGCGTGCAGCGCGTGCCGAACTCCGGGCAGTCGGTGGGCCGCAGGCGTCCTTGCAGGACGAGGCCGGCCCGGCACGCCTCGGGCTCGCTCACGCTGATGCCGCCCACGTCGAAGACACGCTCGGCGTCGAAGGCGGCGTACCGGGGAGAGAGGGCGTAGCCGCTCTTCGGGATCTCCCCCAGGCCCCTCCAGCTGCGGTCCGACACCACGAAGACGTCCTCGATCATCCGCAGCGCGGCCGGGTTGCCCTCCCGCGCCACCACGCGCGCGTACTGGTTCTCGACCCTGGCCTCGCCCCGCTCCAGCTGGGTCACCGCCGCGAGGACCCCGTTCAGGAGGTCCAGGGGCTCGAACCCGGTCACCACGATCGGGATGCGGTGCTTCTCGGACACGGGCTCGTAGTCGCGGTAGCCGGTCACCGCGCACACGTGGCCGGGGGCGAGCAGAGCCTGGATCTGCGCGTCGTCCGAGGCGAGCAGCGCCTCGAGCGCGGGCGGGACCAGCACGTGGGCCACCAGGACGGAGAAGTTGTCGAGCCCCTCCGCCTTCGCGCGATGGACGGCCATGGCGTTGGCGGGGGCGGTCGTCTCGAAGCCCACCGCGAAGAAGACGACCTTGCGCTCCGGGTGCTGCCGCGCCAGCCGCAGCGCGTCGAGCGGCGAGTAGACGATCCGCACGTCGCCGCCGCGCGCCTTGACCTTCAGGAGGTCGTCTCGCGAGCCCGGCACGCGCAGCATGTCGCCGAACGAGCAGAAGGTCACGTCGGGGCGGGAGGCGATCGCGATCGCGCGGTCGATCAGCTCGAGCGGGGTGACGCACACGGGGCAGCCGGGCCCGTGCACCAGGCGCACCTTCTCGGGCAGCAGCTCGTCCATCCCGAACTTCAGGATCGAGTGGGTCTGGCCGCCACAGACCTCCATGAGCGTCCACGGCCGGGTGACCGTCGCGTGGATCCGGCGCACCACCGCCTCGACGGCCGCGGGATCGCGGTACTCGTCGACGTGGCGCATCAGCTCTCCCCGCGCCCGCCGGGGGGCGACGGGAGCTCGTCCGGCCGGTCCTGTTCTCCCAGCTCGCCGATCTCCCGCAGGGCGGCCAGCGTCTCCATCGCCTGCTCTTCGTCGATGCGGGAGATGGCGAAGCCGACGTGCACCAGCACGTAGTCGCCCAGCTGCACCTCCGGCACGAAGGCGAGGCTGGCCTCGCGCTTCACCCCGGAGAAGTCCACCTTCCCCATGCGCAGCTCGCCCTCTCCCAGGATCTCGACGACCTTCCCCGGCACCGCCAGGCACATGCCCTATCCCTCCCCGCCGTCTCACTCTACCCCGTCGGGCGCGTCTTTCATGCCCCCGCCACCGCGTCGGCCACCAGCGCCTGGCCGAGGGCGATCCCGCCGTCGCCCGGCGGCACCTCGCCGTGCAGGCGCACGTCGAAGTCCTCCTGCAGGCGTCGCTTCACGCCCTCGGCGAGCCGCGCGTTCTGGAAGCAGCCCCCGGTGAGGACGACCGGCATCGGCCCGCGCTGCGCCGCGGCCTGCCGCACGAGAGCCGCCGCCACGTCGGCCATCGCCTCGTGGAAGCGGGCCGATACCCGCCCGGGCGTGACCTCGTTCAAGAGGTCCGCCACCACCGCGCGCACGAGCGGCCGCAGGTCGGCCTGGAGGAGGCCGCCCTCCTCCGTCAGGTCGAAGGGATAGGTTCCTTTCTCGGCCTCGTCGGCGGCGAGGTTCCACTCCAGCGCCACCTGCCCCTCGTAGCTCGCCCGTCCCCGCGCCAGCCCCAGGGCGCCGAGCGCGTCGAAGTACCGGCCGGCGCCGTGGGCGAGCGGCGAGTGGAGCCCCCGGGCGGCCATCTGCCGGACGACGGCGACGTCGCGGGCGGGCACCGAGTCGAACAGCCGCAGCCGCTCGAGCGGCGGCGCGCCGCCGTAGGCGTCGTCGAGCGCGGCGAGGGCGACGCGCCAGACCTGCCGGATCGCCTCGTCGCTGCCGGCGAGCCGCAGCGGGCGCAGCGTGGCCAGGCGCTCGAAGGCGCCCTCGTGCACGAGCAGCAGCTCCCCGCCCCAGGCCGTCCCGTCCGTCCCGTAGCCCGTCCCGTCCCAGGCCAGGCCGAGGACCGGGCCCTCGAGACCGTGCTCGCCCACCGCGCTCATGACGTGGGCGTGGTGGTGCTGCACCCCGACCTTGACGCCGCTCGGGGCGAGCGAGCGCGTAGCGCGTGGAGGCGTAGTCCGGGTGCAGGTCGTGGGCGATCACCTCCGGCCGGATCCCGAGGAAGCGCTGCAGCCGCTCCACCTGCTCCTCGAAGTCGCGCGTCGCCTCCAGGTTGTCGAGGTCGCCGACGTGCGGCCCGAGCCAGGCCTCGTCGCCCGCGGCGAGGCAGAACGTGTTCTTGAGGTGGGCGCCGCAGGCGAGGACCGGGCGATGCACGGGCCGACGCAGGGGCACCGCGCGGGGCACGTACCCGCGCGAGCGGCGGAAGACCGTGGGCTTCCCCGCGATCACGCGGGCCACCGAGTCGTCGCAACGGTTCTCGATCTCCCGGTCGTGCGCGAGGAACAGCTCGGCGATGCCCGAGAGCCGCTCGAGCGCCTCCGGGTCACCCGCCGCCATCGGCTCCTCGGAGAGGTTGCCGGAGGTCATGACGAGCGGCCGCCCCGCGGCCTCGAGCAGGAGGTGGTGCAGCGGCGTGTAGGCCAGGATCAGGCCCACGAGGGGGTTGCCGGGCGCCACCTCGGGGGCGAGGCCGCCGCCGGGCCGCTGCCGGACGAGAACGATCGGGCGCTCGACGGAGGCGAGCAGGCCTTCCTCGACGGGATCGAGATGCCCGACGGCGCGCGCGTCGTCGAGCGTGCGGACCATGACCGCGAACGGCTTCTCGTCGCGCTTCTTGCGCTCGCGCAGGAGCCGCACGGCGGCGGACGACGTCGCGTCGCACGCGAGGTGGTAGCCGCCGAGGCCCTTCACCGCCACGATCCGCCCGTCGACGAGGGCCCGCGCGGCCGTCCCGATCGGATCGCCGGCGTCGTCCACCGCCGGTCCGCCCGACGGCTCCAGGAGCCGGACTCGCGGCCCGCAGTCGGGGCACGCAACCGGCTGCGCGTGGAACCGCCGGTCGAGAGGGTCCTCGTACTCGCGCCGGCACGCGGGGCACATCGCGAAGGCGGCCATCGTCGTGGCCGGCCGGTCGTAGGGCACGTCGCGGGCGATCGTGAAGCGGGGCCCGCAGTGGGTGCAGTTCGTGAAGGGGTAGAGGTGGCGCCGGTCCGCGGGGTCCTGGACCTCGCGCAGGCACTCGGCGCACGTGGCGAGGTCGGGCGGTATCGAGACGCGGCGCGCCCCCTCCCCTTCGCTCGGGACGATCGCGAAGCCCGCCAGGGGCTCGGCGGGGATCGTCTCCTCACGCACCTCGCGAACGAGGGCGGCCGGCGGAGCCTCCTTCCCGAGACGCCGGAGGAAGGCCTCGAGGGCCTCGGGGCGCCCGAAGGCCTCGATCGTGACCCCGCGGGCGTCGTTGCGCACGCGGCCGGAGAGGCCCTCCTCGAGGGCGAGGCGGTAGACCCAGGGCCGAAAGCCGACGCCCTGAACGGTGCCCCGGACGAGAATCCGGCGCCCCTCGACGTCCACCGCTCTAGTCATGGAAGCCGACACGACACCCTCGGTTGACCGCAAGCCTAGGATGACCGGTCCCGGCGGCGGCCGTCCACCCCCCCCTTGGCCTATTCCATTGGTTCGTTTGATTTAGGCGAAATGGGCGGTCCCGCGCTCTGGGTGGCTTCGCCGCCCGCCTGGTCGTTGCTGACACCCTGCCCCCCGACCGGGGTGCCGGTGATAGCCTTGCGCGCGTGATCGGCAAGAGCCTCGACGACCTCTCGACACCGGCGGTCCTCGTGGACCTCGACGTGCTCGAGAGCAACATCGCCCGAATGGCCGGCTGGGCCCGGGACGCGGGCGTACGGCTGCGTCCCCACGCCAAGACCCACAAGTGCCCGCAGATCGCCCGCCTTCAGCGCGCCGCGGGCGCGTGGGGGCTCTCCGTCGCCAAGGTCGGCGAGGCGGAGGTCTTTGCCGACGCCGGCTTCGACGACCTCTTCGTCGCCTACCCCGTCGTGGGCGAGGACAAGGGCCGCCGGCTCGTGGCGCTGGGAGACCGCGTGCGCCTCGCCGTGGGGGTGGACAGCGTCGAGGGGGCGGCCACCCTGGCCAGGCCCTTCTGCGACGCCGGACGGTCGCTGGACGTCCTCCTGAAGGTCGACGTCGGGTACGGGCGGGTCGGAGTCACGCCCGGGCGGGCCGTCGCGGTGGGCCAGGCCGTGGCGGAGCTGCCCGGGCTACGGCTACGGGGGGTGTTCACGCACGCCGGGCACGGCTACCTCGCCGAGACGAAAGCCGGCGTGGACGACATCGCCCGCGAGGAGGGAGAGCGGCTGGCGGCCGCGGCGAGCGACCTTCGGGCCGCGGGCCTGCCGATCGAAGAGGTCTCGGTCGGCTCCACCCCCACCGCGGCGCAGGCCATGCGCGTCGCCGCCGTCACCGAGTGCCGCCCCGGCAACTACGTCTTCCACGACGCCACCCAGGTCGCGCTCGGCACCTGCCGGCTCGAGGACTGCGCGCTCACGGTCGTGGCCACGGTCGTGAGCGTGCCCGCCCCCGACCGGGCGGTCGTGGACGCCGGGAGCAAGACGCTGTCGAGCGACCCGCTGCGCCCTCGGGCCGGCGGCCACGGCCAGGTGCTGGGCCGGGCCAGCCGGATCGAGAAGCTCTCCGAGGAGCACGGTGTGATCGCCGTCGCCCCGGGCGATGTCTTCCGGGTCGGCGAGCGCGTGCGCATCCTGCCCAACCACGCCTGCGTGGTCGCGAACCTGCACGACCGCCTGGTCGGCGTCAGCGGCGGGCGCGTCGAGACGGTGCTGGACGTCGCCGCTCGCGGGCGGGTGCGGTAGGCGCTCGTCCGGGGCCCCGCGCCGGTCCGGGGGCCCTCCCCCTCCCCGGCTCCCCGGAGTTGCCCGCAGTTGACGCCCTTTTACTTGACTAGTCAACTACTGATCTATTACCTTTGAGGCCATGGGAACGATTCGGGACGAGATCCTGCAGAAGAAGCCCTTCGCGTCGGCGGCCGACGAGGCCGTCGTCACCCTCCTCGGCACCGCGGACCGCGTCCGGACGGCGCTGTCGCGTGTCGTCGAGGCCCACGGCATCACCCTGCAGCAGTACAACGTGCTGCGCATCCTGCGCGGCGCCGGTGACGAGGGCCTGCCCACCCTCGACATCGCGTCACGGATGATCGAGCACAGCCCCGGCATCACCCGCCTGCTGGACCGCCTCGAGGCGAGAAAGCTCGTCCGCCGGGTGCGTTGCCCGGAGGACCGCCGCCAGGTCCTCTGCCACGCGACCCACGCCGCTCGCCGCCTGCTGGCCGGCATGGACGCGCCGGTGGCCGACGCCGCCCGCCGGGCCCTTGCCCCCCTCGACCGCCCGCGCACCGCCGAGCTCGTCCGCCTGCTCGACGCGGTGCGGGCCACGGCCTCATCGGTGACCGCCGGCTCGGACCGAGATCACGATCGAGAAGAGAAGAGAAAGAAGGAGAGAAGACCATGAAGACCCGCTTCGCCGCACTCGCCGCCGCCCTGGCGGTGGCCTCCCCCGCCCTCGCGGCGGACACCTACCAGTTCGACAAGTCCCACACCACCGTCGGCTTCCAGGTCCGCCACATCTTCACGATGCTCGGCGGCAAGTTCCAGGACTTCTCCGGCACGATCAAGGTGGACCGCGCGAAGCCGGAGAACTCGACGGTCGAGTTCACGATCCAGGCCGCCACCGTCTTCACGAACGACGCGAAGAGGGACGAGCACCTCCGGGCGCCCGACTTCTTCGACGTCGCGACCCACCCGACGATCACTTTCCGGAGCACCTCGGTGAAGCCCGCGGGCAAGGACGTGTACGAGGTGACCGGGAACCTCACGATGCGCGGGGTCACGAAGCAGGTCACCCTGCCCGTCACGTTCCTCGGCGAGGGCAAGGACCCCTGGGGCAACGACAAGATGGGCTTCGAGCTCGCGACCACCCTCAACCGGAAGGACTACGGGATCAACTGGAACAAGGCCCTCGACCAGGGCGGCGTGCTGGTCGGGGACGAGGTCAAGGTCCAGATCTCGGTCGAGGCCAACAAGGTCAAGCAGACCGCGGACGCGAAGTGACGCGCCGGGCGGGGGGGGTCCGAGGGACACCCCCTCGCTCGCGCGGGCCAGTCAGTCGAGGTGCCGCGAGAAGTGAAGAAGCGCCGCCAACAGCCACCACAGCCCGACCAGGCGGAAGAGCCACACGACCCAGAGGGTGCCCAGTAGCGCCTGGATGTGGAGCGGAAAGGGCAGGCGGCCCTTCGGTCCGCCGGCGGGGCCGGTGAGGGGCGCGAGCCACCCGAAGGGCAGCACCGTCAGGGCGACGCCGAGGCGCAACACGGCGACCGCGTCCTCCGCCCCAAGCCACGCGGGCCGGCCGAGAGCCGCGGCGACCGAAAGGCAGAGGAAGAGCGCCAGCGTGCCGAGGATCCCGAAGGCCAGGAGCCGGGAGCGCCCGGCGGCCCAGCCCAGCGTCCGGGCGAGGGCGCTCGCGTGCGCCGGGCCGCAGGCGCGCCACGACGTGCGACCGATCGGCTCGTCGGCGTCGATCTCGGGCCCCTGCCCCGTCGGGCCGCCGCACCAGAGGCAGCGGCGAGGGGCTCGCCAGAGAGCGAACGGGCGCGCGTAGAGCCGGTGCGTCAGCACGAGCAGGACGCCGAGCCCGAGCGAGGCCCACGGACCGAGGGGCTGCCGCGTGAAGAGCCACAGGACCAGGGGGACGGGCAGGAAGAGCAGGGCACCGGCCAGCCGATCGCTCACGCGTGACTGCTATCACCGATGCCCCACGCGGGCAAGAGCTCCCGGCCTGGCCCCGCGCGCGGGCCCGGACGTAGAATGCGCGGCATGAGCGTGCACGCCACCGCGATCGTCTCCGGGGACGCGCGCCTCGGACGAGGTGTCGTCGTCGGGCCCGGCGCCGTGATCGAGGAGCGCACGGTGATCGGCGACGGCTGCGAGATCCGCGCCCACGCCGTGGTCAAGCGGTTCACCACCCTGGGCGCCGGCAACCGCGTGCACGAGGGCGCCGTCCTGGGCGGCGAGCCGCAGGACCTGTCCTTCAAGGACCAGGAGACCTCGGTCGTGATCGGCGACCGCAACGTCATCCGCGAGGGCGTGACCATCAACCGCTCCACGAAGGCCGGCGGGGCCACCGTGGTGGGCTCCGACTGCTTCCTGATGGCGTACGTGCACGTGGCCCACGACAACCGCATCGGCGACCGCGTCGTCATCGCCAACAACGTCATGCTCGCGGGCCACGTCGAGGTCGGCGAGCGGGCGTTCCTGGGCGGCGGCGCGGGCATCCACCAGTTCTGCCGGGTGGGGCGGCTGGCCATGGTCGGCGGCAACGCCGGCGCGCCCCAGGACTGCCTCCCGTTCGTGATCACGGACGGCCACCCGGCGCGCGCCCGCGGCCTCAACGTGGTCGGCCTGCGCCGCGCCGGGGTGACGCCGCCCCAGCTGCGGACGCTCAAGGAGGCCTACCGCCTCCTGCTGCGCTCGGGCCTCCACCTGGAGCCGGCCCTCGAGAGAATGGCGGCACTCCAGGACCCGCTCGTGGACGAGATGATCGCGTTCGTGCGCGGCTCGAAGCGCGGCTTCGCCCACGCCTGGCGGGGCGGCACGGAAGAAGCCTGAGAGGCCGTCAGCCCGCCCTTGCGGGGCCCCGGCGCCCCGGCTAGACTGGTTCTCGCGGGTCGGCTCCGGCCGACCGCGTTCCTCTCAAGGAGATCTCTCGTGGTGAAGCGAGTATTCCTCTTCGTCCTCACGAACATCGCCATCATGGTGATGGTCTCGATCGTCCTGGCCGTCCTGGGCCAGCTGGGCGTGCTCGGCGCGGCCGGAAGCCACGGGACCCTCCTCGTCATCTGCGCGGTCTGGGGCTTCGGGGCCTCGTTCGTCTCGCTCCTCATCTCCCGCTGGATGGCCAAGAGGGCGATGGGCGTGAAGCTCGTCACGCCCGACGTCCGCGACGCCGACGCTCAGTGGCTCTACGCCACCGTGTCCCGCCTCGCCCAGCAGGCCAACCTGCCGATGCCCGAGGTCGGGGTCTACGACTCGCCCGAGATGAACGCCTTCGCCACGGGGCCCTCGAAGAAGCGCAGCCTCGTGGCGGTGTCGACCGGTCTCTTCCGGGCCATGAACAAGCAGGAGATCGAGGGCGTCCTGGCGCACGAGATCGCGCACGTGGCCAACGGCGACATGGTCACCATGGCCCTCCTCCAGGGTGTCGTGAACGCGTTCGTCCTCTACCTCTCCCACATCGTGGCCATGATCGCCCGCAACGCGCTGTCTTCGAGCGAGGACCGCCGGCCGTCCTTCCTCGGGATGATCGCGGGACAGCTCGTCTTCATCGCCGCCCAGATCGCCTTCGGCCTCATCGGCTCGATGATCACCTCCTGGTTCTCGCGCCAGCGCGAGTTCCGGGCGGACGCGGGAGGCGCCGCCCTCGCCGGCCGCGGCAGCATGGTGTCCGCCCTGCGGCGCCTGATGACCCAGCAGGGCAAGGTGGACCAGTCGAACCCCGAGTACGCCACGATGAAGATCGCGGGCGGCAAGGGGTTCCTCTCCCTGCTCTCGACGCACCCGCCGCTCGAGCAGAGGATCGCGGCCCTCGAGGGCCGGGCCTAGGCTTCCGAGACGAGCGCGGCCAGCAGAGCCGCCCGAATCGGCAGGTCCGCGACGAGCACGTGCTCGTCGCGGGCGTGCGCCCCGCCCCCGCGCGGCCCGAGGCCGTCGAGGGTGGGAATCCCGGCGGCGGCCGTGAGGTTGCCGTCCGAAGCCCCGCCCACCCGGGCCGCGCCCAGCTCTAGCCCCAGGTCCCCGGCCAGCCGGCGGGTCGTGTCGAAGAGCGCGTCGGAGGCGACCGTGGGCTCGAGGGGCGGGCGGTCGAAACCGCTCTCGACGGAGAGGCTCACTCCCGGGTCGAGCGGGCGGTAGCCGCGGATCGCCTCGGTCACCCGCTCGGCCTCTTCGCGCGTCCAGGCCCGGGCGTCCACCATCAGCTCCGCCGCTTCCGGGACGACGTTCGTCGCGCCGCCGGCCCGGGCGACACTCGCGGTGAGCGTCGTGCCTCCGGCCGGCTCGGCGACGCTCCTCGAGGAAGAGGACGAACCGCGCCATCTCGGCGAGGGCCGACGCGCCCTTCTCCGGCTCCAGGCCCGCGTGCGCGGCGCGGCCGCGGAAGCGGATCTCGAAGGTGCCACAGCCCTTCCGCGCCACCTTGGCCGCCCCGTCCTGCGACGGCTCGAGGACGAGCACCCGGCGGTGGCGGCGCGCCACGCTCAGGGTCAGCTCGCGGGAGGCTCCCGAGCCCACCTCCTCGTCGGGCACGAGCAGCAGCGAGACCGGCTGGGGCCGCGACTCGCGGACCATCGCGGTCAGCACGGCCATGCCGACCACGATGCCGGCCTTCATGTCGAACACGCCCGGGCCGTGCGCACGGCCCCCGTCGAGGCGCCAGGGCAGCTCGGCGAGCGTCCCCACCGGCCAGACGGTGTCCAGGTGGCCGAGGAGCAGCGTGCCGCCCTCCCGGAACCCGACCGAGGCCAGGAGAGCGTCGCCGCGCGACGGGCAGGGGCGCAGCTCGGCGGCCACACCCCTCTCGCGAAGGGTGTCGTGGACCCAGGCCGCGAGCCGCGAGACGCGGGCGGCATCCCCGCTCGGGCTCTCGAGGCGCACGAGCGCCTCGAGGTCGCCGACGAGGCGCGGCAGGTCGGACTCGAACGTCGAGAGCCAGCGGGACGTCATGGGCGACAATCTTAGCCCTCGAACGAGCGGAGGTGGCGATGACCCTGGCCAGCCCGGCCCTTGAACGGCGTGATGGACGGCGGAGCGCGAGGGCGCTCGGCGCGGGGGGCCTCGCGCTCGCCTGCCTGGTCCACTTCTCGCCGCCGGCCCGGACCGATCAGCGGCCCGGCATCTTCCGCATCACGCCCCTGCGTCCCGTGGCCGAGCTCCGACTCGAAGCGCTCGCCGCCTCCCCGCCCCCGGAGGCCGGCCCCTTCCGCCCCGTCGATCTCGTGGAGCTCACATCGCTCGACCCCACGATCCGGCTCGACATCCGGTACGCCACCGCCGACAACTTCCTCTCGACCCCGGTCTACGACGAGGCGCGGGCGTTCCTGCAGCGCCCGGCGGCCGAGGCCCTCCTGCGGGCCCACCGGGCCCTCGCGAGCACCGGCCACGGGCTCCTCGTCCACGACGCCTACCGGCCGTGGTGGGTGACGAAGGTCTTCTGGGAGGCCACCCCGAAGGACAAGCGTGACTTCGTGGCCGACCCCGCGAAGGGCTCGCGGCACAACCGGGGCTGCGCGGTGGACCTGACGCTCTACCGCCTCTCCGACGGGAGGCCGGTCGAGATGCCGAGCCTCTACGACGAGATGACCGAGCGGGCCTACCCGGGCTGGGCCGGAGGCACCTCGGAGTCGCGCCACCTGCGTGAGCTCCTTCGCTCCGCGATGGAGAAGCGAGGGCTTCACGGTCTTCGAGTCGGAGTGGTGGCACTTCGACTACCGCGACTGGCGCGAGTACCCGATCCTCAACGTGCCCTTCGAACAGATCCGCCAGTAGGCCGCCGTTACGACGGCCCCGGTCCGCAGACCGAGGCGAACCGGCGGCAGCTGCGGACACTGCGCCCGCCCACGAAGGCGTCTCGGGCGCTCCGGAGTGAGCGCATGCGCTGCCGCGCTGATAAGCGAACGAGGAGACGACCCGAGACGCCCACAACGCGGGCGCCTAGGGGGCCGTCAGCTCACGGACGAGGCCGTCGGCGCCGTAGACCTTGCGGAGCGCCTCCAGGATGCCCCGCGCGTCGACCGCCACCGAACGGCCCTGCTCGTCGCTGAAGTAGTAGTTCCAGGCGAGGCTCTGGATGTTGCCGTCGAAGATGATCCCCACGAAGTCGCCGGCGCGGTCCACGACCGGGCTGCCCGAGTTGCCGCCGATGATGTCGTTCGTCGAGACGAAGTTGAGCGGCACCGAGCCGTCGATCGCGGACAGCCTTCTCCTTCCAGCGCGCGGGCAGCGCCCAGGGCGCCTTGCCGCCGTGCGACAGCGAGCGGTCGAAGAGGCCGTAGAAGGTGGTGAACGGCGCAACCTCGGTGCCCTCGGCCGGGAAGCCCTTCACCGTGCCGTACGAGAGACGCAGCGTGAAGGTGGCGTCGGGCGAGACCGTCCGCCCGTAGACCTTCCAGCGCGCCTGGGCGATCTTCTCCATCGCCCGGGTGGTCGGGGCGTCCACCTCGTCCTCGAGGAACCGGCGCGTGTCGCGGGCCAGCGGGTCGATCCGCCGCGCCAGGACGATCATCGAGTCGGTGGAGGCGGCCACCGCCGCGGCGCCGCCGTCGAGGAGCGCCTGGCGCGTGGCGGGGTCCTGGAGCTTCGTGCCCGCGACGGCCGCCTTCGCCGCCTCGGCCGGCGTCTTCCCGGCGAGCGCCGCCTTCGACGAAGGCGTGGTCGGGGCCGAGCTTGTCGAGGGCGAGCTGGAGCTGGTCGGTCAGGTCGACCACCTCGAGGTCCGCGTGGATCGGGGCCGGCGGAGAGCAGCTCGTTCCGGAGCGAGTCGAGGTTCGCGTCCACGTACTCCTCGTAGCGCTTCTCGTTCGGCTTCTTCACCTCGGCGACGTACTGCACGATCTGGCCGGCGATCCCCAGCAGCCGCGATCCGCCGAAGCCGACGAGCCGAGCCTCCATGGCCCGCGGGGCGAGCTTCCCCTGGATGCCCGACACCGTGGCCCAGGGGTCGCCGATCGACTGTGCGAGGGCGGGGTCCGCCGCCACCTTCGCGCGCAGGGCCTTCTCCTCTCCGGCCTTCACCGCCATCGCCTTCGTGTCGAGGAGCGCCGCGTAGTAGCCCCCCAGCGCCTTCTGCGAGTTCTCGTAGCCGAAGATCTCGTCGAGGGCGCGCCGCTTCTGCTCCTCGCCGAGGCTCGCGTAGGCGTGCAGGGCGGCCAGCCGGCGCTCGAACGTCTCCAGGCGGAACGGCAGGGCCTTGTCGCGCAGGTACTCCGAGGCGGGCCATCGTCTCGAGCCGCGAGGTCGAGCCGGGGTGCCCGGAGACGAACACCAGGTCGCCGTCGCTCACGCCCTTCGCCGTCCAGCGCAGGTACGACGCGGGCACGACCGGCTTGCCGCCCTCGTAGGCCCGCATCAGGCAGATGTCGAGGTCGTGGCGCGGAAAGGTGAAGTTGTCGGGGTCGCCGCCGAAGAAGGCCATCGACTGCTCGGGGGCGAACACCAGCCGCACGTCCGTGTACTTCCGGTACTGGTAGAGCTGGTACTCGCCGCCCTGGTAGAGGCTCACCACGTTGCAGCGCAGCTTCGTGCGCGCGGCGCACTCGTTCTCGATCGCGGCGGTCGCGGCCTTGCGCGCCTCGCGCGCCTCGGCGTCGGACATCTGCGGCTTCACCGCGCCCTGCACCCTGCCCGTCACGTCCTCCATCGCGGTGAGGACGTTGACCTCGTAGCCCGGGCACGCCGTCTCCTTCTCCCGCGTGGCCGCGTGGAAGCCCGTCTTCACGAAGTCGTTCTCGGCGCTCGACACGTTCTGGATGCAGCCGAGCCCCACGTGGTGGTTCGTGATCATGAGGCCGTCGGGCGAGACGAAGGAGCCCGAGCCCCCGTCCATGAATCGCACCGAGGCGAGGCGCACCTTGTCGAGCCATTCCTGCGTCGGCTCGAAGCCGTGCTTCGCCTTCAGCTGCGCGAGCGGCGGGTTGTCGTAGGTCCACATCCCCTCGTCGGCGAACGCCGGGGCCGCGACGAGGACGATGCCGCCGAGCAGCGCGGCGCGGGTGAGCGAGGTGGTCATGGTTGGCCTCTCCTTCGAATGCGCCCATCATAAGCGCACCGTGGCCGGGGCGTGGTAGCCTCGTCCAACCGATTGGATCCGGAGGTCGAACATGCGATCGGGCGTTCTCGTTCTCCTGAACGCGTCGCTCTTCGGCGCGCTGGCCGTGGCCACCGCCCACGCGCAGTCGCCGCGGACGGTCAAGCCCGTCCTGCACGGCCGTCACTGGGTGGCGATCACCGGCAAGCCGCTCGCCGCCACCGCCGGAGCGCTCGTGTTCGCGAAGGGCGGCAACGCCGTGGACGCCGCGTGCGCCATGCTCGCCGCGGCGTGCACCATGTGGGACACGCTCGGCTGGGGCGGGGAGACGCAGGCCCTCGTCTACGACCCCCGCACGAAGAAGGTGATCGGCATCAACGCCCTCGGCGTGGCGCCGACGGGGGCGACTCCCGCGTTCTTCAAGGCGAAGGGCCTCGCCTACCCGCCGGAGTACGGGCCGCTCGCCGCCGTGACCCCGGGGACGCCCGGCGGCCTCATCACGATGCTCTCCGAGTACGGCCGCCTGAGCCTGAAGGACGTCCTGGACCCCGCGATCCAGATGGCCGACGGCTACCCGATCGAGGCCCAGCTCGCGAACGCGCTCGAGCGGGAGAAGAAGCGGCTCACCGGCTGGCCCTACTCGAAGGCGGTCTTCCTCCCCCACTCCGGCGAAGCCCGCGAGGCGCCGGTGGCCGGCGAGGTGTTCGTCCAGAAGGACCTCGCGGCGACCCTGCGGAAGCTGGTCGAGGCGGAGCAGACGGCGCTCGCCGCGGGCAAGAGCCGGAAGGAGGCGCTCCAGGCCGCCCACGACCGCTTCTACCGCGGCGACATCGCCCAGGAGCTCGTCCGCAGCACGCAGGAGCAGGGCGGGCTCATCACGTTGGACGACCTCGCCCGCTGGCGGGTGAAGCTGGAGGAGCCGGTCAGGACCACGTACAAGGGCATCGACGTCTACAAGCTCACGGTCTGGACGCAGGGCCCGGCGATGCTCCAGGCCCTCAACGTCCTCGAGAACGCCGACCTGAAGTCGATGGGGTACAACTCCCCCCGCTACATCCACACCGTCTACCAGGCCATGAGCCAGGCGTTCGCCGACCGCGACTTCTACTACGGCGACCCGGCCTTCCCGCCCGAGGAGCCGGTCGAAGGGCTCCTCTCGAAGGAGTACGCGAAGCAGCGCTTCGCCGCGATGCGCGCGGACCGCAACGATCCCGACGTCCGCCCGGGCGACCCCTATCCCTTCCAGGGAGGCACGAACCCGTTCCAGGCTTTCCTCGACGCGTGGCACACGGTGCCCGGAGAGAAGACCGGCCTCCCGGAGCACGACCGCCCCGTCGCCTCGGCGCCTGGCGACGAGGCCGCCCAGGTGGGAACGACGTCCGTGATCGCAGCGGACGCCGAGGGCTGGGTCGTCTCGATGACGCCGAGCGGCGCCTGGAACCCGGCGGTCATCGCCGGACGCACCGGCATCGGCCTCAGCCAGCGCCTGCAGGCCTTCGTGCTCGACGAGCGGGAGAACCCCTACAACGTGCTCGTGCCCGGCAAGCAGCCGCGGGTGACGCTGACCCCGACGCTCTCGATGAAGGACGGCCAGCCGCACCTGGCCTTCGCCGTCCAGGGCGCCGACACCCAGGACCAGAACCTGCTGCAGTTCTTCCTGAACGTCGTCGAGTTCGGCATGAACGTCCAGCAGGCGGCGGAGGCCCCGAACGTGAACAGCCACCAGCTGCGCAGCACCTTCGGTTCCCACGAGTCGCGTCCCGGGCGGCTCACCCTCGCCGCCTCGACGCCCGAGGCCGTGCGCGCGGAGCTCGAGGCCATGGGCTACACGCTGGCGTTCGAGCCGATCACGTCCGGCCCCATCAACGCGGTCTTCTTCGACCGGGCGCACGGGACGATGTGGGGCGGGTCGAGCCACCACGGCGAGGACTACGGGATCGCCTGGTAGTCAGGAGGAAGGAGAGGGCGTGCCGCACCTGCGACTGGCGTCGGGGAACGGACCGAGCGAGATCTTCGCCCTGCGCGGCGATCGGGTGGTGCTCGGCCGCGCGCACGAATGCGACCTGATCCTGCCCGACGTGCTGCTCTCGCGGCGCCACGCCGAGATCGTCCGCGGGCCGCAGGGCTGGGTGCTGCGGGACCTCGGCAGCCTCAACGGCACCCGCCTCAACGGCATCCGCGTGCAGCGCGAGGAGCCGCTCCACGACGGGGACCAGGTCGGGATGTCCGACTGGGTCCTCGTCTACCGCGACGCCGCGACGCCCTCCGACCCCGGGCTGGCCGAGGCCGGGGCGCGGCTGCGCGACGTCACCGATCTCGCCACGCGCTCGGGCCTCGAGGCCGGCGCCCTGGCGCGCCAGAGCCGGATCCTCGGCGTACTGACCCGCGCCGCGGCGGCGGTGGTGGCGACACCCTCGCCCGAGATCCTCCTCGAGTCGCTGCTCGTCCACCTCCTCGAGGCCGTCCCCGGGCAGCGGGGCCTGGTGGCCCTCCTCGAGGGCCAGCCGCCCGCGTGGACCCTGGCCGCCGTGCGCGCGATCGAGGGCCTCCCGCCCGTGGCCGTCGACCCCGCGGTCGCCGAGCGGGTGCTGCGCACCCAGGGGGCGTTCATCGCGCCCCGCGTCGCGGCCGAGGACGGCGGCGTCCGGTCGGTGCTCTGCTCCCCGCTGTGGTTCAGCGGCGCCGGGCCGAGCCCCGAGCGCATCGCCGGCTGCGTGGCCCTCGAGGGCCCCGCCGACCCCTCGCCGTTCAACGAGGAGCACCTGCGGGTCGTGACCGCCGTCGCGAACCTCGCGGCGAGCCGCCTGGAGAGCCTGCGGCTGCGCGAGGAGAACGTCGACAAGCGGCACCTGGACGAGGACCTGCGCGGCGCCGCGCGCATCCAGGAGAGCCTGCTCCCCGAGGGGACGCCCGACCCTGCCGGGCTGGGAGCTCGCGGCCTCGAGCCGCCTGTGCAGCGCGGTCGGGGCGGACTACTACGACTTCAGCCCCGACGAAGGCGGCCTGCTCCTGGCGCTCGGCGACGTGGCCGGCAAGGGCCTCGCCGCGGCGCTGCTCATGGCCTCGCTGCGCGCCGCGGTGCGCGCGCTGTGGCGCGAGGAGGAGCCGCTCTCCCGGATCGTCGCCCGCGTCAACGACAACCTCCGGCAGACGGTGCCCGCGAACCGCTTCGCCACCCTCTTCCTCGCTCGCGTCGACACCACGACGGGCGAGGTGCTCTGGGTGAACGCGGGCCACGCCGGGCCCCTCGTGGTGCGCTCCGGCGACGGCCAGGAGATCCTCGAGGCCACGGGGACCGTTCTCGGGGCGTTCCCGGACGTCTCGTGGCGCGAAGGACGAACCTCGCTCGGCCCCGGCGACGTGCTCGTGCTGCTCTCGGACGGCGTCATGGAAGCCGCCCGCGTGGCGGCGAGCGAGCTCGGCCCCGACCGGCTGGCGGCCGCCGTCCGCGCGACGGGCGGCGGCTCCGCTTCGGCGCTCCTCGCGGCCCTGCAGTCGGCGGCCGAGGAGAGCCTCGGCGGCGCGCGGCGGGCCGACGACCACACGTTCGTGGTCGTGAGGCGCCAGCCCGATCAGTAGCGCTGGCGCATGTACTCGACGCCGAAGGCCAGCGTGTCGTGCCACGCGGCCGCCACGTCGTCCGTCCACTGCGGGTCGTGTGCGCGCGCCGTCTCGACGAGGCACTGCGCCCACTGGTCGTAGAGCTCCGGCCGGATGTCGAGGTCGCGGCGGCTGTGGCGCTCCGCGAGGCGCGGCAGGTCGCCGCGGGCGAGGCTCCCCTCCTCGCCCTGCACCGCGACCGCGACGACGTACAGCGAGTCCTCGAGCACGCGGGCCTGGCGCTTCATGTCGACGCCGCGGAACTTCTCGCGCACCTCCTCGGAGGAAGCCGTGAAGCGCTCGTAGAACCCGGCCAGAAACCCCGGCGCCGCGAGGCAGCGCTTCAGGCTGGCCAGGAAGACGTCGGTGGCGGGGGTCGGCACGGCGCCATCATAGTGCAGTCAGGAGCGGCGCGGGAGCCCGGGCTGGGGTGGGGGCGTGGTAAGATTCGCGCGGTTTTGATCCCCGCGAAGATCGGCAGGTACGAGGTCAAGGGCAAGCTCGGCCAGGGGGCCATGGGCGAGGTGTTTCGCGCCCACGACCCGGTGCTGGACCGGGACGTGGCGGTCAAGCGGATCTCGGCCGGCCTCGACGCCGACGACATGGTTCGCAAGCGCTTCGAGCGCGAGGCGCGCTCCGCGGCCAACCTCAACCACCCGAACATCATCACGGTCTACGAGCTGGGGGTCGAGGGCGAGCAGCTCTTCATGGCCATGGAGCTGCTCAACGGGATCGACCTGAAGCTCGCCCTCTCCCAGCGGAAGATGAGCCTCGAGGACAAGCTCGACGTGACCGAGCAGATCTGCGAGGGGCTCGCCTTCGCCCACGCCCACGACGTCGTCCACCGCGACCTCAAGCCGGCCAACATCCACCTGCTTCCCGGCGGCAAGGTCAAGATCATGGACTTCGGGCTGGCCCGCATGAGCGGCTCCGACATGACCAGCACGGGGACGGTCATGGGAACCCCGCACTACATGTCCCCGGAGCAGGTGCGGGGCGCACGCGCCGACTCGCGCTCGGACGTCTTCTCGCTCGGCTGCGTCCTGTACGAGCTGCTGACCGGCCGCAAGCCGTTCGACGCGGAGTCGATGCACGCCGTGCTCTTCAAGGTCCTGCAGGAAGAGCCGCCGCCGGTCCTGGAGCTCGCCCCCGGCCTCGCCCCGGTCCTCGCCCAGGTGGCGGACAAGGCCCTGGCCAAGGACCCGGCGGAGCGGTTCCAGTCGGCGGGGGACATGCTGGGCGCGCTGCGTCGGGCGCGCCAGGCCGCGGCCGCCGGCCGGGGCCACGAACGCACGGCCGACCTCGACCGGACGGTCGCCGCTCCGCTCGCGCGTCACACCCCGAAGACCGTGGAGCGCGACGGCCTCCAGCCGCAGCGGGTCACGTCCGCCGGCTTCCGACGGGAGCCGGCGGCCGCTCCTGGTCGGCCTCGGGCTCGCCATCGCGCTCGTCGCGGTGGCAGGCGGGACCTGGGCCCTGCGCGCGTGGGTGGTCGGACGCCCGAGCCGCGACTCCCCCGCCCCCCGAGGTGCAGAGTCTCGCCGCGGCGGTGATCGACTCGCAGGTCGAGCTGGCGCGGCGCCAGCTGGACACGGGCGACTACGTCGAGGCGGCGCGGCAGGCCGAGCGGGCCCTCAAGCTGGACCCGGCCCACGCCGACGCGCGGGCCGTTGCCGACGAGGCCGCGGCCGGGCTCGCGCGGGTCGAGACGGCTCTCGCGGCGCTCCGGCAGGCCGGACGCGGGGCCGGCGGCTGGTCGCCGCGGCCTTCGAGCTCATGAAGGTCGACCCCAGGAGCCCGGAGCGCCGAAGCCGCGGCGACCGCGCGCCGGCGCGGCCTTCCGCCCGCGGGCGGAGGACGCACAGCGGCTGGCGGCAGCAGGCGCGGGCCGCGGCCACGGCTGCCGGCGCCTCGCGTGCGTCCGGCTTCGCCGACGGGGTCGCCCTGCAGAGGCAGGGCGAGCAGTCGCTCAGGGCGGGCCAGTCCGTGGCGGCAGCCCAGCGCTTCCTCGAGGCCCGGGCCCGCTTCGAACGAGCCTCCCGCACGCCCCGCTGGACCGGCCCACCGAAAGGGGCAATCGCACCAGCCCCCCCGCGTGCTACGATCTGCCCATCTCTCTCCGTGGGCTTGAGGCGAGGCCCGGTGCCGGTGGCACCGAGGCGGGCCGGAGGGTCGGTCGGTGATGAACCTGGACCGGATCGGGAAGTACCGGATCGTCGGGAAGATCGGCCAGGGTGCGATGGGCGAGGTGTACAAGGCCCACGATCCCCTTCTCAACCGGTACGTCGCCCTGAAGACGATCAGCCCGGCGCTCGCCGCCGATTCGGAGTTCCGGGAGCGCTTCAAGCGCGAGGCGCAGTCGGCGGCCCGGCTCAACCACCCGAACATCGTCACCGTGTTCGACTTCGGCGAGGAGTCCGGGCATCACCTACATGGCGATGGAGCTTCTCGAGGGGCTCGACCTGCGCCAGGCCCTGACGGCAGCGCTCGCTCGGCCACCTGGGCCGGAAGCTCGAGGTCATGGTGCAGCTGTGCGACGGCCTCGCGTTCGCCCACTCCCAGGGCGTCGTCCACCGGGACCTGAAGCCCGGCAACGTCCACATCCAGCCGACGGGGCACGTCAAGGTCCTCGACTTCGGGCTGGCGCGCCTCGGGAGCCTCCGACATCACCCGGACCGGCACGGTCATGGGCACGCCGCACTACATGTCGCCGGAGCAGGTCCGTGGGCGAGAGGGCCGACGCCCGGTCCGACGTCTTCTCGCTGGGCGCGCTCTTCTACGAGGTCCTGTCGGGGCACCGTGCGTTCGAGGGCGGAGTGGTGGCCGAGGTGCTCCAGGCGATCGTGACGAAGGAGCCCGAGCCCCTCCGGCGACGCGTGCCGGATGTCCCGGCGTCGCTCGTACCCGTGGTCGAGCGGGCCCTCGCCAAGTCCCCGGACCGCCGGTTCCGGGACGCCGGGGAGATGGGCCAGGCGCTCGGCCGGGCTCGCGACTCGCTCGCCGGGGAGACGCTGGCCGGGCCCGGGGCGACGGCCGAGGCCGAGCGTACGGTCCTGACGGCGGCGGGCGCGACGATGGGGCTGGAGGTCGCCGCGCATGCCGGCCGGTCGGTCGCGGGGGCGAACGCGCTGGACCTCGAGCCGGTCGGCGGGAACCGGAGACGTCAGGACGCCACGGTGCGACCCGAACTCACCGTGGCCTCCGGGCCCGAGACCGAGGTGCCGGCCCGGTCCCGCAGCCTCGTGATCGGCGCGGTGCTTCTCGTCGCGGCGACGCTCGCCGGAGTCGGCCTGTGGATGCGCTCCCGCGCCGCACCGCCCCCCCCGCCGGACCAGGTGGCCGACGAGACGGTGGGGATCTTGACCGAGACCCTCCTGATGAGCAAGGTCGAGCTCGCCCGGGCCGACCTCGACAACCGCGACTACCCGGCGGCGGCGGCCCACGCCCGCGAAGCGCTGGCCATCGACGCCGGCTACGCCGACGCCCGGGAGATCCTCGAGCGGGCGGAGGCCGCCCGGAAGGAGCTTTCGGCCGCGGCCGACGAGGCGGTCGCCGCGTTCGAGCAGGGCGAAACCGCGCGCGCCTCCTCGGCCCTCAGCCGGGTGCTCGCGCTCGACCCCCGGCACCCGGTCGCGGACAGGCTGTCCGCCGAGCTCAACCGCTACTTCCGAAGCCAGGCCGAGGACGCGCGCGGCCAGGCCCGCAACGCCAAGGCCGCGGCCGAGGCCACGAGGGCCGCGGGCGAGGCCGAGTTCCGCCGCGCCGCCGCCCTGCTCACCGCCGCGGATGGCCTCTCCGGGCGCGAGCAGTACGCAGTCGCCGCGCAGAAGTACCTCGAGTCGCGGAACGGCTTCGACCTGGCCCGGACAGCCGCGGAAGCCCGGCGCGTTGCGAGCCTCCCCTCGCCGTCGCCCCCGATCGTCGCGCGCGTCGCCCCGACGGCGCCGCCGACCGTGGCCCCCGCGACCCCCGCGCCCACCCCGGCACGGGCGTCGACCCCTCTCCCGACGCCTTCCGTCGCCGCGATGGTCCCGACCCCCTCCCCGTCCGCGCCGCTGCCGGCCGCGCCCGCCGCCGACACGCGGCTCGCGGAGATCGACCGCGTCCTCGCGGGCTACGAGCGCGCCTACGAGACCCTGGACGTCTCCGCCCTGCGCTCCGTCATGGACCTGGGGGCTGACCAGGAGAAGAAGCTGCGCGAGGCATTCAAGGCCTTCAAGGCCTACGACATCGAGATGTCGGGGCACTCGGTGGAGTTCGAGGGCGAGGCTCGCGCGAAGGTCCGAGTCGCGCGACAGGACACCGTCAACGGCCGGCGCCAGCCCGCGGTGAAGCAGATGTTCGTGCTCGGCCGCCAGGGTGGGGCCTGGCGGATCGTCTCCTACTCCTTCGAACGCTAGCAGGACGCGCTAGAACGAGTAGTCGAGACCGACCACCGGCGTGATGTCGTCCTGCAGCCCGCCGTCCCCCATCGAGATCAGCACGTTCGCGACGACGAGGAGGCGGCCGAAGGGGTTCAGCTTGAAGCCCACTGAGGCGAGGTAGAGGCCCAGGTTGCCGCTCTGCGAGCCCGGTGTCGTCCGGGTCGTCTCGCGTACCGTGGGGTCCGTGCGCTGGCGGTAGCGGAACGTCTCCTGCGTCTGGACGAGCCTCTGCGCGTCGAGCAGGGTGCGGCCGACGAAGTCGGCGGCGAAGGTGAAGCGGGGGTGGAGGGCGAGGTCGAATCCGGCCGTGTAGTTGAGCTCGTCTGGCAGGTCGCCCGTGAAGTCGCTGCCCCCGCTCGAGAACGTGTAGCCGAAGCCCGCCCGCGGCGAGAAGCGGCCGGGCGATCCGCCCACCACCCCGTAGAGCTTCACCTGAGTCGCCCCGGAGCCGAGGAGGTCCTCCTCCTTCCCGGTGGGCAGACGCAGGTCGGTGCCCACGGCCGCGCTCGCCGAAGCGCCCCGGAAGAAGTTCCACTTCCCGCGGACGAGGACGTCGCCGAGGCCGCTCGCACTGCCGCTCTCGAGGTATGTGAACTCGGAGCCCCCCGCCTCGAACTGGTGGATCACGGCCGGGTCGGTCGAGGTCGCGAGGGGCTCGATGCTGGTGTCGATCCGGGCGCTGAGGTCGATGCGCTGCAGGGGCACCGCCACCCCGACGTCGAGGCGCTCCCCGAGGCCGTAGTTGGCGAAGAGCACGGTCGTGTCGGTCTTGAGGTCGATCGCGAGGTCCGCCCGGATGATGTCACCCTCGAACCAGAGGTTCAGACTGTCTCCGTCGCGGTTCGTGTCCTCGTGGGTCAGGTAGAGGTTGAGATCGCCGCCCCCGAGGTCCTGTCCCTCGAAACGGTCCCACGTGCCGTGCTGGTAGTTGACCGCAAAGCTGAACTTGCCCTTCCCCGCCGTGAGGGGCCGCTCGGCGAAGATCGGCCCGAAGGACTCCGTCGTGCGGTTGTAGACGCCCAGCGCCTCGTCGAACGTGTACGTGAACCCTCCCGAGGAAGAGCCCACGGGGAACGTGGAGAGCTGGGCCGCGATCCCGGCATTGAGCTGGGTCAGGGTGCCCTGCGCGTTCTCCTGGGACCGGAAATGCGCAGCGTGGCTGAACGCGGGGTTCGGGTTGCCGGCGAGGACCACCGGGTTCTCGTCCGAGAAGAACCGCAGGAGAAGCCCTCCCAGCCCTCCCGTACTCTGGGCGAACGCCGGGCGAGCCACCCCGGGGGCAACGACCGCGAACACCACGGCCAAGGCGCGGAGACTCCGCATGGGTACACCTCCCAGAATTTTTGGACGCTTTGCAGCAGATGGTAGAGATGCGCGCCTTCCGTGTCAACCGGCGCCGGGGGGCCGGAATAGCAGGGCGGTTGTCCCCGTATCGGTGGCGAGGGGCCGGGAAAGGCCCGAAGCGAGCGAGGTGAGAGATGGACCGCTCTTCGAGTCGTGTCGTTGCTGATCGCAGGCACCGCCCTGGCGGGCGCCGCCCTGGCCCACCCCCAGCGCCTGCCCGAGACCTCCACCGCCCTGGTCGCGGTGGCCGTCGAGCTAGACGGCCGAGCGGCGGCGCTCTACCCGGCGCCCGACGGCTCGGGCCGCTACTACGTCGAGGCCCGCAAGGGCTGCCGCTACTCCGTCGCCCTGGCGAATCGCACCGGCGAGCGCGTGGGCGTCGTCCTCACCGTGGACGGCCTCAACGCCATCAGCGGCGAGCGCGACACGGGGCGCGGCCGCATGTACGTTCTCGACCCCTGGCAGCGGACGAGCGTCCAGGGTTGGCGCACCTCGCTCCAGGAGGTGCGGCAGTTCACCTTCGTGGACGAGCGGGCCTCCTACGCCGCGCGCTCCGCCAAGGCCAACGAGAAGATGGGCTGGATCGAGATCGCGGCCTACCGCGAGCGCCGCGCCTTCGTGCGCTCGGCCCCGCGGCGAGAGCTGCCGGCACGCCCCGCGCCCGTCGAGTCGGAGGGCGACCCAGCCGGCCGCAGCGCGGCGCCGGCGAACGAGGCGGCCCGCGACTCGGCCGAGGCGGCGACCCCGAAGCGACAGGCCGACGCGCAGGCCCGCGCCTACCCGGGCACCGGCTGGGGCGACCGCGCGCACGACCCCGTCGTGCTGGTGAGCTTCGACCCCGAGAGCGAGCCGAGCGAGTGCGTCACGCTGCGCTACGAGTACCGGCCGGCCCTCGTCGCCCTCGGCGTCCTGCCCCGCCGCGTGCCGCCCCGCGACCGCCTGTGGGAGCGCGACCGCGCGGCGCCGGGTTTCTCCCAGCCGCCGCTATGGTGAGGTGCGGGCGTGCTACCCTGCGCGCCGCACAGGTTTCGACACGGAGGTGACGCATGTTCCGGCGGGTGGCGGATTTCCAGAAGGCGTGGGAGCAGGAGAAGGGCTCGACCCTGAAGGTCCTCGGGGCGCTGACGGACGCCTCGCTCGGCCAGGCGGTCACGAAGGACGACCGCACGCTCGGGCGCCTGGCCTGGCACCTCGCGACGACACCCGGCGAGATGATGGAGCGCACGGGCCTGAAGGTCGGCGGGCCGTCCCACGACTCGCCCCCGCCGGCCTCGGCGGGGGCGATCGTCGCGGCCTACGAGGCGGCCGCGAAGGCGATCGCGGAAGGGGTCTCGGGCTGGACCGACGCGACGCTCGAGGTCGAGGACGACATGTACGGGGAGAAGTGGCCCCGTGGGATGTCGCTGCAGGTCCTCGTCGTCCACCAGGCGCACCACCGCGGTCAGATGACCGTGCTCATGCGCCAGGCCGGCCTGAAGGTCCCCGGCGTCTACGGGCCGGCCCGCGAAGAATGGACGACCTACGGCATGCAGCCACCCACCGTCTAGCCGACGGCCCTGTCAGCGCCGAACGGCGATCCCCTGCATCTCGAAGCGGGCGCCGAAGAGGAGCGGCCCCGAGCCGAGGAACGCGCGGGCCGGCAGGTCCTTGCCGAAGTAGGTCGGGTAGACCTTGTTCCACGTGTCGAAGAGCGACACGTCGGAACAGAAGACCTGCACGGAGACGAGGTCGTCCATCGTCATCCCTGCCTCGGCGAGGACCGTCTTGTACTGGTCGAGCACGAGCCGGGCTTCCTCCTCGGCGGTGGCCGGCAGCTTGCGGGTGCCGGGCAGGAAGCCGATGCGCCCGGCGAGATAGAGAGTGTCGCCCACCAGCACCGCGTCGCTGAACGGCGCGGTCACCGCGCGCCCCGGGAGGTTGACGTACTTGCGCACCGGGGCCGCCTTCGCCCCGAAGGTGCCCGACCCCACCGCCAGGCCCGCCAGGAACACGCCGACCATCGCGACCGTTCGCCTCATCGTCCCCTCCCGGCCCTCGCGGACCTTTTCTCGCGCGGCGCCGGCGCCGGCTCCGGCGTGCCTGCCAGCAGCAGCCTCTCCGCGATCTCCATCACGTCCACCGGCCAGTACGCCCGCGGCCGCGGCCGGTGCGCCCGGGGCGGCAGCGGCCGGCAGCTCAGGAGCATCGAGCGCCACTGCGCGGGGACCGCCTCCCGGCCGTGCACGGCCCCGAGCAGCGCCCCCGCGATCGCGGCGTTCGTGTCGGTGTCGCCGCCCCTGCGCACCGTGGCCACGATGCCCTCCTCGAGGCTCAGCGCGTGCAACAGCTCGTAGAAGGCGTTCTGCAGCGCCACCTTCACCCAGCCCTGGCTCTCGCCGTCGCACACCGGAGGGGCGAGCCGCGCCGCCTCGAGCGCCTCGACCACGAGGCGGGCGGCGCCGGCTCCGGCCGCCCACTCAGCCGCGGCACGCCAGGCGCCCTCCGGACCGTCCCCCTCACGAACCGCGTGGCCCACCGCCACGACGAACGCGGCGGCGGCGTCCCCGCACGCCGGGTTCGGGTGGGTCAGGCTGCTGTCCTGGCGGGCGAGCTCCGCGGCGAGCGCGGGGACGAAGCGCGTGCGCGTGGATCCCGAGAGGGGCCGCCCGCATCACCGAGCCGTTGGCCTGGCTTGCGGGGTTCGGGTGGTCGCGCAGGGCCGCTCCGATCGTTCCTCCCACGTCGAAAGGCGACGAGCGCAGCCACTCACGGTAGGCCTCGAGCGCCGCCTCGCGCTCGAACCGACCTCGCTCCAAGATCGACCGGGCGAGCGCGAGGGCCATCTCGGAATCGTCGGTCGGCTGGCCGGCGAGGATGTTCCAGACTCCCCCGTCCACGAGGCGGCGCGGGCCGTCCGGGTGGCTCCGGCGGATGTCCGCCTCGTCGTCGAACTCCACCAGCGCTCCCAGGTTGTCTCCCGCCATCTGGCCCAGGAGGCAACCCTGGGCCCGCGCGAGACGCCCCGCGTCGGTCTCCGCCCGACCCTTCAGCAGCCTCGCCGGGAAGCCCTCGCCCTGGGCCTGCGCGTTCATCCCGAGCGTGTGCCACGGTCGCGACAGGAACACGCGGGCGACCGCCTCCCGGCCGCCGAAGACGCACACGCATCGACTTCTCGCGTCGGCGTCGTAGGCGACCTCGCGGCCCTGCTCGTCCAGCAGCGTCGCCCCGGCCCCGCGCAGGAGAGCGTGGCCGGCGGCGTAGTCCCAGGCCGAGGGCCAGTGGAGCGAGACGGCCGCCGCCGCCTCTCCCGCCGCCACCAGCGCCAGGCGGTGCGCGATGCTCGGCACCGCCCGGAACCGGGCCGGGGTGACGCAGGCGAGGTTGCCCGCCGGGTCCGAGTCCCCCGCGCTCGACACGAGGACCACGTCCCGCTCGGAGAGCGCTTCCGGGAGAACGGGCGCAACCGGCCGACCGTTGCGCGTCACCGGCCCGCAGCCCTCGGCCCAGGCGAAGAGGTCGCCCCCGTCGTCCGGATACGCGAAGGCGAAGACGACGCCGACGCGCGGCACCTCGCCCAGCAGCAGCCCGATCGAGACGGCACTGCCCCGCCGGCCCTCGAGATAGTCGCGGGTGCCGTCGTTCGGGTCCACGACCCAGATCGGACCGCCCGCCGTCCCCGGAACGGCGCCCGTCTCCTCGCCGAGGAACCCCCAGCCCGGGAACGCCTCCAGCAGCCGTCGGCGGATCAGCCACTCGGCCTCGGTGTCGGCGTCGGCCTTGTCCACGTGGCCCCGCGGGCCGTCGGCGCGATGGAGGTCGGCGCGCAGCAGGTCGCCGGCGTCCCGGGCGGCGAGGAGAGCGACGTCGAGAGCGGCGCGGAGGTCGATCGCCATGGCGGAGCGATTCTGATCCGGGACGCCGACGGAGTCCACCGCCGCCTTGTCATTCCGAGAGACGTCGATTGGACGGGTCCCGAGGAATCCGCAGTCGCAGTGCCGGCGGGGCTGCGGATTCCTCGTCGCCCGGCGAGACGAGGCTCCTCGGAATGACGGGACCCGGCCGAACCTCCTGCTGATGAACTTGCCTACGAGCGTGGACGGCCGGGGGGCCTCAGCTCGGTGCGCTTGCGGTCGCGCCTCGCCAGCACCTCGCTGCTCGTGCGCAGCGAGCCGTTGTCCTCGTCCTGCAGGCCGTAGGCGCGGCCGATCTCGTCCACCTCGTTCTGGTCGGGTGTCGGCGTGCTGCCGCCGGGGATGTCCTCGCCCACGTACTCGTTCGCCAGGCCGTCGTCGTCGGGGTCGCCCGCGCGCATCCTCTCGTCCTCGTGCGGGATCGCGTCGTGGTGGCGGACGGCGCCCGGCAGGACGCCGGTTCGGAGGGCCTCCGCGGCGACCGCTGTCCCGGAAGGCTGGTGATACTCGCGCTCGGCGGCCGGCCGGCGACTCCGGCTGGCCGATCCGCCCGCGCTTCGCTTCCTCGCAACCATGAGCGGCTGGCTCCGGAAACTACCTTGCGCCCGGGTCCCCCCGAGCGTCAAGGTCTTTCGGCGCCAGCCCGCAACGGCCGCCTGTTCAGTCCAGCCGGGTCCCGGGCCGGTACAGGCTCTTGCGGAGTTGCTCGACGAGGTCGCGGTCGAACCGGTGGTGCCCGCCCAGGGTGACCTGGCACGGCAAGCGGCCCTCGCGCGCCCAACGCGTCACCGTGTTCGGCGACACGCCCAGCAGCGTCGAAACCTCCGACCGAGTCAGGAACTCGGTCACGACCATCTCAGGGGCTGCCACGTCCATTGTGGTTCTCACGCGAGACAGAGTACTTGAGCGCCTTGTGTCGGAAAAATGGAACAGATGTTTCAGATGCTATGAGATCGGGCGGGCCGCCGAATGGACTCTTATTCGTTGATATGTCTGGACTTACGGTCCCTCGCCCGGCGCTCGCACCGGTACGCTTGCTCCAGCCTCGCCGACGGAAAAGCGCACGGCCCGCGCCCCCGGAGGGAAGGGACGCGGGCCGTGCAAACGGTTGGGTTGGCGCCTGTCCTAGAACGTGTAGGTCAGCGACGCCCGGAAGATGTTCGCGTCGTAGCTCGGCACCTGGGCGCCGAGGAAGAACCAGCGGTTCGACCCCGGGTCGGTCTTGCCCATGTACGGGGTGTACGGCTCGCCGTTGGCGCCCGGGTTCTCGGTCTGCCAGTCCGTGTTGTCGTACTTCTGCTTCCAGTACATGGCGCTCGCCGAGAGGTTCTTCGTGAAGTGGTACGCGAGGCGGATCTTCGCCATGATGAACTTCTTGGTCACGGTCGGGAAGCGGTCGAAGGTGGTGACCGGGAAGCCGGGGATCGGAGGCACGTTCGCCGGGAAGACGCCGTTCGCCTCGTTGAGGCCGCCGATCGGCGTGCCGGCCTCGGCGAAGTCGTAAACGGACTCGCTGCGGGGCTTCGTGTAGTCGAACGTCACGCCCAGGTCGAGCTTCTCCGGGACGAGTGCCCAGTCGAGGGCCGCGCGGAAGGTGTCGACCTTGTCCTCCGTCTGGTTTCCCCAGAGGTTGGCCGCGTCGAACGGCGGAGAGAGACCGCGCGGGATGTAGGCCGCGGCCATGTCGAAGAAGAAGGTCTCGTAGACGTAGCCCGCCATGAGGTTGACCTTGTCGTTGGCCGCGTACGTCACGTCGACACCGATCGTGTCGAAGGACTGGTCGAGGAGGCCGGTCACCGACTCGGCGAACTCGTTCGTCGTCTTCGCGCCGTTCACGCTCACCGCCAGCTTCGCGGTCGGGGTGAAGGTCACGAGGCCGCTCAGGATGTGGCGCTTCCGCTCGGTGATGTCGGTCTGGGTGGCGCCCTGCCACGACGGCGGGATCGCGTCGTCGTTGCCTTCGCCCGGCTTGCGCTCGAGCGACGTCCACGCGCCATGGAGCTGGAAGAGGCTGTGGCTGTAGTCGGCGCTGAGGGTCCAGACGTCGTCCTCGACGTCGGCGTACTCGCGGATGTCGTACGTGCGCTTGTCCTGGCCGTAGGTCACGCCGAGCCGCAGGCCGCGGACCGGGGTGACGTAGGCCATGGCCTTCACGCTCTCGATGCCCCAGCCCTCGTGCTCCCGGGTGAAGCCGGTGGCGCTGTAGGAGGCTCCGACATCGCCGCGGACCGTGCTCGTGAAGGTGTAGTCCTCGGTCTTGTCGTCGAGCTCGAACTTGCGGTAGGACAGGTTGTAGCCGAGCCAGCGGACCGGGTCGCCGGTGAGCCTCACCTGGGCCATGAACGTGTCGTACTGGGCCTCGATGTTGCTGTAGGGCGGGATGATCGAGAAGGCCGGGTTGGGCGCGGTCGCGCTCGTCTGCAAGTTCGGGTTGGTCGAGATCTCGCGGAGCACCGTCTCCATCTTCATGTTCCCGGTGGAAAGCGACCCGGTGACCTTGTGCCGCGCGGGCAGGGAGACACCGCCGGTGAAGTCGGCCTGGTAGGCCTCGTTGTCCGGGGGCATCCAGAGGCGGAAGAAGGCGGCGTCGTTGACGACGTTGCGACCGTTCGTCGGGTTCGCCATCTGCAGCCGCTGGGGGTTGTCGACCTCGACGTAGGGGACCTCGTTCTTGAACTCGCTGAAGTCCACGGAGGCGGCCAGGAAGACTCGGCCCTTCGCGAACTCGCCGCCGAAGCGGAAGTTGTCGGTCACGAACTCGATCGGGCTCGCCACCTCGTAGCTCGGGCCGCCGTAGAAGGTCGTGTTCTTGTTGCCGTCCCGCTTCTCGCGGGAGTAGCTGGCGTCGAAGAGGAAGGCCTGCCCCACCGGGACGCTGATGCCGGCCCGGCCGGTCTTGCGCACGTAGCGCAGGTCGAACGTGGGCAGGCCGGTGTTGACGTAGTCCTCGACCGCGTAGAAGCCGGGGACGGTCGGGTTGGCCGGCGCCGTGCCGATGCCCACCGGGTTGGTGGCGGTCGGCGTGCACCCACGGGGCGTAGACGTTCTGCAGCGCGAGGCGCGTGGCGTCCGGGATGTCGAAGACACCCGGCGACGTCTCGGTGTACGGGGTTCGGGCGGTGTTGGACTGCCAGTTGGGGTTCTCGTCCCAGGTGAAGTCGAGCTGGAACCCGCCCTTCTTGCCGAAGGTCGCGCCCAGGAACTGGTCGTCGTAGAGCGCGTCGATGGCCTTCGCGTCGAAGAAGTACTTCTCGTTGCTCCAGCCGTAGGCGGCGCAGGGCACGAGGAAGCCGTTGGGGATCTCCTCGAACTGCTCGAGCTTCGAGGAGTCGCCCTGGGCGCTGTTGCTCTGGCCGGAGAGGGTGATGGTGCCCTTCTTGCCGTTCAGGAAGCAGTTCTTCTCCTCCTCCGGCCCCCACTGGGCGGAGGCGGGAAGGGCGGAGGCGGTGAGAATCGCCACGAGGGCGAGCAGGCGGATGAGGTTCTTCATGGTCATGGTCGTGTCTCCTCGCCTTACCTGAAGAACCGGTTGCCCGACGGGTGGACCGACCCGTGGATCGTGGGGTGGCAGTGCATGCAGCCCTGGTTGAAGGCGTACCGCGACATCGACGGGTAGGCCGGACCGGGGTGGCTGGACGTCTGGTGGCACTGCTGGCACAGGAGAGGCTGCTTCACCTTCAGCATCTTCTCGTTGATCGTCCCGTGGGCGTCGTGGCAGTTCAGGCAGTTCTCACGGACGGGAGCGTGCTCCCAGAGGAAGGGACCGCGCTTCTCGGCGTGGCAGGTGTAGCAGTTCTGGTTGACCGAGGTCTGCAGCAGCATCTTGTCGTTCGGGGTGCCGTGCGGGTTGTGGCAGCTCGTGCACTGCATCTTGCCCTCGCGCATCGGCATGTGGCCGGGGCGGATGAGCTGGGCCTTCTTCTGCAGGTGGCAGCTCGTGCACAGCTTCATCTGCGGCGCCTTCAGCATGGCCGCCTGAACCGGCTCGCCCGCCTTCGGGTGCGGGTTGTGGCACTGGCTGCAGGAGACCTGGCGGCTGTCGTGGCTCGAGCCCATCCAGTGCTTCTGGCCGGCCTTGTTGTGGCAGTCCATGCAGACGGCCGAGGACTCGACGGAGCTCAGGGTCTTGAAGACCTTGATCTTGGTCTTGTCACCGCCCGCCTCGGCGTGTTCCTTGCCGGGGCCGTGGCAGCCTTCGCAGCCCTTTGAGGAGGCCATGTGCGGCGTCGTCTTGAACGCCGTCACCACCTCTTCGTGGCATTGGACGCACGTGTCCATGCCCGCATACTCGGCCGCGGGGGTCGCGGGTGCGGCGGGGGTGGTCGATTGTGCCCCCCCGGCGCTGGCGAACCCCAGCAAGAGAGCCAGCCCGAGAACTGCGGCTAGCGGTACCCACCCTCTGTTGCGCATTCAATCCTCCTGGCGCCTCAACCCCGGCGCCACTGGCCGGTCTCGGAAAAGATGGCGATCCGACACGTGATGTTCGCGACGAGCGGGAGACTCAGTCAGCCCGGCCTCCGGCGCGGTAGAGGCTCTTGCGGAGCTGCTCGACGAGCTCGCGGTCGAACCGGTGGTGCCCCCCCAGAGTGACCTGGCAGGGCAGCCGGCCCTCGCGCGCCCAGCGCGTCACCGTATTCGGCGACACGCCCAGCATCCTCGAAACCTCCGACCGCGTCAGGAACTGCGTTCCGACTGGCTCTGCGGTGGTCGCTTCGCTGTTCTTCACGGTCGAAATGATACTTTTCCTTCCTTGACGTTCAAATGAATCGGATGACTCAATACATGGTCTGTGGGTATTACGGCCGTAACAACCAGAAAAGAGGGAGGATAGCCGCCGGGGGCGCCGTCGTCGCCCCCCCCGAAGGGCCTGTCCGAGGCGTTCCAGCGTTCATGGCCTGGGGGGCATGATACAGATGGCTCATATCTCGCACGATTCGCGGCACTTGCGCCGAAACGGCGTCGCGAAGAGAATGAAGGCGTCACGCGTACGGAAACGTCTGGAACGATCACAGGAGGTTGCATGATGCGTCGTTTGTTCATCCTCGCCGTTGCCATCCTCGCCGTGAGCTTCGCCGCCTCGACCTTCGCCGCGGACGCCGCGGCGGGCAAGGCCGTCTACGACGGCGCCAAGCCGGCGTGCAAGGGCTGCCACACCGACGTCAAGAACCCGCTCGCCAAGACGGGCGCCGAGCAACACGGCCGACGAGCTCAAGGCGTGGATTCGCACCCCGAAGGACATGATCGCGAAGAAGGGGAAGAAGGGGATCATGCCGGTCTACGGACCGGACAAGATCACGGACGCCGACCTCGAGAACCTCGTGGCCTACATGGCCACGATGAAGTAGGTCGCCTCCGTCTTGAGGCCGATCCCGGGAGGTCCTCGATGAAACGTCTCCACCTCGGCTCCGCACTCCTCCTGGGGTCGGGCCTCATGCTCCTGGGCGCGCCCGCGCGCGCCCAGGAGTGCCTCGACTGCCACGGGCAGCCCGGCTCGGCCGTCTCGTTCAAGGACGGCTCGTCGAAGGACATCACGATCGACCCCGAGGCGTGGGCGGCCTCCGTCCACGGCCAGATGGGAGCGAGCTGCACCGACTGCCACACCGAGCACAAGGAGTACCCGCACCCTGAGCTCAAGGCCGGCTCGGCGCGCGAGTACACGCTCTCGCACTACAACTCGTGTGAGCAGTGCCACGACGAGCAGTTCAAGAAGCAGCTCGACGGCGTCCACATCAAGGCGATCGCGGCCGGCAACAAGAACGCCGCCGTCTGCTCCGACTGCCACAACCCGCACGCGCAGAAGAAGATCACCGGCGAGGACGGGAAGCTGCTGCCTGAGGGCCGGGTGGGCATCCCGCAGACCTGCGCCCGCTGCCACGCCGAGATCCAGGCGAAGTACCGGGAGAGCGTCCACGGCGCGGCCCTCGTCGACGGCAACCCCGACGTTCCGACCTGCATCGACTGCCACGGCGTCCACGACATCCCGGACCCGCGGACCGCCGCGTTCCGGCTGGACTCGCCGAAGATGTGCTCGACCTGCCACACCGACGCGAAGAAGATGGCGAAGTACAAGCTGTCGACCCAGGTCCTCCGGACCTACGTGGCCGATTTCCACGGCTCGACGGTGACCCTCTTCCAGCGGCGGCACCCCGACCAGGTCACCAACAAGCCGGTGTGCTTCGACTGCCACGGCATCCACGACATCGCGAGCAAGAGCGACCCGAAGAAGAGCCTGCAGGTGAAGGCGAACCTCCTGCAGACCTGCCAGAAGTGCCACCCCGACGCGACCGCGAGCTTCTCGGACGCCTGGCTGAGCCACTACATCCCGACCAGCGAGCGCACGCCCCTCGTCTACTGGTCGCGCCTGGCCTACCAGATCCTGAT
This sequence comes from uncultured Acidobacteriota bacterium, assembly GCA_963818355.1. Lineage (GTDB taxonomy): Bacteria > Acidobacteriota > Vicinamibacteria > Fen-336 > Fen-336 > DATBSL01. The sequence goes on along the minus strand of CAWFSB010000032.1, from coordinate 13,264 downwards.
TCCCGGCGTCGTGGGCGGCATGGTCGCTCTTCGTCGCGAGCGACTTCCCGCGGCGCCGCGTGGATCGACCCGGCAGCGGCGAGAGCGCGCACGGATGAAGGCCGGCACCGGGCGGAGAGTACGAGCCGCCTGGGCCGCGACGACCACGACGGGCGGAAGCTGCGGCAGAGCGGGCAACCGACAATCGCGCTTCACCCTCCCACCGCGTCCAGCACGTGGTCGATGGTGGCTGGCTTCGTGGGCTCACGATCACCGGCATACCCCAGAAGTACGCCGCTCACCCCTACGTGCGAGCGCTCGATCGCCCTCCTCGGCGGCATCGAGAGGGTGCGCCTCGGCCACCGCGTGTTCGCGGTGGTGCTGATGATCGCGACCATCCACCACCTCATCGACGCGATCCACCGCATCGGGGTACTGCGCCGGCCCGCTGAGCATGATTCCCCGCTACCAGGACGTCGTGGACGGCCTCCAGGCCGTTCGCTACAACCTCGGCCTCGCGAGGGAGCGGCCCCGCACCGACCGCTACACCTTCGAGGAGAAGGTCGAGTACTGGGCCCTCGTCTGGGGCACGATGATCATGATCGTCACCGGCTTCATGCTCTGGAACCCGATCGCCACCGCCCGCTTCCTACCCGGCCAGTCGATCCCCGCCGCGCAGGTCGCCCACGGCGGCGAGGCGATGCTCGCCATCCTGGCCGTCCTCATCTGGCACTGCTACGGCGTGCACGTGAGGCACTTCAACCGGAGCATGTTCACGGGGCATCTGCCGGAAGAGGAGATGCAGCACGAGCACCCGCTGGAGCTCGAGCGCGATCGAGGGGGCGTCGCGCCCGCGAGCCCGACCCCGCGGTCGTGCGGCGGCGGCATGAGAGTCTTCGTCCCGGTGGCCTCCGATCCGTCGGCCTCCTTTGCTCGCCGGGCCTCTACTGGTTCGTCACCTTCGAGCAGACGGCGATCGCGACCCTGCCTCCGCCCCGCTGAGCCTCTCGATTCGCCCGAGCCGGAGCGCCGGCCGCGCGTCGTCGAAGCGGAGGATGGCCACGATGCGCTGCTTGAGGGCCTGCGAGAGCCCGACGAACCGGCCCCCCACTTCCTGCCGCCGCTCGCGCCCCGACCGGCGCTGGGCGCCGACCCACATCGCCTCGAGGACGAGCCGCGCCGGCCGGCGGCTGCCGGGGCGGCTGCCGGCCAGCGTCATCACCAGCCGGTCGCCCGAGGCCACCGCGGGCAGGCGCTCGCCCACCAGCTCGAGCCGGGCGCCGGCCCGGCTCGCGTCGCTGACCGTGGCCGACAGCCCGCGCAGGAGAGCCGCCGCGTCCGCCCGCAGCGCGAGCGGCACGCGCGGCTCCCGGCGGGGCTTGCGCGTCTCGCGGCGCAGCTCGGCGAGCGCCTCGCGCAGGCGGCTGCGGTGCGGCTCCGGGTCGAAGTCGTAGCGCAGCGTCATGGCCAGCCGGCCGGCGCGGGAGCGGCAGGCGGTCACGACGCCGTGCACCTCGATCGGCGCGCTCAGCGCGTCGGTCGTCATCACCAGCACGAGGCGAGTTCCCGCGGGCAGCCCGGTGTCGGCCTTCAGCAGCGTCTGCCCCTGGTTGAGCGCCCGGGAGAGCTCGCGCAGGAGCGACGCGGCGCTGCGGTACACGGCGAGCAGCCGGATCGGCCCGGCAGTCACGGGGGCGGCGGGAACCCTGTCGAGCATTCTGGGAGCGAATGATGACACAGAGCCCCCCGGCCGGGGGGCAGGGGCCGGCTACGGCCGCGTCGTGGCCGGCGCCGGCGGGCCGAAGAGGGCCGCCAGCTCGAGCGCCGAGGCCTCGTCGACCAGGGCCAGCACCTCGTCTCCCGCCTCGAAGCGGACGTCGCCGCGGGGAATCACGACGTCGTTCTTTCGCAGGATCGCGCAGACGACCGCGTTGCGCGGGAACTCGAGCTCGCGCAGGGTCCGCCCCACGGCCCGGGCGTCGTCCACCAGGGTCTCGCTGACGAGCGAGTAGCTGCCCTTGCGCAGCTTCAGGAGCGTCATCATGTCGCCCGACCGACAGCTCCTGCTCGATGAGGCTGGCCAGGATGTCGGCCTGGTTCACCGCCACGTCCACGTGGAAGCGGGGCCCGAAGAGCCAGGCGAAGCGCGGGTCGTTGATGGTGGCGATCGTGCGGGGCACCTTGAAGTGCTCGCGGGCGATGAAGCAGAGCGCGAGGTTCTCGGCGTCGCTCGACATCGACGCCACCAGCACCTGCGCGTCGGCGATGCGGGCGAACTCCAGGGTGCGGGGGTCGTTCGGGTTGCCCTCGTAGATGAGCTCGGTGGGCAGCTCGCGGTGGATGTGGGCGAGGACGCCCGGGCGGTGCTCCATGAGCCGCACCTCGTGCTTCTGCGCGTGGAGGGTGAGGGCGAGCGTCGCCCCCGTCCGTCCCCCGCCGGCGATCAGGATGCGCATGCTCAGGCCTCCGTCCCCTCGAGGCGCCGGCCCATCTGGCCGGCTCCCTCGAGCGTCGCCGTCACGTGGACGATGTCACCCGTGCTCAGGACCCGCTCCGGCTCCGGCAGGGTCGCCCGCCCCCCGTGGGTGAGCGACACCGGCGAGCAGGGGATGCCGGCCACGAGGTCGCCGAGCGTCCGCCCCACCCACGCCTCCGGCACCTGCAGCTCGTACAGCTCCACCTCGCCGTTTCCCGGCCGAGAACACCGCCCGCAGGCGCGGCCGCTCCAGGAGCTCCTCGATCCGGTGGGCACCCCAGGCGGTGGAGCTCACCGAGGTGAGGCCCATGGCCTCGTGAAGCACCAGCCAGCGGGGGTCGTAGTTGCGGGCGACCACGTTCGGCACGCCGTACACCGTGCGCGCCACGTGGGCGACCACGGCGTTGACCGGGTCCGAGTTCGTGACGGTGGCGAGCGCCTGCGCGTCCTTGATCCCCGCCTTCTCGAGGACGCCCTCGCCCAGCGGCTCCGCCTCGATGGTCCGGCCCCGGTAGGCGGGGTCGAGGTGGCCGAACGACGACCCGACGTGATCGATCACCGTCACGTCGTGCCCCCGCCCGCCCAGGAGCAGCGCGAGCTCCGCCCCCACGCGTCCGCACCCCACGATGATGACGTTCATTCGCCCTGCTCCCCCTCTTCCCCGCGGCCCACCTGGTAGGGAACGCTGGTGATCACGACGCCCGGCTCGAAGACGAGCGCCAACCGGAGCATCATCGCCGTCTGCGCGTGCAGCACGTTGTGCCACTGCCGGCGCGGCACGAACTGGGGGACCACCACCGTGATCACCTCGTTCGGCTGCCGCCGCGCCGCCACCTGGCGGATGTAGTCCACGAGCGGCTCGACCAGCAGCCGGTAGGGCGAATTGACGACCACGAGCCGCACCCCGCCGCCCCAGAGCCCCCACTTCTTCTCCACCGCCTCGGTCAGCGCCGGGTCGGTCGACACGTAGACCGCCGTCACGTCCTCGGAGAGAGCACGCGCGTAGGTGAGCCCGGCCACCACCCCGCGGTGCACGCCGCTGATGGGAATGATCACGCGGTGCCGGTCCACCCGCGGCGGCGGGCCGAACTTCTCGAGCGACAGCCGGCCCGCGAGGTCCCGGTAGTGCCGGTGGATCGTGTAGAAGACGACGACGAGCGCCGGGATGACGACCAGCACCACCCACGCCCCGTCGTGGAACTTCGTCACCGCGAAGACGCACGTCACCACCGCGGTGAGGGCGGCGCCGAAGCCGTTGACGACCATCTTGAAGAGCCAGCGCCGGTCGTGGCGGACCATGGAGCCCTGCTCCTGCGTCTCCTCGCCCCGGCTTCAGCTTCCCCGACTTCCACCACCGGCGGGCCATGCCCGCCTGCGACAGCGTGAACGACAGGAAGACGCCGATCGCGTAGAGCGGGATGAGGCCGGTGACGCTCGCGTCGAAGACCCAGATCAGGAGCGAGGCCACGAGGGCGAGGACCGCGATTCCCCGCGAGAAGACGAGGCGGCTGCCCGCGGTACGTGAGCTGCCGGGGCAGGTAGCCGTCCGCCGCCTGCAGCGCGGCCAGGCGGGGGAACCCGGCGTAGGCGGTGTTCGCGGCCATGGCGAGGATCAGCGTCGTCGCCCCGATCGCGGCGAGGTAGAGCGGCCCCCGGCCGTCGAAGGCCGCCCGGGCGATCTGGGAGATCACCGTCTCGTGCTCGGAGGGCATGGCGCCGACCCGGCCGGCGAGGAAGCTGATCGAGAGGAACAGGACGCCCAGGATCCCCGACATCCAGAGCAGCGTGATCCCGGCGTTGCGGCTGCGCGGCTCCTTGAACGCGGGGATGCCGTTCGAGATCGCCTCGACGCCGGTGAGCGCCGTGGTGCCGCTGGAGAAGGCGTGGAGGACGAGGAAGAGGCCGATCGCCCCGACCGGCTCGACGTCGAGGGGCGGCGGGTCGGCCAGCGGGTTCAGTGTTCCGAGCAGGTGCCGGACGATCGCCGTGCCCACGGTGAGCCCCATCATCGCGACGAAGAAGAACGTGGGCACCGCCAGCACGAGACCCGACTCCTTCACCCCCCGGAGATTCACGAGCATCACGAAAGCCACCAGCGCGATCCCGAGCATCACCCGGTGGTCGCGGACGACCGGGAAGGCGGAGGCCACCTGCGCGACCGCCGAGGAGACCGAGACGGAGACGGTCAGGATGTAGTCCATCAGCAGCGCCGCGCCCGCCACCTGCGCCGGGAACACCCCCAGGTTGTCGCGGGCCACGATGTAGGCCCCGCCCCCGCCCGGGTAGGTGTGGATCGTCTGCTCGTAGGAGAAGGTGACGATGGCCAGCAGGACGACGATCGCCACCGAGATCGGCAGGACGAAGGACAGGGCCGCCGTCCCCGCCATCGCCAGGATGATCATGATCTCCTGGGTGGCGTAGGCGGTGGACGAGAGCGCGTCCGAGGAGAAGACCGCGAGGCCGACGGTCTTGCCGATCGCCTCGTCCGGCGCGTCCGCGGTCGGCAGGGGCCGCCCGAAGAGCCACGTGCGCCAGCCGCGCCGTGGGGCCGCGCCCGCCTCGCGGCGCGCCCGCGACGCGTCGGCGCCCGGTCTTATGAAGGAGGAGTCCATCAGGGGTGCGCGGCCGACTCTAGCACTTCCCGGGCGGGGCGCAACGCAGGGCCGTACGGCGGCTCATGCCATCGATGCCGGGGCGCGATGGCGGCGGCGGACCCGGCTCAAGCCCAGTCCGCCCCGCCGTTCGAGATCGCGTCCACGTCGTACGGCGTCTGCTGGTAGACGTAGTAGTTGAGCCAGTTCGCGTAGAGCAGGCTGGCGTGGCCGCGCCAGCGCACGAGCGGCTCCCGGCGCGGGTCGTCGCCGGGGAAGTAGTTCCTCGGCACCGCGATGGGCAGCCCCTTGCCCACGTCGCGCACGTATTCGCCCTGCAGGGTGAGCGGGTCGTACTCCGAGTGGCCGGTCACGAAGACGTGCCGCCGGTCCGCGGAGAGCGACGATGTAGACGCCGGCCTCCTCCGACTCGGAGAGCAGCACGAGCTCCGGCACCGCGAGGACGTCCTCGCGCCGGATCTCCGTGTGGCGCGAGTGCGGGGCGTAGAACACGTCGTCGAAGCCGCGCACCAGCCGCTCGAAGCGCTCGCTCACCGTGTGGGGGAACACCCCGAACATCTTCTCGGGCAGCGCGTGCTTCGGGACCCCGTAGTAGTGGTAGAGCCCCGCCTGGGCGCCCCAGCAGACGTAGCAAGGTGGAGTAGACGTTCGTCCGCGCCCAGTCCATCAGCCGCACCAGCTCCGGCCAGTAGTCCACCTCCTCGAACGGCATCTGCTCGACCGGGGCGCCGGTGATGACGAGGCCGTCGAACTTCTCGGTGCCGGACCTCCTCGAAGGTCGAGTAGTGCTCGAGCAGGTGCTCGGCCGGCGTGTTCTTCGAGTCGTGCGACTCCATGTGCAGGAGCGTCACCTCGACCTGCAGCGGCGAGTTGCCGAGCAGACGCAGCAGCTGGGTCTCGGTGACGATCTTGGTGGGCATGAGGTTGAGGATCGCCACCCGCAGCGGGCGGATGTCCTGGTGGACGGCGCGGCTCTCCCCCATCACGAAGATGTTCTCGCTCTCGAGGATGCCCATGGCGGGCAGGGTGTCGGGGATCTTCACGGGCATCGCGGGAACCTCTCTGGGCGTAGTCTAAGCGCACGCCAATCCGGCCGGCAATGGCCGCGGACACCAGCAGGCCGCGCTCAGTTCGAGTTCAAACCCGTCGCGGCGCCGGCCAACTCGTCCAAGAACGCGGCGAGCAGCCGCTCGATGCGAGCCTGAAGCGGTTCATCGTCGAACCTGGCCGCTTGCCGCAGCATCTGATCCTCGAGGCCGCGCCGCAGCGGCGGGGACAACCGGCGAAGCACCCCCCGTGCGGTCTCACCTCCGCACAGCCGCACGGCGTCGCGCCCGAGCAGACGAGCGCCCGCCAACTCGGGGTCGAAGCCGCACGCAGCCAGCAACTCCGTCTCTTCGCCGTAGAGCCGATCTTCGTTCCCGGCGGCGTGATACAGCCGTAGCAACGTCAGCAGGTCGATGGCGTCCTTGTCGGTCTCCTCATGCCGGTCCAGCCAGGCCGTCAGCTTCAGCAGGGACAAAGCGGCCAGCGCCACGACCTCCACGGTCAGCGCCTCGTCTACCACGATCGGAATGGCGGTGTGCGCCGCTTCCCGGAAGCCCACGACGTTCATCACGACTGCCCCCTCCGGTGGCCATGCCACTTCCCCGGCCGGCCCCTCGACGCCGCCGAACGGGACGAGATCGAGCGGAACTTCCATCGGGCCGTAAAGGAGACGGTGAGCAGCGTCCGCGGCGGCGAACTCGCCCGTGGCGAGCAGGCGGGTCTTCAGCGCATCGAAGACGATCCAGTCTTCCACGAACACCAACGTCGCGGGTAGCGCGTCCGGTTCGTTGTCCGAACACATGGAACAGCAGGAGGTCTCTCGCGAGCGCTCCGCCCACCCAGTAGTTGATCCCCGACGCACGGGTCGCTTCAGCCGCGTGGCACAGGATGGCCACGACGGTCCCGGAGACCGGTCGTTCAGGCGGGACCGAGAACGCCACGCAAGTGCCTTTCCCGGACGAGCCGCGCCACCTCGACGTTGCGCGGGTCGCCCGTGGCCATCAGGTCGGCATAGACGAGCAGGGCCGGCGCCACATCGTCCGGCCCCGCCTCTGGCCGCTCGCCGAGCGTCCAGAACACCTCGAGGATCTCGACCTCGCCGTTGTCGTCCGGCCGCAGTCGGTTGGCCAGGATGATCTCGTCGGGCTTCCCCCACACGTAGAGCGTCTGGCGCCCGGGCTTGAGCCGTCCGGTCAGCCTGTCCGCGGCCACCTCGCCACCCCACACGGCCCGACCGGGATCGATGCGGGCTTTCTGCCACCATCCCAGATCGGGAGCCGTAAAGCGGCCGACGACGAGCTTCGGCCGCAGGCGGACCGGGTAGAGAAGCACCCACTCCTCCGCGAGTCGCTGCGGAGCCAGAAGCCGCCTCTCCGCCGTTCCTTCCGGCGTGAGATGCCCACGCTCGACGAGGCCCTCCAGCACCGCCGCCACCGTCCCGAGCGCGACATCGGTTGCCGCGGCGACCTCCCGGTAGGTCGCCGCGAGCAGCCGCGGACGCAGCAGCAGGGCGAAGACGACCCTGAGCCCGGCCGGTGTGAACGCCTGCGTCGTGCGATGGCGACGCGCCTTCTCCGCGGGCCGCTGCCCCGTGACGAAAACGTAGAGGCCCGGCCCACGCAGATGAGCGTTGCCCGCAAGATCGACGAACGCGATCCCCAGTTCTCGGGCCCGCTCCGCGGCCCGGGGGTTGACGTGAGGCGCGGCAAGGAGCGGCGGGTACGGCAGGCCGCCCGCGAGATCCGCCACCGCTCCGAGAGTCTCGGCCCGTAGGGCCGGCCGGGCGAGCCCCGCGAAGCGCACGGGCGGTGCCCCGTGTGCGATCACCTCGACGACATCCGCCTTCCCCGCCCGGCCCTTCGGCCGCCCACGGAGACGGAGTCCAAGTCCGGTCAGCCCCTGGCAAGCTTCGAGCGCCCCCTCGAGAAGCGCTCGATCTCCCCCAGTTCCATCCCCACGGTGCGCCCACATGGCCCGGCCCCTGCCCTCTGTTCAGACCTTGAGACTGTACATTATTTTTGAACAAGAGGCAATTTCGAACTAGAGACGACCCCGGCGAGCGCCTCGGCCTTCGCGCGCTCCTGATTGAGGGCGAGGAGGACGAGGGTCTGGTCGGGATCGTGTCCACCGACCAGATGTTGCACAACTGTGACACTCCGATCCGGGCCCGGATGCTAGTCTCCGCGACACCGCTCCGGCCGGCCGCCCGGGCCTGAGGCGCATCCGCCGGGGCATCCGGGGGCCGCGCCGCGGGCACACGGCTCGTGGGTGCGCGAAATGGAGACTTGCTGATGCCCGTGGCATTGCCCGAAGGTTCGTGGGCGCTCATCCTCGGCGGGTCGAGCGGGTTCGGCCTGGCCACGGCCCACCAGCTCTCGCGTCACGGCGTCCACCTGTGCCTCGTGCACCGCGATCGCCGGGGCGCGATGTCCCGCATCCAGCCGGAGTTCGACGCGATCCGGGACCGCGGTGTCTCGCTCGTCACCTTCAACGAGGACGCCCTGAGCCTGGAGCGCAGGGGCGCCATCCTCGACCAGCTGGCCCCGGCCCTCGGCGAGGGGCAGAAGGTGCGCTTGCTGCTGCACTCGATCGCCTTCGGCAACCTCAAGCTGATCGCGCCGGAGGCGAAGCGCGAGGAGACCGCGCGCGCGGCTCTCGCCGGGGCGCTCGGCATCGACGAGGCGCGGCTGGGCGAGGCGGTCGATCGTCTGTTCGCGGAGGGCGTCGACGCGCTCGCGGGCCTGACCGCGCCGCCCGAGTACCCGGCGACGGCCTTCATCGAGGAGGAGGACCTCCAGCAGACGATCCACGCCATGGGCACGAGTCTGCTCGGCTGGGTCCAGGACGTGCACCGGCGGGGGCTCTTCGCCCCGGACGCCCGCGTGCTCGGGATGACCAGCGAAGGCAACGAGGTCGCCTGGAAGGGCTACGCGGCGGTGGCGGCAGCCAAGGTCGCGCTCGAGTCGATCAGCCGCGCCATCGCGGTCGAGATGGCGCCCTACGGCATCCGCTCGAACATCGTCCAGGCCGGGGTGACGGACACGCCCGCGCTCCGGCTCATCCCGGGCAACGCGCACCTCAAGGCCGCGGCGCGCCGCCGCAACCCGTTCTCTCGCCTGACGACACCGGAGGACGTGGCCCGGGTGATCCACCTGCTCTGCCTGCCGGAGGCCGCCTGGATCAACGGCGAGGTCATCCGGGTGGACGGCGGCGAGCACGTCTCGGGAGCCTCGCGGTGAGCCTCTACCTGCACGGCCTCGGCCACTTCCACCCGGAGAACGTGATCTCGAACCGGTTCCTCGAGGACCTCGACATCGGGACGAACGACGCGTGGATCCTGGAGCGGGTCGGCATCCGCGCGCGGCGCACGCTGCTGCCGCTCGACTACATCAAGGAGACGAAGAACCGCGACCTGCGCATGGCCACCGAGGTGATGGTCTGCGGCAACGCCGAGACCGGCCGCCGCGCCGCCGAGATGGCGATCGCCCGCGCGGGCATCGACCGGTCCGAGATCGGGATGGTGATCTCGGGCAGCTCCGCGCCCGACATGGTGACGCCGGCCGACGCTTGCACGATCGCCGCCGCCCTCGGCCTCGAGGTGCCCTGCTTCGACGTCAACTCCGCCTGCACCAGTTTCCACGTCGCGATGCACCTGCTCTCGATGATGGACCCCGAGAAGGTGCCTCGCTTCGTGCTCTCGGTGGTGCCCGAGGGCGTGACCCGCACCGTGGACTACTCCGATCGCGCCTCGGCCGTGCTCTGGGGCGACGGGACCTCGGCCGCCGTCCTCTCCACCCGTGAGCGGGGACGGGCCGAGGTCCTCGGCACCGCGATCGAGTCGAGCCCCGCGGGCCACGCGAAGGTGACCATCCCGCGCACGGGCCACTTCCTGCAGGAGGGGCGAACCGTGCAGACCTTCGCGATCAAGAAGACGGTCGCCGGCTACCGCCGGCTGCGGGACGAGCACGCCCGCGAGGGCCGCCGTCTCCACTTCGTCGGCCACCAGGCCAACCTGCTGATGCTCGAGAAGGTGTGCGAGCTCGGCCAGATCCCGCCGGACCGGCACCACCACAACGTGGAGGACTACGGCAACACCGCCGGGGCCGGTTCGATCGGTGTCGTGAGCATGGGTTGGGACGAGTGGACCGACCGGGACGACGTCGCGATCGCGGGAGTGGGCGCCGGCCTCACCTGGTCGAGCTTCCTCCTGCGCTTCGGGGCCGGCGCGTGAGGTACGAGGCCTTCCGCCAACGCTCGAGCTTCGACCGCCCGGAGCTCCTCGCCTTCGCCCACGGGCGGCTGGTCGAGGACCCTCCCGAGGCCTTCGCCGCGAAGCTCCCCCTGCCGCCGATGCTGATGGTCGACCGGATCGAGGAGATCCGCCGCGAGCGCCACAAGGGCCGGATCGTGGCCGAGCGCGACGTCCGGCTCGACGACTGGTTCTTCCAGTGCCACTTCCTCGGCGACCCCGTGCAGCCGGGCTGCCTCGGCGTCGACGGGGTGTGGCAGCTCATCGGCTTCTTCTGCGCCTGGGCGGGAGGGATGGGCACCGGCCGCGCCCTCGGCTGCGCCGAGGTGGAGTTCGCCGGCCAGATCCGCCCCCACGACGCCGTCATGCGCTACGAGATCGACATCGTCCGCTACCAGGAGCTCGCCGCCTCCGGCTCCGCGGTGGCGGTGGGCGACGCGACGGTGGCCATCGACGGGGACGTCATCTACACGATCAAGCGGGCCAAGGTCGGCATCTTCCGGGACATCGCGTACGCCGACTATCCCTGGCCAACCGCGCGCTCGCGCGGCGGAAGGATGGACAGGTGAGCGAGAGCGCGAGCGGGGCAGCCGAGCCCAGGGTCGCCGTGGTCACGGGCGGAGCGACCGGGATCGGCCGCGCCGTGTGCCAGGCCCTCGCGGCCAAGGGAATGCGCGTCGGCGTCGTCTACAACTCGAGCGAAGCCGCGGCGCGCTCCGTGGCCGACGGGCTCCCCGGCGCCTTCGTGGCGCGCGCCGACCTCTCCGACCCGGCCCAGGTCGAGGCCCTCGTCAAGCAGCTCCAGGAGGTCGCGGGCCGGGTGGACGTGCTGGTCAACAACGCCGGGTACAACCGCGACGCCCCGATCTTCAGCATGAAGATCGACGACTACGACGCGGTGGCCGGGCTCGCGCGCGGCACCTGGTACCTCACCAAGCTGGTCCTGCGGCGCTTCATGCTCCGGACCGGGGGCCGCATCGTCAACATCTCGAGCGTCGTCGGTCACACCGGCAACGCGGGCCAGATCCCCTACACCATGGTGAAGGCGGGCCTCGACGCCCTGACCCGGTCGCTCGCGCAGGAGATGCAGGGCCGGGACATCCTGGTCAACTCCGTGGCGCCGGGCTTCATCGACACCGAGATGACCTCCGGCCTGCCCGACGAGGTCCGGAGCCGGATCCTGGAGCGGATCCCGCTCGGCCGCATGGGCCGACCCGAGGAGGTGGCCGAGGTCGTGGCCTTCCTCGCCACGGGCGCGAGCTACGTCACCGGCAGCGTCGTCCACGTCAACGGGGGGATGTACGGTGGCTGAGCCCTTCGCCCCACTCGACGGCGCGCAGGTCCTCGACCTGCTGCCGCAGCAGGAGCCGTTCCGCTTCGTGGACGAGATCCTGGAGATCGGCGACGACCACATCGTGTCGCGCTACACCTTCCGCCCCGGCGCGGACTTCTACCGCGGCCACTTCCCCGGCAACCCGATCACGCCGGGCGTCCTGCTGATCGAGGCGATGGCCCAGACCGGCGTCGTGGCGCTCGGGATCTACCTGGTGGCCCGCGAGAGGGGCGTCGAGGAGGTCCGGCGCGTGCTGACCGTGTTCACCGACGTGACCGCCGAGTTCTCGGGCGTCGTCCGGCCCGGCGACACGGTGACGATCAGCGCACGGAAGGTGTTCTTTCGCCGCATGAAGCTGCGGGCCGACGTCGAGATGCGCAAGGGCGACGGGTCGCTCGTCGCCACCGCGACCGTCGCGGGAATGGGGATCGAGGGGGCAGCGTGACGGCACGCCGCGTCGTGGTGACCGGGATGGGGGTCGTGGCTCCGAACGGGATCGGCATTCCGGATTTCGACGCCGCCCTGCGGGCCGGGAGGTCCGGCATCCGGCACGTGCCGAAGCTCGCGGAGCTCGGCTTCGGCTGCACGGTGGCCGGCGTGCCGGAGGGCGCCGACGCCGTGGCGGAGGCCTACTTCCCGGCCGAGCTCCTCATGGCGATGAACGCCAACCACCGCTACGGGGCGATCGCCGCCGTCGACGCGTGGAAGGACGCCGGCTTCGAGCGTCCCGATCCCGCCGACGACCACGTGTACTGGGAGGCGGGGGCGGTCATCGGGACCGGCGTGGGCGGCCTCGACACCGCGGGCGAGCGCCTGGTGCCGATGACGGACGCCGGCAAGGTCCGCCGGCTCGGCTCCACGATCGTCGAGCAGGTCATGGGCAGCGGGGTCTCCGCGCGGGTGAGCGGCCTGCTGGCCCTGGGCAACCAGGTCACCTCGAACAGCAGCGCGTGCAGCACCGGCACCGAGGCGATCGTCGAGGGCGCCACCCGGATACGGCACGGCCTCGCCGAACGCATGCTGTGCGGCGGCAGCGAGGGCAACAGCCACTACAGCTGGGCCGGGTTCGACGCGATGCGCGTCCTCTCGCGCCGCTTCAACGACGAGCCCGAGAAGGCGTCGCGCCCGATGAGCGCCAGCGCCGGCGGCTTCGTCCCGGGCGCCGGCGCGGGCGTCCTGCACCTCGAGAGCCTCGAGTCGGCCTCGAAGCGCGGCGCCCGCATCCACGCCGAGCTCCTGGGCGGCGCCCTCAACTGCGGGGGCCACCGGGCGGGGGGAGCATGACCGCCCCGAACCCGGAGAGCGTCCGCCGCTGCATCCGCGCCGCCCTCGCCGACGCCGGGCTCGACCCGCGCGAGGTCGACGCCATCAACGGCCACCTCACCGCCACCGGCGCCGATCCCAACGAGGTCGAGGCCTGGGCGGCGGCCCTCGACCGGGCTCCCGGCGACCTGCCGCCGATCACCTCGACCAAGTCGATGATCGGGCACGCGCTTGGGGCGGCCGGCGCCATCGAGTCGGTGGCCTGCATCCAGATGCTGCTCGGCGGCTACGTTCACCCCTCGCGG
>CAWFSB010000031.1:0-153265 GCA_963818355.1 uncultured Acidobacteriota bacterium | reverse complement strand
GGGTGAAGTCGGGGAACTCCACCGGCGCGCTGCCCCGCGCCACCGACAGCTCGCTCAGGGCCGAAGGCGCGCTCCACGCCGCCGCGTCGTAGACGTCCATGTCGGGCGGCAACCCCTCGCGCATGCACTCGACGAGGCGCCAGCTCATCACGTAGTCCATCCCGCCGTGCCCGCCCTTCCCGGCGACCTTCGCGAGCTTCTTCCACAGCGCGTCCTCGTAGCGGTCCTCGATCCCGCCCGCCTTCCTCTTCTTCGGGTTCTGCTCGAGGCGCAGCCAGTCCTCGTCCTCGCCCTTCTTCCGCGGCGGCGCGAGCGGGCTCGCCCCGTCGAAGAAGATCCGCGAGGGATAGTCGGCGAAGGTGCCGAGCGTGCCCGAGATCATGTTGAGGCGGCTGTACGGCCGTGGCGAGACGACGTCGTGCTGCAGCAGGACCGTGCGGCCCTTCGCGGTCTGGAGGAGGCTCGTGTTGACGTCCCCGCAGGCGTAGCTCTCCTGCCGCCGCGGGTCGCCTTCGGGGAGCGCGCGGTCGCGGTACGCCTGCAGGCCGAGCGAGGGGGAGCTCATCGAGACGAGTCGGGCGAAACGGTCGCCACGGTGGACGCCCAGGTACTGGGCCACCGGCCCGAGGCCGTGGGTCGGGTACAGGTTGCCGTTCCGCTTGAGGTGGTCGAATCGCCGCCAGAGACCCTCGCCCCGGTTCTCGAAGAGCAGGGAGCGCAGGTCGTGGATGTAGGCGCACTCGGCGTGGGTGAGCTCGCCGAGCATCCCCGCCCGGACGAGGTTCAGGACGAGGCGCTCGCTCCAGCCGTAGCAGCAGTTCTCGAGGATCACGCAGTGCCGCCGCGTGCGCTCGGAGACGTCCACGAGCCGCCAGCACTCGTCGAGCGTGACCGCGCACGGGACCTCGACCCCGGCGTGGACGCCGTTCTCCATGGCCGCGACCGCCATCGGCACGTGCCAGCTCCAGGGCGTCGCCACGTACACGAGGTCGAGGTCCCCGCGCCGGCAGAGGTTCTCGAAGTCGTGGTCGCCCTTCGCGTAGCCTTCCGGCTGCTTCTGGCCGGCCTTGACCACGGCCGCCTGCGCCCTCGCCACCTTCTCCGGCACGACGTCGCAGACCGCCTTCACCTCGACCCCGTCGATCCCGAGGAGGTCGCGGAGAAGGCCCGTTCCCCGCCCCCCGCAGCCCACGAGCCCGAGGCGCACCTTGTCCCGGCGTTCGAACGCGACGCCGAGCATGGTCCCGCCGGGCGGGCCCGGCGGCGCCGGCGGCGGCGCCTGCGCGGCCCCCGCGCGGGCGAGAGACAGCGCGGCGGCGGCCCCGGTGGCGGTCTTCAGCAGCTCGCGGCGGGAGAAGGGACGTCGGGTGTCGTCGCTCACGCGGTACCTCCCAGGAAAGGCCCCGAGCATACGCCCGGGTGCTCGCTCAGCGGAAGCGGTCGGTGTCGATGCCGTGCTTCTTCACCGCGTAGGCGAGGATGCGCTCGGTCGTGTGCAGGAGCCGCGCCGCGCGCGCGCGGTTGCCGCGCGCGCTCTTGAGCGTGTCCTGCACGAGGTCCTTCTCGTAGGCGTCGAGGGCCTCCTTGAGCGACTGCCGGGGAAGGGTGCCCGACACCTCGGCGGTCTGCAGGGTGGGCGGCAGGTGGTGGGCGTGGATCGCCCCTCCCTCGCAGACGAGCACCGCCCGCTCGATGCAGTTCTCGAGCTCGCGGACGTTGCCCGGCCAGTGGTAGCTCATGAGCATGTCGATCGCCGAGGTGGCGATCCGCCGCACGTCCTTCGAGTGGGCGGCGGCGTGCTTCTCGACGAAGTGGTCGGCGAGGAGCGGGATGTCGGTCTTGCGCTCGCGCAGCGGCGGCATGTAGATCGAGTAGACGTTGAGGCGGTAGTAGAGGTCCTCGCGGAAGGCCCCCTCCTTCACCGACGCCTCGAGGTCCTTGTTGGTGGCCGCGATCACGCGGACGTTCACCTTGATCGCCTGCACCCCGCCGAGCCGCTCGATCTCCCGCTCCTGCAGCACCCGCAGGAGCTTCACCTGGGTCGCCGGGGTGAGCTCGCCGATCTCGTCGAGGAAGATCGTGCCCCCGTGGGCCAGCTCGAAGCGGCCCTTCTTCAAGGCGCGAGCGTCGGTGAAGGCGCCGGGCTCGTAGCCGAACAGCTCCGACTCGATCAGGCTCTCCGGCAGCGCCGCGCAGCTCACCTTGACGAACGGCTTCTTCGCGCGGGGAGAGGAGTAGTGGATCGCGTGCGCCACGAGCTCCTTGCCCGTGCCCGACTCGCCGCGGACGAGGACGGTCGTGCTCGCGTGGGCCACCTGGGCCACCTGCTCGTAGACCGCCTGCATGGCCCGGCTGCTCCCCACGATGTTGCGGATGTCGTAGCGCTCGGTGAGCTCGCGCCGCAGCTTGGTGTTCTCGTCGAGGAGTCGCTTCCTCTCCGCCTCCACGAGGTGGTGGACGCGCACCGCCTGGCCGATCATCGAGCCCACCACCCCGAAGAGCTTGGCTTCCTGGTCGTAGCTGCGGTCCTCCTGGTAGGGCAGCGCCACCCCGAGCGCCCCCACCGTCCGGTGCTCGGCCCGGATGGGCACGCAGACGTAGGACATCTCGTCCCGGCCCGAGCGGCGGAAGACCCCCGAGCGGTCCAGGAACAGGGGCTCGCGGCTGACCTGCGGCACCACTACCGTCCGGCCGCTCTGCGCGACCCGCCCCACGATCCCCTCGCCGAGCCGGTAGCGGGCGTGGCGCACCGAGGAGCCCCCACCGCTCGCCGCCTCGACCGCGAGGTCGCCCGCCTCGTCGTCCTTGAGCACGATGGTGGCGGAGAGCGTCCCGCGGCTCTCCTCCAGGATCGCGACGACCCGCTGGAGCGCGGCCCGCAGGTTCAGCGTCCCGCCGAGGGTCTGGCTGACCTCGAGGAGGTCGGACAGCTGGCGCGGGTCCGCGGCGCGGGGAGGCACGCCCCATTATGACAGAGATGTCGGGTCGTTCGGCCTGGACGACAAACTTGTCGGCCAGGGCGCCTTCCCCGGGTCGGCCGACTAGGGCCGGAACGCGAAGCCGAAGCGGGGCGAGGAGGAGGCCGCGGCCGAGCGGGCGCGCGTGATGGCCTTGAACCACCCCTGGGCGATCACCTGGTAACCGGCGTCGTTCGGGTGCACGTCGTCGGCGAAGAGGGCGGAGAGGTTCCCGGCGGCCTTGAAGTCGGCGTTGAGGTCGGCGAGCGTGACCTTCTGCTCCTGCGCGAGGGCCTTGATGCGCGCGTTCATCTCGTCGTACCAGGCGTTGCGGGAAGCGGGCGCCATCGCGGGGTTCGCCGGGATGATCGTGGCCAGCACCGGGAGGCTGTCCCAGTCCTTGACGTCCTCGACGATCGAGCGCAGGGCGTCGATCGTGAAGCACGCGGAGGGCCCCTGATTCTGGCAGGTCTGGTCCTGCCAGTCGTTGGTGCCGAGCAGGATCAGCGTGTAGGCCGGGTCGAACCAGCCCAGCGTCTTGCGGGTGATGCCACCTTCCGCCGTCTCGGCGCTGGAGTCGCCCTGGCGGCCGATCGCGTGCACCTCGGCGCGGCCGAAGTGCGGCCCGAGCAGGTTCTGCAGCTTGAGGACGTAGCCGAGGCGGTCGCTCGAGCCGTCGCCGAACGTGATGCTGTCGCCCAGCCCCAGGTACACGTTGGGATGGTTGTTGCCGATCGGCAGGGTGAGCGGGATCCGGACCTCGGTCGGGCCGGGCACCTGGATCGGGACGGGCGACGCCGGCTGGAAGTAGGCAGGCACGCTCTCGGTGCGCACGGCCACCGTTTGCGCCCCCTCTCGGATGCCGGTGACGACCGCCTGGCCGGTGCCGGTCGCGCTGGTGCCCCTGCCCGTCCCGATCACCACCTCGACCCCGGGGACGCGGACAGCCTCGCTCCCGTCGAGCAGGCCGTTCCCGTTCTGGTCGTAGAAGACGGTGGCGGTGACCGAGTAGGTCGGGACGGGAGGCTCGCTCGGCCCGGCGGGCGTCGTCGAGCTCCCCCCGCCGCAGGCCGCGGCGGCGAGGCCGACAGGCAGGGCGGCGAGCCGTCGGAGCTTCATCGTGCGGTCACCCATGGCAAACAATAAATGTTAGCACGGGAGGGTCATCCCGAGGGCGGTTCCCGGCCGGCGCCCGAGGGATATCTGAGTACCGCGTCCGTGCCCCGCCCGCGGGGAGGGCCCTGCGGCGAGCCGGCGTTAGTCCTTCGCCGAGGAGACGAGCGCCTCGGCCTCGGACGGGTCGAGGAAGCGCACGCCGACGTCGAAGGCCGGATCGGCCTCCCCCGGCACGCGCTCGACGCGCACCACCTCGCCACGCAGGCCCACCGGGGCCGCGTCGGTGCGCTCGATGGTGAGGCTGACCGCGCTGCCGACCGCGACCGTCTCGCGCAGGCTCACGAGCAGGCCGCCCTCCGAGAGGTTCTTGACGCTGACGGGGGCGAGGGTCGCCTCCGGTCTCGAGGGTGACGCGCTGCGGCGCCGGCAGCCGCCGGAACCGGCGGCGCTCGCCCTGGGGCAGCAGGATGCGGTTCTTGCCCGCGGCCTTCGCTCCGTACAGCCCCGCGTCCGCCTGCACGATGAGGTCGGCCGGCGCTCCCGCGTCGTCCGGGAAGACCGCGATGCCGCCCGAGATGGTGACCGGGGTCCGCGACCGCGCGAACCGCTCCTCGATCCTCCGCCGGATCCGCTCGGCCACCACGAACGCCCCCAGCCGCGTGGTGTCGGGCAGCAGGACCGCGAACTCCTCGCCGCCGTAGCGCGCGGCCACGTCGATCTCGCGCACGCTGTCGCGCACGATGGCCGCGGCCCTCATCAGCACGCGGTCGCCCTCCACGTGCCCGCGCTCGTCGTTGACGCGCTTGAAGTCGTCGAGGTCGAGGAGCATCAGCGCCGCCCTCAGGCCGTGCCGCTTCGAGCGGAGCACCTCCTGGCGCAGCGCCTGCAGGAGGTAGGCGTGGTTGAAGAGGCCGGTGAGGCCGTCGCTCACCGCGGAGCGCTCGGTCCTCTCGTACATGGCGATCTCGATGATCTTCGGGTTGCGCAGGTCGTGGCTCACGTTCACGAAGTAGTCGAGAAGCGCCACGCGCAGGCCCGGGTCGCGGCCCATGGCGCCGCGCATCTGCTCCCGGTGCGCGACCACGCGCTTCCAGTGCCCGGTCGCCTGCCGCTCGGTGAAGTTGAGATGGGTGAGGAGGTAGAGAAGCGAGGAGTAGAGCGGGTCGCCCTTGTCCTTCTTGCGCTCGAACTCCTCGAGCAGAGCCTCCTCGCGGCCGGGGCCGGCCTCCAGGAACTCGAGCAGCGACTGTCGGAAGTTGAGCGACTCGGCGGGGCTCTTCACAGTTGAGAGATCATCAGCTCGCGAATCGCGCGAGACTGTATGATAGTCACCCGCGCTTGTCCAGATTTCTTTCCGGAGACGCGACGTGATCCACGCGGCGGTTTTCGCTCTCGTTCTATCCGCGGCCGAGCCCGCGGGGCTCTACTTCGAGCAGACCACGGTGGTGCGGCCCGCCGGCGCCGTCGCCGGCCCCGGCGTGCGCTCACGGGTCTGGCACGCCGGGCGTCGCCTGCGCCTCGAGGCGGGCGACTCCGCGGGCGGCCCCGCGCTCGTCCTGCGTCTCGACGAGGGCCGGGTCTTCCGCCTCGATCCCGAGACGAAGGTCGCGGTGGAGCTCGACGCGTCGGCGCTTCGGGCGCGCTCGCACCAGGATGCCTCGGTGGCCGCCTCGCTCATGGGCGGCGAGGACACGCTGCGACAGGCGCCGCTCGAGGGAGTCCGGACGATCGCCGGCCACCGCTGCCGCGGCTTCCGCCTGCGCGGCCGGCAGACGAGCCTCGACGTCTGGGTCGCGGAGGACGTCCCGGCGGGGCCCGGTGTCTTCGCCGACTTCCTCGAGTGGTCGGGCGCCGCGCAGGCCCTGGGCGGCCTGGTGGCCGCGATTCGAGAGCTGCCCGGCTTCCCGCTCGAGACCCGCACCCGCGTGAGCGTCGTCGGCGAGACGCAGGAGACGATCGCGACCGTCACCGCCATTCGCGTCGGCCCGCAGCCGGCGGAGCGGTTCGAGGTGCCGGCGGGCTGGCGTGTCGAGCACGACAAACCCTGAACGACGGAGGCTCCCGATGAAGATCCTGATCTCGATCGTCGCCAACGCCGTGGCCCTGTTCGCCACGGCCTACGTCGTGCCCGGCATCACGTTCGCGGGGAGCTGGGTGCAGCTCCTGGTGGCGGGCGCCATCTTCGGCCTGCTCAACCTGATCGTGCGGCCGATCGCGCTCCTGCTCTCGCTGCCCGCTGCTCGTGCTGACGCTGGGGCTCTTCTACTTCGTCCTCAACGGCCTCCTGCTCTGGGGCTTCTCGACGTTCATGCCCGGCTACCACGTGAACGGCCTGTGGGCGGGGATCCTCGGCAGCCTCGTGATCATGGTCGTGAACTGGGTCGCGTCGGCCCTCTTCGGGGGCACGAAGAAGTAGCCGCGGGCGCGCTCAGAGGACCGGGCTGCGGGCGACGAGCGCCAACACCTCTTCCGTCGTCCGCGCGCGCTGGAGGATGGAGAGATCCTCCGGTCCGATCTTGCCTCGCCGCAGGAGCGAGCCGCTCAGCCACCCCAGGAGGCCCTCCCAGAACTCGTCGTCGCCGGCGAGGATGACAGGGAAGGGCGGCACCTTGCGCGTCTGCACGAGCGTGAGGGCCTCGAACAGCTCGTCGAGGGTGCCAAAGCCCCCGGGCAGGATGACGAACGCCTTCGTGTACTTCACGAACATGACCTTGCGCACGAAGAAGTAGCGGAAGCTCACCACCCGCGTGAGGTAGGGATTCGGCTTCTCCTCGTGCGGCAGCTCGATGCAGACCCCGATCGTCTGCCCGCCCGCTTCGAAGGCGCCCTTGCTGACCGCCTCCATGTCGCCGGGGCCGCCGCCGGTGATGACGGCGTGACCGGCCTTCGCGAGGGCGCGGCCGAGCTCCTCGGCGCGGCGGTAGTCGGGGTCGCCCGGGCGGCTGCGGGCCGAGCCGAACACGGTCACCGCCCTCGAGACCCGGGAGAGCTCCTCGAAGCCCTCCACGAACTCGGCCATGATCCGGAAGATCCGCCAGGTGTCTTCCGTGGTGAAGTCGGGCGCGGGGGCCTGTTCCTGCAAGCGGCTCTCCTTCAATGGTTTCGGGATTATGGGCGGGCCCCGGCCCGAAGGCAACGGCCGCCCCGCCGGAACCCCCGCGCCGGCTCGGGCGTTACAGAACCGGAGGACGACCAGGTGCTCGTCTGGCTGCGGTAGCGAAAGCGCGGTGGCCGGGCGGGCGGGACCGTGGTCCAATGAACCTTTCCAGATGGAGCCGTCGCAGGGCGGAGCGGGCGACCGGGAGCTCATGGCGCGGCTCGCGGCCGGCGACCGCGAGGCCCTCGCCCCGCTCATGGAGAAGCACTACCGCCGGCTCTACCGCATTGCCCTCGCCTACCTCCGGCAGCCGGACGACGCCCTCGACGTCGTGCAGGAGGCCTTCGTGAAGGCGTTCCAGTCCGCGGCGAAGTGGGACGGCTCCGCCGAGGCGGGACCGTGGCTCGCGCGGATCACGGTGAACCTGTCGATCGACCGATGGCGGCGCAACCGCCGCCGGGCGCAGACCTTCACTCCGCTCACCGAGAGCGATCACGCGGCGTCCCTCGCGGACGACGCTCCGTCGCCGGACCGCCGCGTGCAGGGCCGCGAGACCGGCGAGCGCCTGGCCGCCGCGCTGCGGGGGCTGCCCGAGCGCCAGCGCGCGGTGGTCGTGCTGCGCCACTACCAGGACATGAGCCTCGAGGAGATCGCCCAGGCGCTCGGGATGAGCCTCGGCACGGTCAAGAGCAGCCTGCACCGCGCGCTCGCCCGGATGCGCACGGGGCTCGCGGGAGCGCGACCGTGATCCTCGCTCGTCTGCTCGCGGCGGTACGGCACCTGCGGCTGCGCCCCCGCGTGGGCCTCCTCGCCGCCGGCGTCCTCGAGGGGCGCGAGCGGCAAGAGACCCTCGCTCACCTCGAGGCCTGCGGGAGCTGTCGCGCGGAGCACGACGCGCTGCGGGCGGTGGTTCTCGCGATGGAAGGAGACCCCCTGCGCGAGGCCGAGCCCGGCGTGCCCCTCGCGTTCCTCGTGGCGCGCGTCGAGCGCGAGGTCGAGCGCTCGGTCGCCCCGGCAACGCGGCCCCGGCGGTGGCTCGTGGCCCTGCCGGCGGCGGCCGCGATCCTCGCCGCGGTCGCGCTCGTGCCCCGCCTGGTCGCTCCCCTGCGCCCGGCGCCGGAGGCGGCGCGCGCGGCGATCCCTCCGTCCGACGCCAGCTCGCTCGTCACGGAAGACGCCCTCGCCCGCATCGAGAGGAACCTGGCCCGCGAGCACGCCGTGCGCTACCTGAACGAGGCGGGCGAGGTGCTGGTCACGGTGGCCGCCACCGGCGCCGACTGCGATCGCGCCGAGGAGCGCCTCGACGTCGGCCGTGCCCCCGAGCGCAGCCGCGAGCTGCTCGAGCGTCGCGCCCTCGCGGTGGGCGCCGGCGCCGGCGACGAGGCGGTCGCGAGCGCGCGGGGCGTCCTCGACGACGTCGAGCTGGCCCTGCGCGAGGTGGCGGAGCTGCCCTCCTGCGTGAAGCGCGGCGACGTGGAACGGGTTCGCCGCGAGGTCGACGAGAGGCAGCTGCTCATGCGCATCCGACTGATGACGAGGGAGCTCGAAGGATGAGGGAACGAACGGCGGCGCTGCTGCTGGCGGCGCTCCTCCTGCCCGCCGGGGCGCTGGCCCAGGCGGACGCGGAGAAGCTGCGCGCAGCCAAGGCGCTCTTCTTCGACCGGCAGTACGCGCAGGCGCGCGACGCGTGGCAGGCGGTGCGGGCCTCGGGCCGCGGCCCCGACGCGCAGGCGGCGCCGTACTGGGTCGCTCGCTGCAGCGAGAGCCTCGGCGAGAGCGAGCGCGCGCTCGGCGAGTACGCCCAGTACCTCGCTTCCCGGCCCGCCGACCGCGCGCTCGTCGAGGAGGCGAAGACCAGCCGCGTCGCCCTCGCGGTCAAGCTGGCGAAGGCCGGGAAGACGCAGCACCTGGAGGTGGCCCGCGAGGCGCTCGCCGACCCGAACCGCACCGTGCGTTACTTCGCCGCCCTGCAGCTGGCCTCGCTCGGGACCGCGGAGGGGAAGGCCGCGGTGCCCGTGCTGCGCGAGATCCTGGCGCAGGAGAAGGACGAGGACCTCGTGGAGCGGGCGAAGCTCGCCCTCGTGCGCCTCGACCGCACCGCGCTCTCCGAGGCCCCGGCGCCCGCCCCCAGGCGGGGCGGGCGCGAAGCGGCCTGGGTCCGCGTGCGCATCTACGAGAAGGGAGCGTCGAAACCGGGGGTCTCGATCAACCTCCCGGTGGCCCTGGCGGACCTCGTGTTCAAGAGCCTGCCCGACGACGCGGTCGCGGACCTGCGCAAGGAGGGCTACGACGCGCGCACGTTCTGGGAGCGGCTCAAGAAGACGGGGCCCGCCGAGATCCTCACGGTCGAGGGGGACGACGGCGAGCGCATCCAGGTCTGGATCGAGTAGGAGGAGCCATGAAGACGAGCCGTCTCGCGCGAATACTGCTTGCACCGCTCGCGGTGGTGGCGGCGCTCGCGGCGCCCGCCGCCGCCGACCGTGCCGAGGACGATCTCCAGCTGGTGAAGAAGGCCGTGGGCTCCTCGTCGGTGGCCCAGGCGCGCCCGCCGGCCGAGGAGCCGTTGCCACCGCGGGCGGAGGCGGTCCCGCCGGCACGCAAGGGCGCGCCGACCTGGTTCCGGGTGCGGATCGTCGAGAGGGGGAACAAGCGCGCGAAGGTCTCGGTGAACCTGCCGCTCGGCATCGTCCGCGCGCTCGGCGACGAGTGGCCCATCGGCGAGCACGGGCGATGCCGAGAGGAGAAGCGGTGCCCCACGCTCGGCGAGGTCCTGAGGGCGCTCGACTCGGGACAGAGCCTCGTCGAGATCGAGGACGACGAAGCGACCGTCCGCGTCTGGGTGGAGTGAGGCGTCCTCCGGCGACGACACCGGGTGTGCACGCCCGGCGACGCCCGCGACCCCTTCGCCCCCGCAAGTGACTGACGCGAGAAGGGCGGGGCGGCTGGAACGAGGCTTGCTTTGCAGGCCAGCGGACGCTTCGGAGGACTCGCGATGAAAGCCAAAGCCCTCGTTCCCGCGCTCGCGCTGACCGCGGCGCTCCTCGCCTCGCCGTCCGCCGAGGCCGACAGCCGGCACCGCTCGGAACGCGGCGGCCGGCCCCCGGCTCACCGCTATGAGGGTGGCCGGGGGAACCCCGGCCACGGCTCCTACGGCCGCGGGTACCGCCCGGGCCGCAGCTACTACGGCTACGGCGTATCGCCCGTACTACTCGGGGCCCGCGCTACTACGCCCCGCCGCCCGCGTACTACGGCTACGGGTACGGTGGCTACGGCTATGGCGGCTACGATGACTACGGCTACGGGTACTACCCGCCGCCGCCGCCGCCCCGGTACTACCGCCCGCGCGTCGGCGTCGGCATCTGGTTCGGCTTCTGAGGCCTCACCTCGGCGCGTAGTAGCCGAGCTTGTGGCGGACGGTGAGGCCCTCGCGGTCGGGCACGCGCACCACGATCCGCCGCCACTTGCCGTCGCGCCGGGCGTTCGACGACACGTAGCCGACGCTGTAGAGCGTGCGCAGCTCCTCCGCGATCCGGTCGTACACCGAATCGAGCTCTCCGATCGAGGACGGGAAGAAGGCCCGGCCGCCGGTCTCGCGGGTGAGCGCGTTCACGAGGTACTCGGCCTGGCTGAAGGCCTGTCGCTGCCGGTCGCTCGCGCGGCTCGGCCGCAGGCTGATCGCGTAGATGTTGATCTCGCTCTTCTTCGCGAGCTCCAGGACCTGCTCGTCGCTCACGAGGGACGCCGTGTCCTCGCCGTCGGACAGGAGCACGATCGCCCGCCGCCGCAGCTCCGCCGCCTTCTTGTCCTTCATGAGGTCCTTGAGGGCGATGTAGAGGGCGTTGTGGAGCGCGGTCGGGCCCGCGGCCTCCGTCCTCCGGATCGCGGCCTCGAGGGCGGCAAGGTCGTTCGTGAAGGGCTGCAGCGTCGTCGCCCGGTCGTTGAACTGCACGACCTGGGCGAGGTCCTGCGGCCGCAGCGTCGTCGTGAACCTGATGGCCGCCGTCTGTGCCGTCGCGAGCTTCTCCTCCATGGAGGCCGAGGTGTCGATCATCAGCACCAGGGAGATGGGCAGGTTCTCGTGCGTGAAGAGGCTCAGCTCCTGCCGGATCCCGTCCTCGAACACCGCGAAGTCGCGCTGGCCGAGGCTGGTCACGAAGTTGTTCTGCGCGTCGGTGACCGACAGGCTGAGGTTGATGATCTCGATGCCGGTGCCGAAGATCGGGGCCTGCGGGCGGGCCTGGGCGCCGGCCGGCGTCGGGGCCGCGGTGGTGGCGAGGGCGGCGCCGGCGACGACGGCGAGGAGAAGCGCCTTCTTCGTGTTCATCGGACCGGGCCGGTCGCCGCTCAGGGCTCGCCGGGCGAAGCCTCCCGCGCCGAAGCGCTGGGGAGGAAGACCTCGGTCCCCGGGCGGGCGACGCTCAGGTCGAGCTTGCGCTTCTTGAGATCCGGCAGGGTGGCGTAGGCGAGACGGTAGCCGGACCGCAGGTGCGCCGACATCTTCCGCAGCGCGGAGTCCGTGCCCATGGCCGAGAGGATCACCTCGTGACGCCCGCCGGTCGCCCGGGCCAGCCGGTCCATCACGTAGCTCAGGTTCGAGCGCATCTCGAAGTCGGCGTCGCCCGCGTCCACCTGGACGGACAGGAACAGCTCGGCGCTCTTCTCGGCCTCCTCGGCTGCGCGGTACTTGTCGCGGTAGCTGAGCTCGGGTCCGGTTCCGGTCACCGCCACCACCACGGTGCGGTCGCCCTCGCGGGAGAGCTTCTTGAGGTCGGCCGAGGCCTCGCCGAAGGCGTCGAGCAGGTAGTTGCCTCCCTGGGGTGCGACGAGCCGGAGCGCCTTGCCCGCCTCCTCCCGCTCCAGCGTGTGGTCCACGATCTTCGTCGGGCGGTCGCCTGTCGTCCACACGGCGTAGCGCGCCCCGTCCGGCAGGCGCGCCACCAGGCCCACGACCGCGTCCACGACGTTGAGGCGGTAGGCCGCCCCCACCGCCGCGCTCGTATCCACGATGACCGCGACCGAGAGCGGCCGGCGGTCGGGCTTGAACGACGTGACGTCGCGCGACACGCCGTTCTCGGCGAGGGCGACGTCCGCGGCCGAGATGTCCGTCACCTCCTGGCCCTTCTCGTCCAGGAGCGTCACGGTGAGAGCGCGGACCTCCGTGCCGGGTGCTACGGCCGGGGCCGCCTGCCCGAGGAGGAACACGGCCAGGGTCAGGGCTGACATCGTCGCTCTCCGTTTCCCATGGGTTGCGGGGCCAGCATGGGTTGCGCGGCCCCCGCCAAACTACCTATCCTCCACTATAGGTGCCGGGTTCCGGCACCGTCAAACCATGCCCCGAGCGACGGTCATCACGGTCAGCGATTCCTCCGCGCGGGGAGAGCGAGAGGACGTCTCCGGCCCCGAGGCGTGCCGGCTCCTCCGGGAGGCCGGATTCGACGTCGAGGCGCCGCGCGTGGTGCCCGACGACCGGGCGGCCATCGCCGCCGCGCTGCGCGAAGCCTCGTCGTCGTCCACCCTCGTCGTGACCACCGGGGGCACCGGCCTCGCCGCGCGCGACCTCACGCCCGAGGCCACCCTCGACGTGCTGGAGCGCGAGGCCCCCGGCATCGCCGAGCACCTGCGCGCCCTCGGTCTCGCCGACACCCCGCTCGCCCCGCTCTCTCGCGGCCGCGCGGGCCTCCTCGGCGCCTGCCTGATCGTGAACCTGCCCGGCAGCCCGAAGGGCGTGCGCTGCAGCCTCGCCGCCCTGGTGCCGCTCCTGCCTCACGTCGTGGACCTTCTGGCGGGGCGCACGGGGCATTCGTAGGGCAGTCCCGGGCTACTGGCGCCAGTTCTCGACCCTGAGGCCCTCACGCGCCTGGACTCCGCCGTGGCCGCATGATGCAAGCGCTTGGCTTGACGCTGTTCCGAGCCATCAAATATGATCCGCCCGGCCCGACAGCCTGTGGGGTGACATGCGCCCGTACCTCTTCCTGATCCCTCTCTTCCCGCTCCTCGGCTTCCTGTTCAACTTCACGGTCGGGGTTCGCGTCCTCGGCCGGAAGGCCGGAGGGCACGGTCACGACGACCACGGCGGGGCGCACCACGCCCCAAGCCCGCTCATCGGCCTGGTGGCGGCGGGCACGGTGCTCCTGTCCTTCCTCGTGGCGGCCTGGGCGGTCGTCGAAGCCCACGCCGCGCCCGACCACGCGATCGTCGAGACGCTCTGGACGTGGCTCCCCGGCGGAGCCGCCGAGACGGCCGTCCAGGGCGCGGCGGGAGCGACGGCCTTCACCGTCGAGTGGGCTTACCTCGTGGACCCGCTCTCGTCGGTGATGGTCCTCTTCGTCACCTTCGTGGGCTTCCTCATCCACGTGTACTCGATCGGGTACATGGGGCACGACCCGGGCTACGCCCGGTACATGTCGTACCTGAACCTCTTCATGTTCGCGATGCTCACCCTCGTCCTGGGGGCGAACTACGCGGTCCTCTTCGTGGGGTGGGAGGGCGTCGGCCTCTGCTCGTACCTGCTCATCGGGTTCTGGTTCCACAAGCAGAGCGCCTCGGACGCCGGCAAGAAGGCCTTCATCGTCAACCGGATCGGCGACGCCGGGTTCCTCGCCGGGATGTTCCTGATCTTCGTGACCTTCGGGACCCTCGACTTCCGCGCGGTGATGGCGGCCGCCGCCCACCTGCCGGTCGAGTACGCCTGGGGCGGGACGCTCACCCTCATCGGGCTCCTTCTCTTCGTGGGCGCCGCCGGGAAGAGCGCGCAGCTCCCGCTCTTCGTCTGGCTCCCGGACGCGATGGAGGGCCCGACCCCGGTCTCCGCCCTCATCCACGCGGCCACGATGGTGACCGCCGGCGTCTACATGGTCGCCCGCTCCGCCCCGATCTACGCCCACGCCCCCAACGCGATGGCGACGGTGGCGGTCGTGGGCGCCGCCACGGCGATCTTCGCGGCCACGATCGGCCTCGTCCAGAACGACATCAAGCGCGTGCTGGCCTACTCGACGGTCAGCCAGCTCGGCTACATGTTCCTGGCCTGCGGCGTGGGGGCCTTCGGCGCCGGGATCTTCCACGTCTTCACCCACGCCTTCTTCAAGGCCCTCCTCTTCCTCGGCTCGGGCTCGGTCATCCACGCGATGTCGGGCGAGCAGGACATGAGGAACATGGGCGGCCTCAAGTCGAAGCTGCCCTGGACGCACCGAACCATGCTCGTCGGCTGCATCGCGATCGCGGGGATCCCGCCGCTGGCCGGCTTCTTCTCGAAGGACGAGATCCTGTGGTCGGCCTACCGCGTGGGCGGCTACGGGCAGTACGTGTGGGGCGTCGGGGCGGTGGCGGCGGCGCTCACCGCCTTCTACATGTTCCGCCTCTACTGGATGACCTTCGGCGGGAGCTTCCGCGGCACGGCGGAGCAGGCGAAGCACGTTCACGAGTCGCCGAGGACCATGATCGTCCCGCTGCAGATCCTCGCGGCGGGATCGATTCTCGCGGGCTTCCTCGGCGTCCCCGCGGTGCTCGGCGGCGGGAACTTCATCGAGCACTTCATGGAGCCGGCGTTCGAGCACGCGCACCACGCGCTCGGCGAGGTCTTCAAGGCCCCGGTCCCGGGCCACGGGACGGAGCTCGGCGCTCATGGGCCTGAGCGTGCTGATCGCGGCCGGCGGCATCCTCGTGGCGACCCGCTTCTACCGGGGAGCCTTCGAGATCCCGAGCCGCCTGGCCGCCTCGTTCCCGGGCGTCTACCAGACGCTGCTCAACAAGTACTGGGTGGACGAGCTCTACGGGGCGGTCTTCGTCCGGGGCCTGGCGCTCGGCGGCGGGAACGCCCTGCACGCGAACGACCGCTTCGTGGTGGACGGCGGCGACGGCGAGGTGCGGCCGGGCCTCGGCGTCAACGGCGTCGCCTGGGGCGTGCGCGACGTGCTGGCGAAGGCCTCGAACCTCTGGGACCGCTGGGTCGTGGACGGCGCCGTCAACCTCACCGCCTTCGTGCTCGACAACCTCAGCTACGCGTTCCGGGCGGTGCAGAACGGCCTCGTGCAGAGCTACGCGCTCAGCATGCTGATCGGCCTCTTCCTGCTGATCGCGGCCGGACGCTTCTTCCTCGGGCTGTACTAAGGGGCTTTAGAGCGCATGGACTTCTATCGGGAGCACCTCCTCTCCGTCATCACCTACACGCCCCTCGTGGGCGCGCTCCTCCTCCTCCTGCCCGCCTTCGGGGGCAAGGGGAAGGAGAACGCGGTGCGCTGGGCGGCGAACGCCATCGCGCTCCTCGGCTTCCTGTTGAGCCTGCCGCTGTGGTTCTGGTTCGACCGCTCGAACGACGGCTTCCAGTTCGTCGAGAAGGCCGCCTGGATCCCCTCGATCGGGGTCCAGTACTTCTTCGGGGTCGACGGGATCTCGACCCTGCTGATCCTGCTGACGACGCTGCTCGGCATTCATCGCCGTCCTGTCCTCGTGGACGGCGATCACCGACCGTGTCCGTCAGTACTACGTGTTCCTGCTGCTCCTGCAGGCCGGCATGCTGGGCACGTTCTGCGCCCTCGACATGTTCCTCTTCTACGTGTTCTGGGAGGTCATGCTGGTCCCGATGTACTTCCTGATCGGGATCTGGGGCGGCGCGCGGCGGCTGTACGCGGCGATCAAGTTCTTCCTGTTCACGCTCGCCGGCTCGGTGGTGATGCTGCTCGGCATCCTCGCCCTCTACTTCCACGCGAAGACGATGCCGGGCTACGAGACGACGGGCAGCTTCGACTACACCGTGTGGATGCAGATGGGGATCCCGGCGGACCTGCAGTTCTGGGTGTTCCTGGCCTTCTTCCTGGGCTTCGCGATCAAGGTGCCGATGTTCCCCTTCCACACCTGGCTCCCCGACGCCCACGTCGAGGCCCCGACCGCGGGGTCGGTGATCCTGGCCGGCGTCCTCCTGAAGATGGGGACCTACGGCTTCGTCCGCTTCTCGCTGCCGCTGCTTGCCGCAGGCGGCGCTCGAGGCGGTGCCCTGGATGGTGACGCTCTCGATCATCGGCATCGTCTACGCCGCCCTCGTCACGCTCGTGCAGAAGGACATGAAGAAGCTCATCGCCTACTCGTCGGTGAGCCACCTCGGCTTCGTGATGCTCGGGATGTTCGCCCTCAACCCGCTCGGGCTCGAGGGCAGCGTCCTCCAGATGGTCAACCACGGCCTCT
Organism: uncultured Acidobacteriota bacterium; assembly: GCA_963818355.1. Classification (GTDB taxonomy): domain Bacteria; phylum Acidobacteriota; class Vicinamibacteria; order Fen-336; family Fen-336; genus DATBSL01. The sequence continues at coordinate 136,918 of CAWFSB010000031.1, read as the reverse complement.
CCACCGGCGGGCTCTTCCTCCTGGTGGGGATCATCTACGAGCGCCGCCACACGAAGGAGATCGCGGCGTTCGGCGGCCTCGCCCACGTGATGCCGGTCTACGCCACCTTCACCCTGATCATCTTCCTCGCCTCGATGGGGCTGCCGCTCCTCAACGGCTTCGTGGGCGAGTTCATGATCCTGCAGGGCGCGTTCGCCGCGAACCGCGTCTGGGCCTACTGGGCGGTCTCCGGCGTCGTGCTCGGCGCGGCCTACCTCCTGTGGCTCTACCAGCGGGTCTTCTGGGGGAAGGTCACCCACGAGGAGAACAAGAGCCTCGTGGACCTGAACGCGCGCGAGATCGCGACCCTCGTCCCGCTCGTCGTGCTGTGCTTCTGGATCGGCGTCTACCCGAAGCCGTTCCTGGAGTTCCTGCACAAGCCGGCGGCCCGGGTGGCGGCGATCGTCCAGCCGGCGAAGTTCGGCCCCCACACGGCCCTCGCGGCGTCACCGGCCGCGACCTCGGAGCCCGCGCCGACGCCGCACTGACCCCCTGTCAGAACTGACGATCTGGACGGCCACCCGGGGATGAGCTAGTCTGCCGCTCTGCCCCCGCGAGGGGGGCGCCCCGATGAGGGGCTTGCCCCTCCCGGGGCACATTCCCGTCGAAGATCCGGAAGCAGGAGGAGTTCCATGATGAAGTGGCTCGGGTGTCTGGGTGTGCTGGTCGTCGTCGCCCTCGTCGTGGGCATGGCGGTGATGGGCACCTACAACAACCTCGTCGGGCTCGGACAGGGCGTCGACGCCCAGTGGGCGCAGGTCGAGAACCAGTACCAGCGCCGTGCCGACCTCATCCCCAACCTCGTCTCCACCGTCCAGGGCGCGGCGAACTTCGAGAAGTCCACCCTCGAGGAGGTCGTCAAGGCGCGCGCCAGCGTCGGCCAGGTGAACCTCGGCAACATCCCGAACGACCCCGCGGCCTTCGCCCGCTTCCAGCAGGCGCAGGACGGGCTCTCGAGCGCCCTCTCCCGCCTCATGGTGGTGGTCGAGAAGTACCCCGAGCTCAAGGCCAACCAGAACTTCCGCGACCTGCAGATCGCCCTCGAGGGCACCGAGAACCGCATCTCCGTGGAGCGCAACCGCTACAACGAGGCGGCGCAGGCCTACAACACCGCCCGCCTGCGCTTCCCGGCGGTCGTCTTCGCGAACCTCCTCGGCATGAAGGAGAAGGCGTACTTCAAGGCGGTCGCGGGCTCCGACCAGGCCCCGAGCGTCAACTTCAACTTCGGCGCCTCGCCCGCGCCGGCCGAGCAGAAGTAAGCGCTGGCCCCGGGAGCCGTGGTGCGCGCCACACTCCGCGCGCTCGTCGCCTTCGGCCTGCTGGCCGGGGCGGCGGCGGGGGTACGGGCAGCGGAGACGCTGCCGCCCCCGCCCACGGCGTACTTCAACGACTACGCCGGGCTCGTCTCCGCCGCCGACGCGCAGCGGCTCGACGCGAAGCTGCGGCAGTTCGCCGAGCAGACCTCCACCCAGGTCGTGGTGGCGGTCTTCCCGAGCCTCCCCTCGCCGTCGCTCGAGGACTTCACCATCCGCACCGCCGAGTCGTGGCGGGTGGGGCGGAAGGACTGGGACAACGGCGCCGTCTTCTTCGTCTTCGTCAACGACCGCAAGATGCGGATCGAGACCGGCTACGGCCTCGAGGGCGCGCTGCCCGACCAGCTGGCCGGCCGGATCCTCGACGAGCAGGTCCGCCCGCGCTTCCGGGCCGGGGACTGGGCGGGCGGCCTCGAGGCGGGCATCGACGGCATCATCGCGGCCACCCGCGGCGAGTACACGGCGCCGCCGCAGAAGCCGCAGGAAGGCGTCCCCCTCGTCGCCCTCCTCATCATCGTCCTGCTTCGTGATCCTCTTCTTCTGGCTCGCCTCGCAGGGCCCGCGGACCGGCTCCGTCGGCCGCACCTACGGCGGCCGTGGCTGGCGCCGCGGCGGCGGCACCTGGGGCGGCGGGAGCACCTGGGGCGGCGGCGGGTCCTCTGGCGGGGGATGGAGCGGCGGCGGCGGGGGCGGCGGCTTCTCCGGCGGCGGGGGCTCCTTCGGCGGCGGCGGCGCCTCGAGCAGCTGGTGAGGGATGAGAGCATGAAGCCCGACGCGTTCGTGGCGTCCCTCGACGACGAGCGGATCGTGGCCGCCATCCGGGAGGCGGAGGCGCATCTCGCGGGGCGAGATCCGGGTGCACGTCGCCGAGCGCGAGGTGGCCGACCCTCGCACCGAGGCCGCCGTCGTCTTCGAGCGGCTGGGCATGGCGGACACCGCGGAGCGCAACGGCGTCCTCCTCTTCGTGGCCCCCGAGAGCCAGTCGATCACCGTCATCGGCGACCGGGAGGCCCACGAGCGCTGCGGCGACGCGTTCTGGGCGGCGGTGGTGCAGGCGGATCCGCGAGGAGTTCCGTGCCGGGCGCTTCACCGAGGGCATCGTCGCGGCGCCGTGCGCGCCATCGCCGCCGAGCTCGCGCGCCACTTCCCGCGCCGGCCCGGCGAGACGGACCGGAACGAGCTGCCCGACGCCGTGAGCCGCGGTTAGCCGCCCACGGCCACCGGGAGAACGCGGTACCATCGCGACTCGCCCCATGACCGAGAGACGGCGCCGCGACCTCCTCACCCCGCTCCTCCTCGCCCTCGCCGTCATCCTGCGTGCTGGCGTTCTGGGTCTTCCAGCCGTTCCTCCTCGTCTTCGCGGTGGCCGCCTGCGTCGCGCTGCTCCTGGCGCCCGTCCAGAAGCGGCTCTCGCCGCGCCCTCGGACGCCGGCCCACGCTGGCCGCCGCGCTCCTCGTCCTCGTCACCACGGTCCTGATCCTCGTGCCCGTGCTGACCTCGCTCTTCCTGCTCGCCCGCCAGGCTCGCGCTCTTCCTGGACTGGATCCGCGTGCAGCCGCTCCTCGGCCCGGAGGAGCTGCAGCGGTTCTGGGAGCAGCTGCCCCAGCGCTACCCGGGCCTGCGCGCCTGGATCGCCTGGCTCCAGGCCCAGGTCACGCCGGTCGTGTCGGGGAGCATCGAGCAGCTCGCGGGCGGGGCGAACATCCTGCTGCAGAACGTGCTCGGCAGGGTCGCCCACGCCGCGCTCGACCTCGGCCTCTTCCTGCTCATGCTCTTCTTCCTGCTGCGCGACGGCGGGCGGCTGCGGGCCGAGCTGCAGCCGATCTCCCCCTTCTCGGAGGAGCAGGAGCGGCAGATCTTCGACCACCTCGAGCGGACCATCCAGGGCGCCCTGCAGGCCGTGGTGGTGGTGCCGGTGGTGCAGGGCATCCTCGCCGGGATCGGCTTCATGATGTTCGGCGTGCCGTCGCCGTTCGTCTGGGGCACCGCGGTCATCCTCGCCGCCACCGTCCCCCTCGTGGGCTCTCCGCTCGGCTGGATCCCCGCCTGCGTGTACCTGGCCGCTGAAGGGCCAGACCGGCCCCGCGCTCGGGCTCCTCGTCTACAGCGCGGTCGTCGTGAGCGGCAGCGACAACGTCATCAAGCCGATGCTGCTCCGCGGGTCGGCCCGCATCCACCCGCTCCTCGGCTTCCTGTCGATCATCGGGGGCGTCCTCGCGTTCGGCGTCTTCGGCTTCCTGATCGGTCCGGTCATCCTCTCGCTCGTGCTCTCCGCGATCCGGATCTACCGCCTGGACGTGCTGCGCGTGGCGGTCACGGGAGCCCCGGCCTCGGAGCCACCGTCCGGGGACGCATCCGCCACGGGCTCAGCGGCTTAGCCAGTTCTTGCCGGACCCGGAGCCGTGTGATACCGTTCGGTCTGTTGCCGTTCCGATCCACTCCGCCTGACCGGCCTCACGCCTCGGGAGGGGATGCTCGGGACTGGACACGCGCCTTGCGCGAAGCGGCGCCTCTCCTGGGGCTCGGGACGACCCTCGCGGTCACCGTGCTCGCGGGACTGGGCGGGGGCTACTGGCTGGACGGCCGGCTGGGGACCCGCCCGGTGTTCCTGCTCCTGGGGGGTGCCTTCGGGCTGGGCGTGGCGCTCTACCAGTTCTTCAAGACCGTGGCGGTACAGGACAAGCGGCAGGCGGGCCCCAAGCGTTGAGCCTTCTCCGATACACGATCCTCGTCCTCGTGCGTCGCCGCCGCGACGTCGAGTCTGGCGTGGGGGGTGGCGCTGCGCCGTGCCGACCCGCCGACGCGCTGGGCCGCGGCCTTCGGCGGCGCCCTCGCGGTGGCCAACACCCTCGCCGCGCACGCCCTCGTGCTGTGGTCGTCGCGGCGGTCGACGAACGCCTTCCTGGGCGCGGTGCTCGGCGGCATGGTCGGCCGCATGGCGCTGGTGCTCGCGGCGGTCGTGGCGGGCGTCCTGCTGCTGGGCCTGCCCAGGCTGCCCCTCGCCTTCTCGCTGCTCTCCTACTTCGTCCTCTTCCTGGTCATGGAACTCACGATCCTCCACCGGCGCACGACGACACCCGCGGACCCGTCCGGGGCCGGGGGAGCGGGACGATGAGCGCGCTGCTGCTGGCCCTGCTCCTGCAGGCCTCCCCCGCTCACGCCCCCGAGGCCCCCGCGAGCCCGGCCCCGGAGGTCGAGCACGCGGCCGAGGCGACCGCGCCCCACGCGCCGGCCGACGCCCACGCGACCGCCGCCGGAGCGCCCGAGCACGGCGCCGAGGCGGGGCACGGGGACCCCGCGACGGTCATCATGCACCACGCCACGGACGGCCCCCTGAAGGTCGGACCGTTCGTCCTGCCCTCGAAGCACCTGGTCTTCCTCTTCGCCGCGGCGGCGCTCATGATCCTGATCGCGCGGCTCGCGCTGCGCAGCTACCGCGGGGGGAAGATCCCTCGCGGCCTCGGGGCCGCGGTCGAGGGCGTGGTGCTCTTCATCCGCGACGAGATCGCCGAGCCCAACATCGGCCACGACGACGGGCGCCGGTTCACGCCGCTGCTGTGCAGCTTCTTCTCCTTCATCCTGGTGGCGGCGCTGCTCGGCCTCATGCCCTTCTCCGCCACCTCGACCGGCAACCTCGCGGTGACGATGGGCCTCGCCCTCGTGTCCTTCGCGGCGCAGCAGTACGCGGGGATCTCGAAGTACGGTGTGGCCGGGCACTTCCACAACCTGATCCCGCCCGGCCTGCCCGCGTGGCTGCTGCCCATCATGATCCCGGTCGAGATCCTCAGCATGTTCACGAAGCCGTTCGCGCTCATGATCCGTCTCTTCGCGAACATGCTGGCCGGCCACATGGTCATCACCACCTTGCTGCTGCTCATCGCGCTCATGGGCCAGATCAGCTGGCTGGGCGGGGTGGCCATGGCGCCGGTGTCCATCCTGCTGTCCTTGTTCATCATGCTGCTCGAGGTCCTGGTCGCCTTCATCCAGGCCTACATCTTCACGCTGCTCTCCGCCATCTTCATCGGCATGTACGCGCATCCCGCGCACTGATTCGCTCGAGACATCTCGCACACGCTTAGGAGGAAGCCACAATGGATCCCAAGGTCATGGCGTACTTCGCCGCCGGCATCGGAGCGGGCCTCACCATCATCGGCGGCGCCGCCGGCATCGGCCGCCTGGCCGCCGCGGCCATGGAGGGCATCGCCCGCCAGCCCAACGCCGCCGGCGACATCCGCGGCGCGATGATCGTGGCCGCCGGCCTCATCGAGGGCGTCACCTTCTTCTCGCTCATCGTCACCATCCTGCTCGCGATCAAGTAGGCTCCCATGCTGACGCCTCTTGCGCTCGCCCTGGCCGAGGGCGGCGGGGGCGGCCTCCTGAGCGTCGACGCGACGCTGCTCTGGGCCACCCTGGTCGTCTTCGCGCTGTTCGCCTGGATCCTCGGCAAGTTCGCCTGGGGGCCCCTCCTCAAGATCGTCGACGAGCGCGAGAAGACGATCCGCGAGCAGGTGGACTCCGCTCAGCTGGCGGCGGCGGAGGCCAGGGACCTCCTCGCCCAGCACCAGGAGATGCTGCGCGGGGCGGGCCGCGAGCGCGAGGAGATCCTCGCGAAGGCGGTCAAGGAAGCCGACGCGGTGCGCACCGACCTCGTCGGCAAGGCCCGCGCCGAGGCCGAGCAGGCCGTCGTCCGCGCCCGCGAGCAGATGCGAGCGCGAGAAGGACCAGGCGATCGCGGAGCTGCGGGCCCAGGTCGCCGACATCGCGGTGGAGGCCGCCTCCCGCATCGTGAAGTCCTCCCTCACCGAGGAGGCGCAGCGCAAGCTCGTGGACGACTACATCAGGGAGCTCCCGGGCGCCCAGAAGGAGGGGCGGGCGTGAGCGAGGTCGAGAAGATCTTCAAGGGCCTCTGCAAGCGCTTCAACAAGAAGAACGTCACGGCCGAGCGCAGCTACTACTTCTCCCTCGGCGACCACGAGAAGTGGACGATCCACATCACGAAGGAGAAGTGCGAGGTCAAGAAGGGGAAGAACGACGAGGCCGACTGCTTCTTCAAGGGCCCGGCCGAGCTCTTCCTCGACGTCTGGAACGGCGAGCACCAGCTCGGGCCCAAGGACTTCCTCACCGGCAAGGTCAAGAGCAACAAACCCCTGCTGCTCAAGGACTTCGTGAAGGCCTTCCAGAAGTAGCTGCGTCGGGACGAGGCGCGCCCGATCGCGGGCGCGGGGCCAACTTCCCCGCCTACGGGGTCTTCATCGTCATCGGGTCGCGCAGCGGCAGGGTCGTGACCTTGCCTCCGGGCGCCAGCTCGGCGAGCGTCACCTTGTGCTTCTCGTCCCCGAGGTCGATCTCGGCCTGCTTGCCGACCACGAGCACGATCATCTTCTCCGGCACCAGGTGCTCCCGCGCCACCCGCTGCACGTCGGCCGCGGTCACCGCCTGGATGCGGTCGCGGTAGGTCGACCAGTACAGGGGGTCCCGCTTCGTGTACTCGTCGGAGGCGAAGATCGCCATCGACTGCGCCTTCGAGGCGAAGCTCGAGGGGAAGGTCTGGACGAGGTTGTTCTTGATGGTCTCGAGCTCCTCCGCCGTCACGGTGCCCTCGCGCATCTTGCGGATCTCGCCCAGCACCAGCGACGTGGCGTAGGGCACCGAGCGGCTCTTCGACTGGAACGCGGCCCGGAAGCGGCCGGGGTACCAGATGCCGGGAGCGAAGCCCGAGCCCGCGGAGTAGGCGAGCCCCTCGTCCGAGCGGACGGTCTTGGTGATGCGCGAGGTGAAGCCGCTGCCGCCGAGGATCTCGTTCATCACCTCGAGCGCGGCGACGTCCGGGTGGTCGCGCTTCACCGTGGGCAGGCCGATCGAGACCCGGCCCTGGTTCACGTCCTTCTCGACCCGGTACAGGCCGGGCGCGGCGGGAGAGATCGTGGCCGGGATGGGCCGGGCGGCGATCTTCGGGGACGGCCAGCCCGCGAAGGCCGTCTCCAGCTTCTTGATCATCTCCGCCCGGGTGAACGAGCCCGACACCGCCGCGATCATGTTGGCAGGGGTGAAGTGCTGCCGGTGGAAAGACGCGAGGTCGTCGCGGGTGAGTCCCTTCACCGAGGCCTCGGTCGTGAAGCGGTTCGTGAAGAAATCCCCGCCGTTGAGGAGGACGCCCCACTCCCGCCCCTCGATGTCGGCGGAGTCGTCGTTCCGCTTCTTCATCTCCTGGAGGGCCTGCTCCTTGGCGAGGGCGAGGCGGTCCTCCTGGAAGCGCGGCTCGCGCAGCATCTCCACGAAGATCGCGAAGCGCCTCGTCGAGGTTGTCGGAGAGGCAGTTGAGACCGGCGCGTGCCGGACGTGGGTCCGATCCCGGTCGAGACCTGGGCGGCCAGGAACTCGAGCTTCTCGTCGAGCTCCTCCGCGGTCAGGCTCTTCGTCCCGCCCCGGCGCATCTGCGAGCCCGTGAAGCCGGCGAGGCCCTCCTTGCCGGCGGGCTCGAGCCAGCTCCCGACGCGCACGGTGAGCGCGATGTTGACGAGCGGCAGGGCCCGGTCCTCGGCGATGTAGACGACCATGCCGTTCTTCAGCACCACGCGGTGGTCCTTCGCCACCGGCGGCTGGAAGGCGATCGGCTGGAACACGAGCTTGTCCGGGTGGTCGGGAATGGCCTGGGCGGCGGCGGGCGCCGAGGGCAGGAGAGCGAGGAGGAGCAGGGCGGCGGTCGCGGTCCGGGTCATGGCGGTCCTCACTTCTTCTCTCCCGAGAGCGCCTGCAGGCGTTCTGCGGCCCTCTTCAGGACGATGTCGAACGCCGGCTTCATCTCCGGCGGCACCTGGGAGCCCATCTGCTGCATCTGCCCCACCATCTGCTGCAGCTTGGCCGCGTCCGTCTCGCCCTCGATCTGCTTCGTGGCCTGGCGGACCATGGCCTGGGCCTGAGGGGGCAGCCCGGCGATCTCCGGGTCCTCGGGCGCCGCCCCCTCCTTTCGGAGGAACGTCGCGACCGTGCGGTTCTCCTTCGTGAGGTACTCCCGGGCCACGCGCTGGATGTCGTCCGCGGTGACCGCGTCGGCGCGCTCCGGCGAGGTGTTGATGAGCCGCCAGTCGCCGACGCCGTCGTAGGTCACGAGCTGGACGAAGATCGCGAACGGGTTGGAGAGCCGCCGGTAGGCGTTGGCCTTGAAGGCGTTCTTGACCTTCTGCAGCTCCTCGGCGGGCACGGGCTCTCTCTGCAGCCTCTCGATCTCCTCGTACACCGCGGCCTCGGCCGCCGCCGGCTCCTTGCCGTCCTTGACCGTGGTCTCGACCATGAAGATCCCGGCGAGCTTGCGCGGCTCGATCGACGCGGAGGACTCGTTCGCGACCTGCCGGCCGAGGACGAGGCCCTTGTGGAGCCGGCCCGTCCGCCCGGACAGCACGTCGGAGAGGAGGTCGAGGGCGGGGGTGTCCTTGTGGAGGGAGGGGACCGTCTTCCACCAGATCCGCACGGTGGGGGAGGTCTCGGCCTCCGCGTTGAAGCGCTTCTCGCCGAGCTGCTTCGGCTCCAGGGTGACGACCGGGGGCGGCTCGACCGTGCCCCGGGGGATGCGCCCGAAGTAGCGCTCGAGGATCGGCTTGACCTCCGCCGCCTTGAAGTCGCCGGCCAGGACGCCCGTGAGGTTGTTGGGGGCGTAGTAGGTGGCGAAGTACTGCTTGGCCTGGGCGAGCGTGTACATCGGGATGTCCGAGGCCCACCCCACCACCGGCCAGTTGTAGGGGCTCGCCTCCCAGAAGAGCGCGTTGAACGCCTCGTCGTACTTGCCGAGCGGGGTCGACTCGACGGCGAGCCGGCGCTCCTCGAAGACGACGTCCCGCTCCGAGTAGAACTCGCGGAAGACCGGGTTGAGGAGGCGGTCGGACTCGAGCCACGCCCACAGCTCGAGCCGGTTGCTCGGGATGCGGACGAAGTAGGCGGTCTGGTCCTCGGAGGTGAACGCGTTCAGGAACTCGCCGCCGTTCTTCGTGTAGATCTGGTCCATCTGGTCCTTGACCGTGATCTCGCGCTGCTTCCGGACGAGCGCGTCGAACTGCTTGTCGAGCTCGCGGTAGCGATCCGTCCAGTTCTCGGGCTTCTGCAGGTCGTCGATCTCGCCCCGGCGGAGACGCTCCCGCATCACCTCCATCTCCGCGCGCATCCCGTCGCGGAGCTTCTCCTGCTCGTCGATGAGGCGGAGGTCCTCGTCGATGTCCTTCGTGCCGATCGTCTTCGTGCCCTTGAACATCATGTGCTCGAAGAAGTGGCTGATCCCGGTGATGCCGGGGCGCTCGTTGACCGAGCCGACGTGGGCGGTCCAGCCGGCGGCGATCGTGGGGGAGTCGTGGTTCTCGTAGAGCAGCCACCTCATCCCGTTCGACAGCGTGTGCTCCACGACGGTGATCTGCGGCTTGTCGGCCGCGGCGGCGGGAAGCACGGCGAGCAGGGCGAGGACCGCCCCGGCCCCGGCGACGTTCAAGTTCCTGGATCTCATGGCTGGGCTCCAGCCGGAGAGCGTATCAGCCCCGGCGGTGCCCCGCCAAACCCGCGATTTGACGACGTGCGCCGGCGACCGCTAACCTCGTCGCGACGTGAGAAGCGCCCGCCTCGCCGCGTTTGCCGCCCTCTGCGCGGCCGGAGGCGTCTTCGCGCAGGAGCCGCCGCCTCTCCCGGAGCCGCCGGCCCCGGCCGAGGCCGCGCCGCCCTCCGAGACGTCCTTGCCCGCGACAGACGACGTCGCACAGCGCGTCGTCGGCCCGACCGAGGGGGCGCCGACGATGAGCCTCACCGCCGCCGTGCGCTTCGCCCTCGAGCGCAACTTCGAGCTCCTCGACTCCGTGGACGCCGTCAACGCCACGCGCTGGGTGGAGAAGGCGGCCGTCGGCCGGTTCCTCCCGACCGTCACCCCGGTCTTCGCGCGCTCGGGCGACCGGACGGCGTTCGGCGTCGACTTCGCCCAGGCGCTCCCGTGGACGGGCGGCACGGTGAGCGCCACCGGCCGCTACGTGACGGAGCCGACGGTGGACGCCCCCTTCCCGAAGACCACCGACGTGCGTCTGCTGCTCAGCCAGCCCCTCCTCCGCGGCGTCGGGCCGAACGCGACCTTCTTCCAGCTGACGAACGCCCGACGCGCGGTGCAGGGGCAGGAGCGCTCGCTCGCCCTCTCGAAGCAGCGGCTCGCGGTCGAGGTGGCGGCCGCCTTCTACGCCGTCATCGCCCAGCGCCAGCTCCTCGAGGTGGCGAGGCAGAGCCTCGAGCGCACCGAGGCGCTGCGCAAGTCCTCCGAGGCCCGCCTCCAGGTCGGCCTCGCGAGCAAGCTCGACGTGTTCCGGGCGGAGCTCCAGGCCGCGCAGGCGGGCGACTCCATGGTCCGGTCGCGCTCCGCCCTCTCCTCCGCCCTCGAGCGCTTCCGCGGGCTCCTCGCCCTGCCCCCCGACGACCCCGTCGAGCCCGAGGCCGCGCCGCTGCCGGAGGCCACGGACGACTTCGAGCCCGTGGAGGCGCTCGTGCGTCTCGCCCTCGCCACGCGCCTCGAGCTCGACGAGGCGCGCGACCAGGTGAGCGACGCCCGGCGCGCGGCCTCGCTCGCCACCCAGAACCTCCTGCCCCAGCTCGACCTCAACGTGGGCGTGACCCAGCTCGGCTACGGGGGCTCTTTCGGCGACGCCTGGACCGCCGGGGACCGCCGGGTCGAGGTCTTCCTCAGCGCGTCCTACCCGATCCAGCAGTCCGGCCAGCGCTCGACCCGCGCCGTCGCCCAGATCGAGGTGGGCTCGAAGGAGCGCGCGGTGCGGCAGCGGGAGCTCGAGGTCGAGCGCCAGGTGCGACAGGCGCGGCGCGAGCTCGACCAGGTCGCGCAGAGCGTCTTCCTGCAGAGAAAGGCCATGGAGGTGGCGGTCCAGCAGCGCCGCCTCGCCGTGCTGCGCTACCAGCGCGGCCTCGGCAGCAACTTCGACGTGGTGGACGCCGAGAGCAGCCTGGTCACCGCGCGCAGCGCGCTCGTGCAGCTGCTCACCACCTACGCGGTGGCTCGCCTCGACCTCAAGCGCACCACCGGGACCCTCGACGTGGAGATGGAGTTCGCCCAGTGACGACCGAAGCCCCCCTCGCCCTCGCCGCCCGCGCCCGCGCCGCCGCGCGCCGCGCCTCGGACGAGATCACCCGGCTCGCCCGCGAGGCGCGGCCCTGGCTGCGCCGCGAGCAGTGGACGCGGGAGAACCTGCTCTCCCTCGCCGCCTCCGCCCGGAGCCGCCCCCGCCGCTCGCTCGCCCTTCTCGGCGGCGCCGGCGCGATCCTCGTCCTCCTCGTCTGGGCCGTGGGCGGCCCCCGCACGGACCTCGCCGCGGTGGAGGTGCGCGAGGGGCCCTTCCGGGTCGCGATCACGGAGGCGGGGACGCTTCAGGCCCTGCGCTCCGTGACCTACGCCTCGGCCATCCAGAGCAACCAGGCGAAGATCGTCGCCATGGCCCCCGAGGGCACCATGGTCAAGGCGGGGGACCTGCTCGTCCTCTTCGACGCCGCCCCCTTCGAGGAGGAGATCCGGAAGAACCAGGCCCTGTTCGCCCAGGCGGGGGCCGAGTTCGCGAAGGCGCGCGAGGACCTCAAGCTCCAGGCGATCCAGAACCAGGAGGAGCTGCTGGCGGCGCGGCTGCGCGTGGAGAAGAGCGACCTCGAGATGAAGGACGTGCAGCAGGGCAAGGGCCGGGTCAAGGAGGAGGAGGCGGCCTCCGCGGTCGCCAACGCCGACCGGGAGCTGCAGAAGGCGGAGACGGCGCTCGCCGACCTGAAGCCGCTCCTCGCCGAGGGCTTCATCACGCGCACCGAGCTCGAGCGGGCCGAGCAGCAGGTGGCGCGCGCGCGGGACGACCTCGACCTCGCCAAGCGCCGCCGCGACGCCCTCGTGGACTTCGGCCGCCCCCTCGAGCTCTCCCAGGCGCGCTCCGACTCCCAGTCGAGCCGCGAGACGCTGCGTCAGATGGAGAGCGTCGCCTCGTACCGGATGAGCCAGAAGCAGGCGGGGATCTCCGCCGCGCAGAGCCGCATCCAGGAGGCCCAGGCCCGGCTGGAGCTCGCGAAGCAGCAGCTCGCGCGCTGCGAGGTGCGCGCGGAGGTGCCCGGCATCGTGGTGTACAAGGAGGTCTTCTTCGGCTCCGAGCAGAGGAAGCCCCAGGTGGGCGACCAGGTCTGGGCCAACCAGCCGCTCATCATCCTCCCCGACATCTCCCGCGTGGTCGTGGAGACGAAGGTGCGCGAGACCGACATCCACAAGGTCGAGCGCAACCAGAAGGTCGGCGTGCGGGTGGAGGCCTACCCCGACCTGCGGCTCACGGGGGCGGTGATCCGCGTGGGCACCCTGGCCCAGGAGGAGAAGGACCGCCGCGGCGCCAAGTTCTTCTCGGTGACGGTGCAGGTGAACGAGTCGGAGCCGCGCCTGCGCCCCGGGATGACCGCCCGCGTCGAGATCGAGGTGGAGGAGCGGGCGAAGGCCCTCTTCGTGCCGCTCGAGGCCATCTTCGAGCGGGAAGGGCGCAGCGTCGTCTACCTGGCCGGGCGCCGCCCGCGCCCCCGCGAGGTCGTGCTCGGCCCCTCGAGCGCGGACTTCGTGGTGATCGAGAAAGGCCTCTCCCGCGGCGAGCGGGTGCTCCTGCGCGACCCCGAGACCGCCCTCCCGGAGTTCAGTGGCGCGCCCGGGTCCTGACCCTCCGCCGCTCGTCGCCCTGCGCGACGTCGTCCGCGCCTACCCGCGCGGGACGACGGAGGTGGTGGCGCTCGCCGGGGTGAGCCTCGACATCCGCGAAGGCGAGAAGCTCGCGATCATGGGTCCCTCGGGCTCGGGCAAGACGACGCTCCTCTCGATCCTCGGCTGCCTCGACCGCCCGACCCGGGGCGAGCACCGGTTCGACGGGCGGCGCGTCGAGGGGCTCGGGGACGACGAGCTCTCCCGCCTGCGCAACCGCTCGATCGGCTTCGTGTTCCAGTCCTTCCACCTGATCCCGCAGCTCACGGTGGCGGAGAACGTCGAGACGCCGCTCCTCTACGAGGGCGCTCCGCCCGCCGAGTGGCGCCCGCGCGCGCTGCGCGCCCTCGAGCGGGTGGGGCTCGCCGCCCGCGCCGACCACCGCCCGTCCGAGCTCTCCGGGGGAGAGGCGCAGCGGGCCGCCATCGCCCGCGCCCTCGTCACCGAGCCGCGCCTCCTCCTCGCCGACGAGCCGACGGGGAACCTCGACACCGCCACCGGCGAGGAGATCGCGGCTCTCCTCGACGAGCTGCACGCCCGGGGCCGCACCGTGGTGATCGTCACCCACAACGAGGCCCTGGCCCGCCGCGCCGAGCGGATCGTCCGCCTCCAGGACGGGCGTGTCGTGTCGGAGGAGCGGCCGTGACCGGCGCGCTCCTCGTGCTTCTCCGGCTCGGCGTGCGCAGCCTCAGGCTTCACAAGCTGCGCTCCAGCCTCTCCATCCTCGGGGTCGTCTTCGGCGTGGCCGCGGTGGTGGCGATGTCGTCGGTGGGCGAGGGGGCGCGGCGCGAGACCCTCGCGCAGATCTCCTCTCTCGGGATCGACACCGTGACCCTGCGCCCCCGCCCCCCGGAGTCCGGGGAGAAGAGGCCCGCGGCGTTGCCGGTGGCGGTCGTGGAGTCCCTGGGGCGGGTCGTGCCCGGCGTGCGCGCGGTGGCGCCGCTGCGCGTCGCGGAGCTGCCGGCGGAGGCGGGCGGCCGAAGCGCCGCCGTGATCGCGCTCGGCACGACCGCCGCCTATCGCGACGCGACGCGGCTGGAGCTCGCCTCGGGCCGCTTCCTGGCCGCGCTCGACGTGGCCGACCGCAAGCGGGTCGCGGTGCTGGGGGCCTCCGTGGCGCGGGCGCTCTTCCCGCTGGGGAGCCCGCTCGGCGAGTCGGTGCGCCTCGGCGGCGACTGGTACCAGGTGGTGGGCGTCCTCGAGGGGCGGGCCTCCCCCCGCGGGCGCGGGGCCGCCATCCGCGGGCGCGACGTCAACCGCTCCGTGCTCGTCCCGCTCCAGGCCCTCGACCGGGGCGCCGACCCGCGGCCGGACGGCGTCGACGAGATCGTCTTCCGCGTCGCGACGCCCGAGGCCGTCACCACCGCCGCCGGCGTCGCCCAGGCCCTCGTGCGCCGCGCGACGGGCGGGGAGCCGCTCGAGGTGATCGTGCCGCGCGAGATCCTGCGCCAGCGCGAGCGCACCCAGCGCGTCTTCAACGTGGTGACCGGCGCCGTGGCGGCGATCAGCCTGCTCGTGGGCGGGATCGGGATCATGAACATCATGCTGGCGAGCGTCGCCGAGCGCACGCGCGAGGTGGGAGTCCGCCGCGCCCTCGGCGCCCGCCGGAAGGACGTGGCCGCGCAGTTCCTCGTCGAGAGCACGCTCCTCACCGTCACCGGGGGTGTCCTCGGCAGCGTCCTCGGCCTCGTCGGCGCCGCGCTCATCCAGGCCTTCGCGGGCTGGCCCACCGCGGTCAACCCGCTGATGCTCGTGGCCGCCCTCGTGGTCGCGCTCGGCGTCGGCATCGGCTTCGGCCTGTACCCCGCCTGGCACGCCGCCGGCCTCGACCCCGTGGAGGCGCTCCGGCGGGAGTGACGCTCGCTCACGTCCCTCAGCCGTGACGGGGCCGAGGCCTTCGGATCCGCGGCGGGTCCCGCGCGCCCCCCATCCCAGGGACAACGTCCGACTCGAACCGATGAGTCCCGTGGGACGGGGGGCTCTCCGCGGGAGCCCGCCGCTACCCGTGGCCTCTCGGCCGTGAGTTTGGCCGATGCCACTGGCCGCGCCTGCGCATACTCGGGGACACGTAGGTCGCGGTGGACGATGCCCCTGATGGCGACGCCGCCGCCGAGGCGGGAGACCCGTGCACGGCAGACCGCCCCTGCCGCCGGCCCCGAGAAGCTCGGCGACCTCGTACGGTCCGCTGAGGCGTAGAATGGAGTTGAGGACTCAGGAGATGCCGCGCACGGTTGTCATCAAGGGTCGTGTGGTCGGGCCCCACACTGTCGAGCTGGAGACGGCGCTTCCCGACCGGACGCAGGAAGTTGAAGTCGTGGCGCGCATCGCCGACAGGGTCGGCGGTCGGCTGTCCGACTACGTGCGCGCCCTGCCTCCCGGCATTCGTAGCAAGGACGACATTGACCGGCAGGTTCGCGAGGAGCGGGACTCCTGGTCCTGATGCGTCTCTACCTCGACGCCAATCCCATCATCTACAGCATCGAGGGCGTGCCGGAGTTTCGGGCGGCAGCGCTCGCCTGGATCGAACGAGCCGAAGCCGCGAGCGGAGCCGTCATCACGTCCCGGCTGTCCCGCCTGGAATGCCGGGTCAGGCCGCTTCGAGACGGGAACACGGAGCTGCTCACGCGGTTCGAAGGGTTCTTCGCCCGCGAGGGCCTCGAATTGGCCGAGATCACGCCCGAGGTCGTCGAGACGGCCACCGCGCTTCGAGCAGCTCACGGCTTCCGACCGCCCGACGCGATCCACCTCGCGACCGCCGTCCTCGCGAAGGCCGACGTCTTTCTCACCGGGGATCGGAACCTCGCCCGGTGTCCCGGTCTCAAGGTCGAGGTCTTGGCCGGCCCCCGCAGCGTGTCCTGAGAGCCCTTCGCCCAGGACCTGCGGGAAGCCGTCACCACTCTCCGGGCCCGCGTGCCGGCCCGAGGCCGTTACCACCGCCGCCGGCGTCGCCCTGGCTCTCGTGCGCCGCGCGACGGGCGGGGAGCCGCTCGAGGTGATCGTGCCACGCGAGATCCTGCGCCAGCGCGAGCGCACCCAGCGCGCCTTCAACGTGGTGACCGTCAGCCGAACGACGGCGGATCCCTCGGGACCCGTCCACCCGGAGTCCCTCGGGATGACAAGCGGCCACAGCGTCCGACCGAAGTCCCTCGGGATGGCCTACAAGGCTCTCAGCGTGTGGGCCACGTTGGCGCGGGCGGCGCGGATCGCGGGGGGCAGCCCCCCGAGCGCGCCCATGATGAGCGCGAACACCATCCCCATCGTCAGCAGGTCGGGCGTGATGCGGAAGGCGAAGGCCAGGTGGGAGAAGGTCTGCCAGTTCATCGTGCCGGTGGTGAGCCCGTTCACGGGCAGGACGGCGACGCAGCCCACGAGGCCGCCCGCGCACGCGATGATCAGCGACTCCACGAAGAACGAGAGCACGATCGCGCCGCCGCCGAAGCCGATCGCCCGCAGGACCGCGATCTCCCGCGAGCGCTCCGACACCGCGGAGTACATGGTGTTGAGGGCGCCGAAGACGGCGCCGAGGCCCATGACCACGGCGATCAGCGTCCCCAGCACGGTGATCATCTGCGTGACCAGCTCGGACTGCTTCGCGTAGTAGTCGGTCTCCCGCAGCGCCTGCACGTTGAGGCGCGGGTCGCCCTTGAGCGTCGCCTCGAAGGCGGGGAAGTCGTCGGCCGAGCGCAGGCGGACGGTCGCGGACTGGAAGACGGAGGGCGGGCGCTGGTAGAAGCCGTTGAGGATCCCGGCGTCGGCCCAGACCTCGGAGTCGAAGGCCGTGCCCTTCCCGTCGAAGACGCCCACGATCGTCCAGGTGCCGGCCCCGATGCGGACCGTCGCCCCGAGGTCGAGGCCCACGTAAGCGCTCTGCGCGCCCCTCCCGACCACCGCCTCCGGCAAGGCCGGGCGTGAGGAATCGCCCCTCGACCATCTTCACGTTGTCCCGCACCGAGAGGACCCGCGGCGACACGCCGCGGATCTGGACGTTGGCGTCGGCGTCGGTCCCCCGCATGGGCAGCGCGGCGATGACCACGACCTCGGGGCTCACCAGCGGGCCCGAGGCGTCCCGGGCCACCTGTGGGGCGTCCTCCACGAGCCGCACGTCGTCGACCTGCAGGATGCTGGTCATCTCGTTGTCCGCCCCCGCCCGCTGGACGATCGCGTTCTGGGGGAGGCCTGACGAGGTCACGGTGGCCTTGAAGCCGCGGGCCAGGGCCAGCATGGCGACGAAGACCCCCACCGTGCCCGCGATGCCGAGGACGGCCACCACCGAGGAGCTCCAGCGCTCCTTGGCGCTGCGCAGGTTGTAGGCGACCGGGATGGCCATGGTCAGATCCTCCGCAGCGCGTCCACGACGCTCAGGCGCATGGCGGAGACCGCGGGCAGGAGACCCGCCACGAGGCCCGTGCCGAGCGCGACCAGGACACCGCTGGCGAGCGCGGCCCCGGACAGGTACATGGGCAGGATGCCGCCGGTGATGTCCTGGCTGGCCATGCCCCGGGCGAGCCAGAGGCCGATCGCGCCACCGACCGCCGCGATGAGCATCGACTCGGCAAGGACGAGGCCGAGCACGAAGCGGTCGGAGTAGCCGACCGCCTTCAGCACCGCGAGCTCGCCCGTCCTCTCGCGGACCGCGATGGCCATGGTGTTGCCGGTGACGAGGAGCAGCGTGAAGAAGACCACCGAGCCGATGGCCATGATGAGGAACTCGATGTTGCCCATCTGCTTCATGAACGCGGCGGCGAAGGCGGACTCCGTCTGGGTGCGCGTCTCGGAGGTGGAGTTCGCGAACTCCTGGTCGATGGCCTTCGCGACGCCGAGGGCCGCCTCCGGGTCGGCGACCCGCACGATGTACCAGCCCACGATCCCCTGCCAGTACCGGGGGGCCTTCTCGTAGAAGTACTTGTGCTGCAGCCAGAGCTGGCCCTCGTCGTCCTGGGGCCGCGTGCCGCGGTAGATCCCGCGCACGTTGAAGTCCCAGCTCCCGCCGCCGAGGTAGCCCGGGGACTTGAGCGGCACGTGGTCCCCGATCTTCCAGCCGAAGCGCTGGGCGAGCTTGGTGCCGATGACGATGCCCTGCCGGTCGGCCATGAAGTCGCGCCACTGGTCCTCGGGCACCTTGAACTCGGGGTACATCGCGCGCCACTGCCTCGGGGTCGATCACGAACTGGGGGAAGAAGTTCTTGGGGTCCTGGTAGACCCCGCCGAACCAGGTGGAGTGCGCGACGTCCTTCACGCCCGGGAGGCGGCGGATGCGCTCCATGTACGGGAGCGGGAGGGGCTGGATGACGCCGGTCCGGCCGATCACCACGAGGCGGTCCGCGCCCGCGATGTCGACGCCCTGGCGGAAGCCGGCCCGCACCGCGGCGAGGAGCCCGAAGAGGAAGAGCGCCACCACGAAGGAGCCGATGGTGAGGCCGGTGCGGATCTTCTTCCGCTTCAGGTTCGCGAGGAGGAGCGGCAGGTACTTCATGCCGTCACCTCCGCGAGCGGCCTCGCCTCGCGCTTCCGCCCGGCCTCCACGAGGACGCCCTTCTCGAGGTGGAGGAGGGCGCTCGCCCGCTCCGCCGCGCGCGGGTCGTGGGTCACCATGAGGATCGTGGTCTTCCTCTCGCTCACGAGCAGGCCGAGGAGGTCGAGGATCTCGTCGGCGCTCCTGCGGTCGAGGTCGCCGGTGGGCTCGTCGCACAGGAGGAACGTCGGGTCGGCCACGATGGCGCGCGCGATCGCGACCCGCTGCTCCTGCCCGCCGGAGAGCTGGCGGGGGAAGTGGTGCATGCGGTCCTCGAGGCTCACGACGCGCAGCGCCGCCTCGACGTGCTCGCGCCGCTCCGCGCGGGAGAGCGGGGTCAGGAGGAGCGGCAGCTCGACGTTGCGGTAGGCCGAGAGGACGGGGATCAGGTTGTAGGCCTGGAAGACGCAGCCCACGTGCCGCGCGCGCCAGGTGGTGAGCTTGCGGCGCGACATCGCCGTGATCTCGTCCCCGGCCACGGTGACGGTCCCGGCCGACGGGACGTCCAGGCCGCCCAGGAGGTTCAGGAGCGTCGTCTTGCCCGAACCGCTCGGGCCCATGAAGGCGATGAACTCGCCCGCGTCCACGTCGAGATTCAACCCCTGCAGGACGTGGATCTCCTCGCCGCCGCGCCTGTAGCTCTTGTCGAGCTCGCGCACCCGGATGAGGCCCTCGCCGTTGCCGTTGCCGTCGACTCTGACCATGCCTGCCCCCGTTTCGTCGCGATTCTACAGGCCGGAGCCCGTCGCCCCCGCACCCATCTCACGCGCGGGCCGGCCTTCACCAGGGGGCTACGGGCCGGCGGAAGCCCCCGTTCCCCGCCGATCGGCGAGCGTCCGGTGGCCGCCGGCGGGCGCCGGCGCGGCGCCCTTCAGCCCTGGTCGGAGAACGCGAAGGCGGCGAGCCGCGCCGCCTCGATCTGCTCGGGGTTCGGGCGGACGATCGGCCGTCGCGCGGTCATGAAGTCGAGCGCCGCCTCGAGGCCCTCGTCCTTGAAGCGGGCCGAGAGCAGGTGGGCGAGGACGAGCGTCGACGAGCGGCCGACCCCGGCGAGGCAGGCCACGAAGACCGGCATCCCCGCCGCCTCGCACTCGCGCAGGAAGGCGAGCCCGATCCGCAGGTGGGCGTGGGTCGGGGCCTCGTGGTCGGGGGTGGGGAGCCACAGGAAGGCCTCGAACCCCCAGGGGTCGGCGCCTTCCTGCTTCATGTCGACACAGGCCCGTATCCCCTCGGCGCGCAGGCGGCGGTAGTCGTCGAAGCTCGCGATGCGCGAGCCGAGCCAGACGAGGTCGGTGACCCGGTCGAAGCTCGTCCGCTCAGGCGAGAGGATCACGGAAGCGCTCGCACAGGTCCACCAGCGTCTTCACCCCGAAGCCGATGGCGCCGGCGTCGAAGTACTTCCACTCCTTGTCCTTGAACATCGGCCCCGCGATGTCGAGGTGGGCCCAGGCCGCCCCGTTCGGCACGAACTCGCGCAGGAAGAGCCCCGCGGTGATGGCGCCGGCGAGGCCCCCGGCCGCGATGTTGTTGAAGTCGGCGTACGGGGTCTTGAGCGACTCCTTGTACTCCTCGACGAGCGGCAGCTCCCAGAAGGGCTCGCCGTGGTTCTCGCCGGAGCGGATGACCCGGCGCACGAGATCGCGGTCGGTGCCCATGATCCCGGCGACGCTCGGGCCCAGCGCGCGCACCACCGCGCCGGTGAGGGTGGCGATGTCCACGACGTGGGTCGCGCCCTCCTCGCCCGCCCGCGCCAGGCCGTCGATCAGCACCAGCCGTCCCTCGGCGTCGGTGTTGTCCACCATCACCGACTTGCCGTTCTTCGCCGTGAAGATGTCGCCGGGGCGCTGCGCGTTCGCGTCCGGCATGTTCTCGGCGCAGCAGAGGACGCCCACCACCTTGACGTCGGGCCGGATCTTGCCGAGGGCGCGCATCGCGTAGAGCACGGCGGCCGCTCCCGCCATGTCGCCCTTCATCTCCCACATCTTGTCGCCGGGCTTCAGGCTGATGCCGCCGGAGTCGAAGGTGATGCCCTTGCCCACGAGGGCGATCGTCTCCTTCGAGGCCTTGCGGGGCACGTGGCGCAGCACGACCATGCGGCCCGCGTTGGCGCTGCCCGCCCCCACCCGCAGGATGCCGTTGTAGCCCTTCGCGCGCAGCGCGGCGGGGTCGAGCACCTCGATCTCGAGCTCCACCTCGCGGGCGAGCTCTCCCGCCGCGGCCGCGATCGTCTCCGGCGTCACCACGTTGCCCGGCTCGTTGATGAGGTCGCGCGCGCGGTTGACGTTCTCGGCCACCCACGCGTAGCGGGCCTTGCGCGCCTCGGCGTCGGCCTGGTGGTCGGGGTGGGCGAGGATCGTGAGCGAGGCCTCCTTCGCGAAGAAGTCGTCCTTCTCCTGCTTGTACTTGTCGAAGGCGTGGGTGCCGAGGACGGCGCCCTCGACCGCCTTCCCGACGAGCGGTGCGGCGTCCTTCGTGTTCAGCACCAGGCCCACGCGGGCCAGGCGGTAGTCGCGCGCGAGGCGCAGCGCCCGCGCGGCGAAGGTCTTGACGTTCTCCCAGAGGTTCCAGCTCTTGAGCTGGGGGCTCCAGTAGACGACCACCGCCCTCGCCTTGGCCCCCTCGGGCAGGGTCGCGTAGTACTCCCGCTTCAGGGTCTTGTCGCGGAAGGCGGCGGCGGCCCGCTGCACGTGGGCGGCGATCGCGGGGTCGTCGATCTCGTGCAGGGTCTTCTCGTCGTCGAGCACGAAGGCGAGCAGGTCGACCGGGTTCTGGGAGACGGGGGAGAAGGAGAGCTTGACGTTCATCAGGACCTCGCGCGGGAAGAGCGGCGACTTCGCGACGGTGGATTATACGACGCGGGCCCCTCGACCCTCTTTCGGGGACCGCCCCTTCATGCCGGGCGCCCGAGGTCCTTGCGCCCCTGGCGGACCACCGCCCACAGCGCCAGGGCGAGGAGGACGGCCGCCAGGGCCACCGCCCCCGCGAAGAGCATCACCGTCGAGGAGAGGATGCTCCGCTCGTCCATGTCCGCCCCGAACTCGAGGCGGCCCCCGTCGAGCGCCGGCCCCACCTCCTGCCGCCAGCCGAGGATGTTGCCGCGCTCGACCCCGTCGGCGGCGCGCCGGTGGCCGTAGACCTTGCTCGGCAGGTGGAAGCGCACGGCCATGAGCCCCTCGCGCTCGCCCTCTCCGCCGGGCAGCGCCTCGATGGGCCGCTGCCAGCTGCCGTCGAGCATGAGCCGCCCGCCCTCGCGTCGGAGCCCCACCCGCAGGTCGGGGAAGGCGGGGGTGTAGGAGATGCGGTTGACGTCGTTGAAGTCGGCCGAGACGAAGAGGTAGGGGTGGCCGCCCCGCCTCGTGAGGGTGACCCGCTTGACCGAGAGCCCCGAGCGCTCGAACAGCTCCCGCGCGGCCTTCTTCATCGCCTCGGGGTCGGTTTCGTCGAGGGGCAGGCTCTTGAAGGCGGTCCACAGCGCCGGGCGGCCCGTGACGTTCACGGTGCCGGAGCCGTTCACCTGGAGCCAGATCTCGTGCTCGTACTCGTAGGTGAGGCAGCCGCGCAGGGCAATGACGCCGAGGAGAGCGGCGGCCAGGCGGGGGAGCATCGCCCGGGGATTCTAGCTGAAGGCGCGCCCCTCTACCGCGCGGGCAGGATGCCCCCCGCACCCCGCCGGTTGGACTTGGCCGGCCGCCCCGGACCAGAATCGTCGGCAGATGCCCCCCCCGCGGACGGTCTACCTCGTCGACGGCTCCGGCCAGTTCCACCGCGCCTTCCACGCCATCCGCGGGCTCGCCACCAGCAAGGGCCTGCCCACGAACGCCACCTACGGCTTCACCACGATGCTGCGGAAGCTCCTCGAGGACGAGCGTCCGGAGCACATCGCCGTCCTCTTCGACCCGCCGGGGAAGACGCTCCGCCACGGGGAGTACGCGGAGTACAAGGCCAACCGCCCGAAGATGGACGACGCCCTCGCCGTGCAGGTCCCGTACATCCGGCGGGTGTGCGAGGCGCTGCGGATGCCGGTCGTCGAGATCCCCGGCTACGAGGCGGACGACACGATCGCGACCCTCGCCCGGCAGGCGGTCGAGAAGGGCCTGAAGGTCGTCGTCGTCTCCGCGGACAAGGACCTGCTGCAGCTGGTCGGCGACGACGTGGTGGTCCTCAACCCCGGCCGCGAGGGGAGCGGCTCCACGCGGTTCGACCGGAAGGCCGTCGAGGAGAAGTGGGGAGTGCCTCCCGAGCGCATCGCCGACGTCCTGGCGCTCGTCGGGGACGCGGTCGACAACATCCCGGGCGTTCCCGGCATCGGGGACAAGGGCGCGCGCGACCTCGTCCGCGAGTTCGGCCCCGTGGAGTCGGTGCTCGAGCGGGCCGACGAGGTGAAGCGCGCGGCCTACCGCGAGGGGCTGAAGAGCCACCGGGCGGACGCCCTCCTCTCGAAGCAGCTCGTCACGCTGCGCACCGACGCTCCCGTCCTTCTCGACCTCGAGGCGTTCTCGCGCCAGGAGCCCGACCGGGCGGCCGCCCACGCCCTCTTCAAGGAGCTCGAGTTCCAGGGCCTCGCGCGCGAGTACGCGCCCGAGGTGACCGCGGCCGCCGCCGATCACCGGCTGCTCGCGCGGCGCGAGGAGATCGAGGCCGTCGCGGCGGAGGCCCGCAAGGCGGGCCACGTCGCGCTCGGCGTCGTGGTGACGAGCGCTTCGGCGATGCGGGCGGAAGCCCTCGGGATCGCCCTCTCGTGGGCCCCCGGCCGCTCCGCCTACGTCCCCCTCGCCCACTCGGCGATCGATCTGCCTCAGGCCCCCGACCGCACCGCGGCGCTGGAGGCGCTCCGACCGCTTCTCGAGGACCCGGCGGTGCGGAAGGCCTCCGCCCACGCCAAGCGCGACCGGGTCGTGCTCGAGCGGCTCGGGGTGCGCGTGGCCGGGCTCGCCTTCGACGCGCTCATCGCGTCCTACCTCCTCGACCCGGGCCGGCGCGCCTACGCGCTCGAGGACCTCGCGATGGAGCACCTCGGCGAGCGCCGCGCGTCCGGCTCGGACGGCGTCGTGGCCGCCGATGCCGCGGCGATCCCGACCGGCCAGGCCGCGGGCGCCGAGGCCGAGCTCGTCCGGCGCCTCGACGGGCCGATGACGGAGCGGCTCGGCGCGGAGGGCCTCCTCCCGATCTACGAGTCGATGGAGATGCCGCTGGTCGAGGTGCTGGCCGACCTCGAGCGGGCCGGGGTGAAGGTGGACACGGCGCTCCTGGCGCGGATGAGCCTCGAGATGGAGGCGCAGCTCGCCGCTCTCACCGGGGAGATCCACGCGCTCGCCAAGGGCGAGTTCAACATCAACTCCCCCGTCCAGCTCCGCGAGGTGCTCTTCGACCGGCTGGGGATGCAGAGCGGGAAGAAGACGGCCAAGACGAAGGCCGCCTCCACGGCGGAGGACGTGCTCGAGGAGCTGGCCCTGGTGCACGAGCTGCCCCGGAAGATCCTCGACTACCGCTCCGTGCAGAAGCTCAAGAGCACCTACGTGGACGCGCTGCCCGAGATGGTGAACCCCGAGACCGGCCGCATCCACGCCACCTTCAACCAGACGGTGGCGGCCACCGGCCGGCTCTCCGCCACCGACCCCAACCTCCAGAACATCCCCATCCGCACCCCGGAGGGGCGCCGGGTCCGCGAGGCCTTCGTGGCCGAGCCGGGGCACCTCCTCCTCTCCGCGGACTACAGCCAGATCGAGCTGCGCGTCCTCGCCCACCTCTCCGGGGACCCGACGCTCGTCGACACCTTTCGGCGCGGGGAGGACGTGCACGACCGCACGTCGCGCGAGATCTTCGGCCCTCTCTCCGCGGTCCCGCCGGCCGAGCAGCGGCGGATCTCCAAGATGGTCAACTACGCGCTGCTGTACGGGAAGACCGCCTTCAGCCTGGCGAAGGACATCGGCGTCTCCCGCAAGGAGGCCGAGCGCTTCATCGAGGCCTACTTCGCCCGCTACCCGAAGGTGCGGGCCTTCATCGACGAGACGGTCGCGAAGGCGCGCGAGACCGGGCACGTCCGGACGCTGCTCGGGCGCCTGCGCCGGCTGCCCGACCTGCGCGCGAAGAGCTTCCCCGTCCGCATGGAGGCGGAGCGGCAGGCCATGAACACGCCGGTGCAGGGCTCGGCCGCCGACCTCATCAAGCAGGCCATGATCGACCTGCACCGGGAGCTCGCCTCGCGGGGGATGCGCTCGCGACTCATCCTGCAGATCCACGACGAGCTCCTGCTGGAGGTGCCGGAGGCGGAGGCCGAGAAGGCCAAAGCCCTCGTGACCGAGGTGATGGAGGGCGCCTTGAAGCTCGACGTGCCCCTCGTGGCCGACGCCCGCCTGGGCCGGAGCTGGGCCGAGGTGCACTGACCCGGGCGCGTGGCTTTGACCGCCCCCGCCGGCGGGTGCTACAAAGGGAGTTTCGGAGGTTCCCGAAGTTGCCGCTCTACGAGTACGAGTGCCCGAAGTGCGGGACGTTCGAGCTGGTGCGCAAGTTTTCGGACGCCCCGCTGGAGAGCTGCCCGACCTGCGCCCGACCGGTGGAGAAGCTCGCCTCCGCCCCCGCCATCCAGTTCAAGGGCACGGGCTGGTACATCACCGACTACGCCCGCAAGTCCACGGGCGGCGAGGCCGCCGGGCGGAAGGACAGCTCGGACAAGGGCGGAGCCGGGGACTCGGCCAAGGACAAGGGCGGAAAGAAGGAGTCCTCGAAGGAACCCTCCTCGGGCTCGTCGTCGGAGTCGAAGAGCTCGGCCTCCGACACGAAGTCCTCGTCTACGGGGAGCACCGACAAGAAGTAGGCGCAACGCCTGGCGTCGCTGGCCGCGCGTCGAGCTTCGATCCCGTCCCACGCCGGCCCCCGGGCCGGTTCCCCGGGGGGTAACATCGGACGATTCGACTGGAGGCCACCATGCGCCGTCTCCCTGCCCTGCTCTTCCTCCTCGCCCTCGGGGCCCCCGGCGCGCGCGGCTCCGACGCGCCCCCGCCCGACGAGGCCCGGCTGCGGGCCATGACTGCCCGCTTCGAGCCCGTCGACATCGGCGCGGACGTGAGCGCGCTGCCGGAGAGCGAGCGTCGCGCGCTCGTGAAGATGATCGAGGCGGCGCGCGTCCTCGACGGGCTCTACCTCCGCCAGGTCTGGGCCGGCAACGAGGCGCTTCTCCTCGAGCTCCTGGCCGACCGCTCCTCTCTCGGCCAGGCCCGGCTCCACGCCTTCCTCGTCAACAAGGGACCGTGGTCCCAGCTCGATCACCAGGCGCCCTTCCTGCCCGGCCTGCCGGCGAAGCCGGAGGCGGCCAACTTCTACCCCGCCGGGGCCACGAAGGCCGAGGTCGAGGCGTGGATGAAGGCGCTGCCCGAGGCCGAGCGAGCGGTCGCGGCCGGCTTCTTCACCACCATCCGCCGCACGCCGAAGGGAACGCTCGTGGCCGTGCCCTACAGCGTCGAGCACCAGGGCGAGCTCGCGCGGGCCGCGGAGCTCCTGCGCGAGGCCGCGGCCGCGACCGCGCAGCCGACGCTGCGCGCCTTCCTCGAGAAGCGCGCGGCGGCCTTCCTCTCGAACGACTACTACGCGAGCGACGTCGCCTGGATGGAGCTCGATGCCTCCCTCGAGCCCACGATCGGCCCCTACGAGACCTACGACGACGGCTGGTTCGGCTACAAGGCCGCCTTCGAGGCCTTCATCACGGTGCGAGACGAGAAGGAGTCGGCGAAGCTCGCCCGTTTCTCCTCGGAGCTCCAGTGGCTCGAGGACCGGCTGCCGATCGATCCCGCCCTGCGCAACCCGAAGCTGGGCGGGATGGCCCCGATCCGGGTGGTGGACGTCGTCTTCTCGTCCGGGCAGGGCAACAGCGGCGTCCAGACCGCCGCCTTCAACCTGCCGAACGACGAGAGGGTCGTCGCGGAGAAGGGCAGCAAGCGCGTGATGCTGAAGAACACGCAGCGCGCGAAGTTCGAGAAGGTGCTCGTCCCGATCTCGAGGGTCGCCCTGGCCTCCGCCGACCAGCCGAACGTGGACTTCGAGGCCTTCTTCACCCACATCCTGATGCACGAGCTCATGCACGGCCTCGGCCCGGGCAACATCAAGGTCGGCGGCCGCGAGACCACCGTGCGCCTCGAGCTCAAGGACACCTACGGCGCCATCGAGGAGGCGAAGGCGGACATCTCGGGCCTGTGGGCGCTGCAGCAGCTGGTGGACAAGGGCGTTCTCGACCGCTCCTTCGAGCGGACCATGTACACGACCTTCCTCGCCTCGGCCTTCCGCTCGATCCGCTTCGGCACCAACGAAGCCCACGGCAAAGGGCAGGTCCTCCAGCTCAACCACCTCCTCGATGCCGGAGCGTTCAAGGTCGCCCCCGACGGCACCTTCGCCGTCGATCCCGCGAAGGTGAAGCCCGCGGTCACCGCTCTCACCCGCGAGCTGATGACGCTCCAGGCGGAGGGCAGCTACGCGAAGGCGAAGGCCATCCTCGAGCGCCTGGCCGTGGTCCGCCCGGACACGCAGCGGGTCCTCGATCGGCTGAAAGACGTGCCGGTGGACATCGAGCCGCGCTTCGTGACGGCGGAGAAGTTGGCCCGCCGGTGAGCGCGCTCTTCACGCCCCTGCGGCTGCGCGAGACGACGCTCCGCAACCGGATCGCCGTTTCGCCCATGTGCCAGTACTCGGCGCCGGACGGCCGGCCCACCGAGTGGCACCTCGTGCACCTCGGCAGCCGCGCGGTCGGCGGGGCCGGGCTCGTGATCGCCGAGGCGAGCGCCGTCTCTCCCGAGGGGCGGATCAGCCCCGACGACACCGGCATCTGGTCGGACGCCCACGCCGAGGCCTGGGCCCCCATCGCCCGCTTCATCGCCGCGCAGGGCGCGGTCCCCGCGATCCAGCTCGCGCACGCCGGGCGCAAGGCCGGGACCGAGGCGCCCTGGCGTGGCGGCCGGCCGGTGGGCGAGGGCGGCCGCGGCTGGCAGCCGGTCGGGCCGAGCCCGCTGGCCTTCGCCGAGGGCTACCTCGTGCCGCGCGAGCTCTCGGCCGACGACATCCGCGCGGTCGTCGGCGCCTTCCGCGACGCCGCGCGCCGGGCCGAACAGGCCGGCTTCGAGGTGGTCGAGATCCACGCGGCCCACGGCTACCTCCTCCACCAGTTCCTCTCCCCGCTCACCAACCGCCGGACGGACGAGTACGGCGGCAGCCTCGAGAACCGGATGCGCCTGCCGCTCGAGGTGGCGCGCGCGGTGCGCGAGGCCTTCCCGGTGGAGCGGCCGGTCCTCGCCCGCATCTCGGCGACCGACTGGGTGGAGGGCGGCTGGGACCTCGAGCAGTCGGTCGTCCTCGCCCGCGAGCTGCGCGAGGCGGGGGTCGACCTCGTGGACTGCTCGAGCGGCGGGACCGTGCCCGACGCGAAGGTCCCCCTGGCCCCCGGCTACCAGGTGCCGTTCGCGGCCGCCATCCGGGCGCGGGCGGGAGTCGCGACCGGCGCGGTCGGGATGATCACGGAGCCGGCCCAGGCCGAGGCGATCGTGGCCGGTGGCCAGGCCGACCTCGTCCTGCTGGCGCGCGAGATGCTCCGCGACCCCTACTGGCCGCTTCACGCGGCGCGCGTCCTCGGCGCCGACGCGACCTGGCCCAGTACCAGCGGGCGCGCCCTATCTCTCCGGGCGCGGTCCCCTCAGACCCTGCTCGCGCTCCTCGGCGTCTTCCTGATCGGCCTCTCGAAGGCCGGCTTCGCGACCGGCCTCGGCATGCTCTCGACGCCCCTCATGGCCCAGGCCCTGCCGGCGCGGACGGCGATCGGCGTCATCCTCCCGCTCCTGTGCCTCGCCGACGTCTTCACCCTGGCCGTCTACTGGCGGCGCTGGGACCTGCGGCTCGTGGCCTGGCCGCTCGTCGGCACCCTCATCGGCATCGCCCTCGCCACCGGGTTCGTGACGTCGATCAGCGACCTGGCGCTCCGCCGGTCGATCGGCAGCGTCGGCCTCGTCCTGACCCTGCTGCTCGTCGTCCGGAACCGCTACCACCCGCACGCGGTCTATCGACCCCGGCCCTGGCACGGCGTCCTCGTGGGCATCGCCGCGGGAACGAGCTCGACGATCGCCCACGCAGCGGGGCCGGTCCTGGCCCTCTTCCTCCTCGCGCAGCGCCTCGACAAGACCCGCTTCGTCGCCACGAGCGGCGTCTTCTTCACCGTCAACAACCTGCTCAAGGTCCCGCCCTACGTCGCCACCGGCCTCATCGACGCGGGCACCCTCGCCCTCTCCCTCCGCTACGCCGCGGCCGTCCCCGTCGGCATCGCCGCCGGCTGGTGGGCCAACCGCCTGGTCCCGCAGCGCCACTTCGACGCCGTCGTGGCCGTCCTGATGATCGTCACGTCGATCCACCTCCTGCTCGGGGGATAGCCGTCGCCTCGGCTATGATGCGGGCTCCTTCCCGGAGGTGGACCGTGGACCGCCGCTCCGCCCTGACCGTTCTTCCACGCCCGCCTTCGCCTCCCTTTGGCGACGCGCCGCCGCCGACGGCGCCGGAGACGCGCATCACCCGCATCGACACCGTCCACCGGCGAGAGCCGGGACGACGCGCCGCGCAGGACGCCCTCGAGGAACGCGCGATCGATCGCCGTCCTGCACGGGCGCGGGGTCTCCTTGGTCCGGATGAGCGTCGACGGGCTCGCCACCGGGATGCGGACCCCTTCGCGCTCGAGCGTCTCGGCGTCCGAAGACGCCTCGGCGTAGCTCAGCCCGCAGGCGCGACCCATCAGGTCCACGACCACCTCGTCCGCCACGCGCACGACGACTGGCGCTGAACGTCGTCCTCCGCCACCTCGGCGGCGGCGTTGTCCGCGAGCACGGACTGGCCGCGCTTGACGCGGGCGATGTTGGCCAACGCGTCGTCGACGAGGAGGTCGATGCGCTTCGTGAAGCGGCCTGCGCCGTGGGCGATGACCGCGAAGCCGCCGATCAGCAGGTAGCGAGCGCCCGGCCTCGTTCAGCGCCCGGCAGATGCGGATGACGTCGTCGGGCTCCGGCGCTCTTGCGCTGCGATCATCATCTTCGTCATCCACGAGTCCGCCTCTTCGAAGGAGGAGAAGCGATAGACGCCCCGGGGGACGAGGCCGCGCCCGCCGCGCAGGAGGGCGGCCGTGCGCGCGAGGCGACCCTGGTCCGCCGACGTGTCGCCCTGCACCGATCGCATCCCTCTCTCCACCATGCGAGATTATCCCACGCCGGCCGCCGCCGCGGCCCGGGATCAGGCGAAGCAGAGCACGTGCTCGGACGCCCTGAGACTGGCGCGAGGAGGGCGCTTGCTGCCCATGTCGCTGGGGGCGAGAATGACGACCGTGCTCCTGGGCATCGGGTACGCACTCGTCGGCATCGCGGTGCTGGCAGCTCGGCCGGGACGCCGGGCGCCGCGCCATCGTGGCCCACGGAGGTCCGCAACAGCATCGGCATTCGGCTGGTCGAGATCCGCGGCGGCGGTTTCGACATGGGCTCCACCGTGGGCCCGGGCGAGGCGCCCGTCCATCGGGTTTCCGTGCGGTCCTTCTGGATGGGCGTCACCGAGGTCACTCAGGCGCAGTGGCAGGCCGTGATGGGCACGAACCCGTCGCACTTCAAGCAGGCCGGCCCGGACGCTCCCGTCGAGATGGTCGGCTGGGACGACGTGCAGGTCTTCATCCGGAAGCTGAACGAGCGCGATCGGGACTGGCGGTACCGCCTCCCGAGCGAGGCCGAGTGGGAGTACGCGTGCCGCGCGGGCACCGCGAAGGACCCTTACGGCCCGGCGGAGGCGATTGCGTGGATCAAGGAGAACTCAGGCGGCACCACGCACCCGGTCGCCCTGAAGCAGCCGAACGCCTTCGGGCTCTACGACATGTTCGGCAACGTGCCGGAGTGGAC
The DNA here is from genome assembly GCA_963818355.1 of uncultured Acidobacteriota bacterium. Taxonomy (GTDB): domain Bacteria; phylum Acidobacteriota; class Vicinamibacteria; order Fen-336; family Fen-336; genus DATBSL01. The sequence goes on along the minus strand of CAWFSB010000031.1, from coordinate 106,425 downwards.
GCAGGACACGTGGCATGCCGACTACAACGGCGCACCGACCGACGGGAGCGCCTGGGAAGGAGGCGGCTCCCCGTACCACACGCTCCGCGGGGGCGGGTGGGATCTGCCCGCGTTCTTCCTGCACGCGGCCCTTCGCGGCCCCTACGGCGAGATACACCGCCGGGGATTCCGCGTCGCGGCCGACCGCCGATAAACCGGTGCCGACCGCGGCCCGGCTCAGGCGAAGAGGGGCTTGAGGTAGCGCAGGCTCTCGTCCGCCCAGGCCGCCTCGCGGGCGATCGTCTCCTCGACCGAGCCCGCCGGCGGCGTCCACAGCTCGAGGATCGCGCTCTGGCAGCGGCCGTGCTTCCGGATCTCGGCGAGGAGCCAGGGCACGTTCAGCATCCCCTGGCCGGCCGGGCAACCCGTCACCGTGAACCCCATCTTGTGCGACACCCGTTCGACCGTGAAGTCCTTCAGGTGCAGGTTGAGCGTGTGGGGCGCGAGCTCCGCCACGACCTCGCGGACGCCCTCGCCCGCCCCCATCGAGTTCACCGAGTCGAGGCAGATGCCCACCCACTCGGGGTCGGTCCGCAGGACGATCGTCGCGGAACTCGGTCGCCTTCAGCCGGTCGTGGTTCTCGATGGCGAGGCGGACGCCGGTCTCGCGCAGGCGGGGGAGCGCCGCACTCACGACACCCACCACGTCGTCGATCGTGGGCTCGTGGCCGGGCCCGTCGATCACGAAGCGCAGGATCGGCGAGTGGAAGAACACGGCCAGGTCCAGGAAGCGCTCGAGCCGCTCGGCCGTGAGGCCGCGGGCGCCGACCTCGATGGCCACGGCCATCTCGGCCGCCAGCGTGCGCAGGTCGCGCCGCTCGCCGTCGCCGAGGGCGTCGAGCGGGAGGTTGTCGGCGATCTGGACGCAGCCGACGCCGGCCGCGGCGGCGCGGCGCACGAGGTCCGGGGCGGTCAGGGGCTGCGCCGGCTCCTGTCCCGGAACGCCGACCGCCCACGTGTAGGTGTAGCTGCCGAGGCCCAGCCTCATCGGACCCTCCTTCTCGTGCTGTCCAGCAGGACCGCGAGGAAGATGACACAGGCCATGACCAGGGGGTAGAGGTAGGGGTCCGCGTTCACGATCACGAGGCCGTTCTCGACCGTCTGCACGAGAACAGCGCCGAGGAGGACGCCGGGCAGGACCGATCCGCGGCCCCCGAAGAGGCTCACCCCGCCCAGCACCGCCGCCGCTACCGCCGCGAACTCGCGCTCCCGGCCGAAGGTCGGCGACACCGCGCCGAGCTGGGCGATCGCCACCGCGCCGCCGAGGGCGGCCAGGGTGCCGCTGATCACGTACACCGCGAACAGGATCCGGCCCACCGGCAGCCCGGCCCGCCGCGCCGCCGCCGGGTCGTGACCCACGGCGTACACGTGCCGGCCGAAGGGGGTGCGGGCGAGCACGACGTGGGACCCGACGAGCACCACAGCGAGGACCACCGCGGGCACGGGCGCGCCGAGCAGGCGAGCGCTGCCCACCTGGAGCATCGTCTCGGGCAGGTTGAGGGCCCGTGTCTCGGTGATCCACAGGCCGAGCCCGCGACCGACGTAGAGCGTCGACAGGGTCACCACGAACGCCTTGACCCCGGCCTTCGTCACGAAGAACGCGTTCACGGCGCCGAACAGCGCGCCGATCGCGAGGATGACCGCGAACACGACCGGCAGGGACGAGCCGGCGACCGCCATCTTCCCGGCGACCGCGGCGGAGACGAACATGATCGCGCCCACCGAGAGGTCGATGCCGGCGGTGAGGAGGACGAAGGTCATGCCGGTCGCGACGATCCCCACCGAGGAGCACTGCACGACGATGTTCACGAGGTTGGCGGAATCGAGGAATCGCGGGGAGAGGGCCGCGAAGACCGCCCCCACCCCGACGAGAATGAGGAGCGCCGGGTAGCGCCCGAGCCAGCGGCTCACGGGCGGGCCTCGAGACGGGCGGGAGCGCTCGCGCCGAGCGCCGCCCGCAGGATCGCCTCGCGGTCGAAGCCCGCCGTCTCGCCCTCGCGCGGGCCGAGGCCCGGCCGCGCGAAGCGGGCCACGATCTCCCCGCGGCGCATCACCAGGACGCGGTCGCACAGCCCCAGCAGCTCCTCGATCTCGGAGGAGGCGACGAGGACGGCCGCCCCGGAGTCGGCGAGATCGGCGATCAGCCGGTAGACCTGCTGCTTCGCCCCGACGTCGATCCCGCGGGTGGGCTCGTCCAACAGGAAGACGCCGGGCTTCGCCATCAGCCACTTGCCGAGGACGACCTTCTGCTGGTTGCCGCCGGAGAGGCTGCGCGCCGGCGCGGAAAGGCCGGTGGCCGACTCGAGACGGACGGCCTCCGCCTGGGCCGTCGTCGCCGCGCGGACGCGCGCCGGAGGCACGAGGCCGTGCGAGGCCAGGGACGGCAGCGCCACGAGCGCGAGGTTGTCGGCGACCGACGCGTCCAGCAGGAGGCCGTCCTGGCGGCGGTCCTCGGTCACGAACGCCAGGCCGCGGGCAATCGCACCGCGCGGCGACGGCGCCAGCGTCCGCCCCGCCACCCGCACCTCGCCGCCCTCCAGCGTGTCGAGACCGAAGAGGGTCCGCAGCGCCTCGGTTCGCCCGGCGCCCATGAGGCCCGCGAGGCCGACCACCTCGCCGCGGTGCAGGGTGAACCGCAGGTCCCGGAGGCGGCCGCCCGACGAGGCGCCCCGCGCCTCGAGGGCCACCTCGCCGGTGGGCGCGGCGCGGCGGGCGGGGAAGACGGTCTCGATCTCCCGGCCCACCATGAGCGAGACCAGGCGAGCCTCGTCGAACCCGGCCCGCGGCCCCTGGCCCACCACCGCCCCGTCGCGCAGGACGAGGACGTCGTCGGCGAGGCGCAGCACGTCGCCGAGCGCGTGCGAGACGTAGATGACGCCGAGGCCCTGCGCCCGCAGGCGGCCCACGATGGCGAAGAGGCGCTCCGCCTCCGGGGCGCTGAGGGACGTCGTGGGCTCGTCGAGAGTCACGACGCGCGCCTCGACCGCCAGCGCCTTCACGATCTCGACCAGCTGCCGCTCGCCCGGCGCGAGGTCCTCGACGAGCGTCGCGGGCCGGACGTCGAGCCCCACCTCGCCGAGCAGCTGGCGCGTGCGCGACTCGAGCCGGGCGCGGTCCACGAGGGGGCCTCGCCGGGGCAGGGCGTGGAGGAAGACGTTCTCGGCCACGCTGAGGTTCGGGAAGAGGTTCAGCTCCTGGTGGACGAAGGCGACCCCGCGCGCCGTCGCCGCGGACGGCGAAGCGGGGGCGTAGGGCTCGCCCGAGAGGCGCATCGAGCCTCTCTCCGGCGCCAGCACCCCGCCGAGGACGTTCAACAGCGTCGACTTGCCGGCCCCGTTCTCCCCCACGAGGCCGAGGACGCGGCCCCCGCCGAGGGAGAGCGAGACACCCTTCAGGACGGGCACGCCGAAGAAGCCCTTCTCGATCCCGACGAGCTCGAGGAGCGGGACGCCCGCGGGGGCGCTCATCGGCCGACGAGCCTCTCGCGCAGCGCGTCGAGCACGGCCGCGGCCAGGATGACGCCGCCTTTCACCATCAGGATCGTGAAGCTCGACAGCCCCATCAGGTTCAGGCTGTTGTCCACGAGGGTGATGAAGAGGACGCCGAACGCGGTGCCGCGCACGGTGCCCCGGCCGCCAAAGAGGCTGGTGCCGCCGATCACGGCCCCGCCGATCACGTCGAGGAAGATGCGCTGCCCGAGGACGGGCGAGCCCGTCTCGAGGCGCGCCGAGTAGAGGACGGCAGCGACGGCGGCGCACAGGCCGCAGGCCACGTACGCGAGCACCAGCACGCGCTCGACGGGCACTCCGGAGACCCGCGCCGCCCGGGGGTTGCCGCCGACCGCGTAGAGCCAGCGGCCGAAGACCGTCCGAGAGAGCAGCAGGTGCGCCAGCAGCGCGAGCGGAACGACGACGAGGAGAGAGAGAGGCGCCCCGCCCAGGGTCGTTCCCCCAATCGCGCGGAAGCTCGCGGGAAGGCCCGAGATGCCCTGCGAGCGGGTCCACCAGATCGCGAAGCCGCTCGCGAACGTCATCACCGCGAGCGTCGCGAGGAACGGCGGCATGCGCAGGCGCGCGACCGCGAGTCCGTTGACGAGCCCCACGCCGATCCCGACCGCCAGCATGGCCGCGATCCCGAGGGCGGCGTTTCCCGGGAAGGCGCCCCCGCTCTCGGTCATGACCTTCGCCCCCGCCACGCTCGCGAGCGCCACCGTGGCGGTGACCGACAGGTCGATGCCCCCCGTGACCAGGACGAGCGTCTGGCCGAGCGCCACCGCAAGGAGCGGCAGGACGTTCGAGACGACGTTCCCGAGGTTGGGGGCGGAGAGAAAGCCCGGCACGAGCGGCCCGAGGGCGAGGAGGTAGGCGAGGCTCAGGAGAGCCACGCCCCAGTCGCCCAGGAAGCCGAGCGCCCCTCTCACGCCCCGCCGGCCTTCTTTCCCGCGACCTGCGCGCCCCACATGCGGGGCGCCTTCTCGGCCTTGTTGCCCTGGTGGATGACGAAGCCGGGGTCGAGGATCACGGGCGGGACGGCCTTCCCGGCCTTCACGTCCAGGAGCGCCTCGATCGCGGCCTTCGCCTCGAAGTAGACGTCCTGTACGCCCGTCGCGTCGAGGGTGCCCTCCTCGATCATCCGCCAGGCCGTCGCGTCGCCGTCGAAGCCGCCCAGGATGACGTGGCCCTCCTCGCCCGCCTTGCGGTAGCGGCCCGCGCCCTTCAGGGCCGAGGCGATCGAGGGGAGCATGAAGTCGGACGAGGTGAAGATGAGGCCGAGGTCGGGGTTCGCCTGGAGCGCGTTCGTCACGCCGGCGAGTGCCTTCTCCTGGTTCCACTCCGTGGGGATGCGGGCCACGACCTCGATCGCGTCCGCGCAGGCGGCGGCGGCCTGGTCGAAGCCGTCACGCCGGCCGATCGCGTTGACGTCGCCCAGGTCGCCCACGAGGATGGCGGCCTTCACCTTCTTTCCCGTCTTGCGGGCGAGCCCGCACAGGTGGTCGACCGTGGCGCGCGCGATGCCGAGGTTGTCGGCCACCACCGCGACCGACTTCGCGTCCGACGGGTCGGGCGGCCGGTTGAAGAGCACGATGGGGATCCCGGCCTCGTTCGCGGCCTTGATCATCGGGATGATGCTCTTCGCGTCCTTGGGCACCACCACGATCCCGTCCACCCGGCGCGCGATGAAGCTGCGGACCTGCTCGAGCTGCCGGTTGGCGTCGCCGTCGGCGATCGCCTCGACCATCGTGTAGCCGCGTCCGGCGAGGTCGGCGCGGATGGCGTCGATGGCCGCGACCCAGAACTCGGTCTGCAGCGTCTCGAAGGCCACGCCGATCGTGGGCACGGCCGGCTTCGCCTGGCACGACACGAACCCGAAGGCCAGGAAGGCCAGAAGCAGCCCCGAGGCCGCGAGCCGGAAGGCCCCGTCATTCCGAGGAGCTTCGTCTTGCCGGGCGACGAGGAATCCGCCGGCCCGTGGCGCGGCCGGGACGATGTCGTGGCGCTTCATCGTGGCCTCCCTTGTCCCTACGCGGTCGGCGGCTTGAGGATGGACTCGAGCTGGGCCCGCACCGCCTCGGGCTCGAACACCCTCTTCCAGTCGGGCTTGAACAGCACCGACTGGGCCTCGGCCAGCATCTTGAGGGCGCCGTCCGAGTAGCGCGCGTCGACCTCCCCGAACGTGATCGCCAGCTGGATGTTGATGTGGCCCATCAGGAACGCCCGGGCGGCCTCGGCCGGCACCCCCCGGCGGATCGCCTCGTCGAGGCCCTCCTTGATCATCATCACCGCCGGGGCCGACGTCGTCTCCGCGAGCGCGGGCTCGAGGATCGCCATCTGCTCGACGGTGACCCGGTGGGCCTGGATCACCGGGTGGAAGAGGGCGGTGCACAGCGCGACGCCGCGCTCGTAGTCGGCCTCGGTCGCCCTGCAGCAGCGCGCAGACGATGTGCTGCTTCGCCAGGACGCCCCCGAAGAAGTCGCGCTTGGCGTCGAGGTCGGTCTCGTCGTTGAAGACCGGCGGGTGGCAGGGGTGCGTCACGAAGTACGCGACGTCGGCGCGCTTGAAGACGCGCCCGGCGCACGGCGCCGCGGGGTCGAGGTGCACGAGCGCGGCGCCCGCCTTCATGAGGGGCACCACCTGGGCCGAGATGGCCTCGACACGGTTGTCGGGCACGGCGAGGACGACGAAGTCGGCCGCGGGCACCGCCTCGGCCGCGCCACGGCGGCGACCCCGCGCTTCGCCAGGTTCGCGAGCCCGGCCGGCGCCACCTCGACGTGGAGCATCCGGTAGGCGGTCTGCTTCTTCATGTTGTCGGTGATGCGGCAGCCCATCTTGCCGCCGGCGCCGACCAGGGCCACGGTGCTCATCGCGTCTCTCCTCGTCACACCCGGACGACCTCGCCGCTCGCCGCCGACTCGTAGGCGGCGAAGACGAGCCGCACGGTCTTCAGGTTGTCCTCGCCGGTCGTCTCCGCGCGGCCCTCGCCGCGCAGCGCCGCCAGCAGGTTCTGCGTTGCAGGGCACGCCGCTCGCGTGCACGACGTCGTAGCGGGGGTCCGCCCACGCGAAGCGCGGCGGCGGGTGGCGCCTCGCGAGCGTGCCCGTCCGCGGTCGTCGTCCGGATCCAGTAGTCGCCGGCGAGCTCGACCGAGCCCTTCTCCCCCTCGACGAAGGCGAAGGTCTCCGGGAACCGCTCTCGCTCGTAGGGCGTCCCCGGGTAGCCGAGCTCGACCACCACCGTCGCCCCCGAGCGCATGTGCAGCACCACGGTGGCGACGTCCTCGCCCTGGATGTGCGCGTGGACCCGCGCGGTCCGGCAGTGGACGGCCTCCGCCTCGCCGAAGAGGAAGCGCGCCACGTCGAGGACGTGGCTCCCCATGTCGGTGAGGACGAAGCGCTCCAGTCTCGGCGAGGAAGGGCTGGTTCGCGAACACGTCGAAGCCCGAGACCATGGTGAGCCGCGCCCGGAAGACGCGGCCGAGGCTCCCCTCGTCGAGCACGGCCTTCAGGGCCCGGATCGGGGCCTGCCACCGCCAGTTCTCGTGGACGAAGAAGGGCACGCGCGGCCTCGCGGCACGCGCGCACCATGCGCTCGGCGGTCGCGAGGTCGCTCGCCATCGGCTTCTGGCAGATGACCGGCTTGCCGTGGGCGACCGCGAGCTCGACGAAGCGCGCGTGGGTCGAGGGGTCGGTGACGACGTCGAGGAAGTCGACGTCCTCCCGGCGCAGCAGCTCCTCCGCGTCGTCGTAGACGGCGCCGATGCCCAGCTCGCGCCCGAGGGCCTCGGCCTTCGCGCGCGTGCGGTTGTAGAGGGCGACGCACCGGGCCCCCGGCAGCTCGCGCCAGGCGCCGAGCTGGTACCGCGCCCAGAACCCGGTTCCGAGAAGGGCGAAGCGGAGCGGCTTCGTCGCAGGGGACACGTGGGTTTCTCCGGATCCGGCGCGACGCTATCAGCAACGCCGGGCGGCTGTCCATGGAGCACGCGCCGTCGGCGCGATCCCCCGCGGGCTATCATTGCGAGGGCCACATCCCGCCCTCGCAGGAGACACTCGCTCCAGATGAGCCGGGAGGACCCTCGATGCACCGCTTCGCCCTCGCCCTCGTGCTGGCCATGAGCGCGGCCGGACCGACCGCCGCCAGCGACGCCGCCAAGGCGCCCGCCCCCGAGGACCGCTACCTCTGGCTCGAGGACGTCGACGGGCGAGAAGGCCCTCGACTGGGCCCGGGCCCGCAACGCCGAGAGCGCCAAGGTCCTGGAGACCGGCGACTTCGCCGCGCTCGAGAAGCGCATCCTCGACATCCTCGACTCGGACGCCCGCATCCCGTACGTCGAGAAGCTCGGGCCCTGGTACTACAACTTCTGGCGCGACGCGAAGAACCCCCGCGGGCTCTGGCGGCGCACGACGCTCGCCGAGTACCGCAAGGAGCACCCGGCCTGGGAGACGGTGATCGACCTCGACGCGCTCGGCGCGGCCGAGAAGGAGAACTGGGTCTGGCACGGGGCCGACTGCCTGAAGCCGGAGTACAAGCGCTGCCTCGTCCGCTCTCGCGCGGCGGGGCCGACGCCGACGTGGTGCGCGAGTTCGACCTCGAGGCGAAGGCGTTCGTGAAGGACGGCTTCTTCCTGCCCGAGGCCAAGAGCAGCGTGGGCTGGCTCGACGCCGACACCCTCTACGTCGGCACCGACTTCGGCCCGGGCTCGATGACCACCTCCGGCTACCCGCGCATCGCGAAGGTCTGGAAGCGCGGCACGCCGCTCGCCGCGGCGGAGACGGTCTACGAGGGCAAGGCCGAGGACGTGGCGGTCGGCGCCTTCCGCGACCACACGCAAGGGCTTCGAGCGCGACTTCGTCTACCGCGGGATCACCTTCTACACGAACGAGATGTTCCTGCGGCGCGACGGCAAGCTCGCTCAAGATCGACAAGCCCGACAGCGCGAACGCCAGCGTCCACCGCGACCTGCTCCTCCTCGAGCTGCGCGACGACTGGACGGTCGGCGGCAAGACCTACCCCGCGGGGGCGCTCCTCGCCGCGGACTTCGAGGGCTTCCTGAAGGGCGAGCGGCGCTTCGACGTGCTCTTCGAGCCGACGGACCGCAAGTCCCTCGCCGGCTTCAGCCCGACGCTCAACCACGTCCTGCTCAACGAGCTCGACAACGTGCGCAACCGCGTCTACGTGCTCGACCCGCAAGGGCGGGGCGTGGACGCGCGAGCCGCTGCCCGGGATGCCCGAGTTCGGCACGGTGAGCGCGAGCGCGGTGGACGACGAGGAGTCGGACGACTACTTCCTGACCGTCGACCGACTACCTGACGCCGACCAGCCTCTCCCTCGGCACGGTCGGCAAGGGCGCGCCGGAGAAGCTCAAGCAGCTGCCGGCGTACTTCGACGCGAAGGGCCTCGCGGTCACCCAGCACGAGGTCGCCTCGAAGGACGGCACGCGGATCCCGTACTTCCAGGTGGCCCGGAAGGACCTCGCGCTCGACGGCAAGAACCCGACCCTGCTCTACGGCTACGGCGGCTTCGAGGTCTCCGATGGTGCCCGGCTACAGCGGCGGCGTGGGCGCGGCCTGGCTCGAGAAGGGCGGCGTCTACGTGGTCGCCAACATCCGCGGCGGCGGCGAGTTCGGCCCGAAGTGGCACCAGGCGGCGCTCAAGGCGAACCGCCACAAGGCCTACGAGGACTTCATCGCGGTGGCGCGAGGACCTCGTCCGCCGCAAGGTCACCTCGCACGCCCCACCTCGGCATCCAGGGCGGCAGCAACGGCGGCCTCCTCATGGGCAACATGCTCACCATGCGGCCCGACCTCTTCGGCGCGATCGTCTGCCAGGTGCCGCTGCTCGACATGCGGCGCTACAACGTGCTCCTCGCCGGCGCGAGCTGGATGGGGGAGTACGGCAACCCGGACGACCCGAAGGAGTGGGCGTTCATCCAGGGCTTCTCGCCGTACCACAACCTGAAGGACGGCGTGAAGTACCCGCCGACGCTCTTCATGACCTCGACGCGCGACGACCGCGTCCACCCCGGCCACGCGCGCAAGATGATGGCCCTCATGCTCGACGAAGAGCAGGACGTCCTGTACTACGAGAACATCGAGGGCGGCCACGGCGGCGCCGCCAACAACAAGCAGTCCGCCCACATGAACGCGCTCGCCTACACCTTCCTCTGGCAGAAGCTGAAGTAGGGGCGGGTGGGTGTCATTCCGAGGGACTTCGGTTGGACGGGTCCCGAGGGATCTGCAGTCACAGCGGCGGCTCGCCGGCGGATCCCTCGTCGCCCGGCAGGGCTCGAAGCTGCCTCGGGGCCGACCAGCGGCGTCCCTCAGGATGACGGCGCCGCCTACTGCAGAGCCAGCCGGATCGCCCCCTCGAGCGCCGCCTTCTCCTGGAAGTTGACGAGCTGCTTCACGACCGTGCCCTTCCGGTCGACGAAGAACAGCGTCGGGAAGACGCTCACCGTCCCGTAGGCCTGCTGCGCCTCCGGCGTCATGTGCGCGAGCGTGAACGTCCAGCCGTTCTTCTTCGCGTACGCGGCGCGGTCCTCGTCGGTCGTGGGGATCTCGAGCGCGCGGTCCGCGTTCAGGCCCACGATGCGGAAGCCCTTCGCCGCGTACGTCTTGTCGAGCTCCGCGAGGAGCGGTGAGGTCCTCACGCACGGCGGGCAGCCCGTGAACCAGAAGTAGAGGAGGTGCGGCTTCCCGGCGAGCGACTCCGAGGTCAGCGGTTTGCCGTCGTAGGTGGTCACGCTGAAGACCGGCGCCGGCTGGCCTTCCCAGCCCGTGATCGTCCGCTCGAGAGCCTTTCCGAACTTCGGGTGGGCCAGGATCGCCTCGACGTCCACGCGCGTGATCTCGCCGCGTGGCCGTGTCTCGTGTCATGAACGTCGGCATGCGGGGGTCGGACTCCATGATCCGGAGCATCACGTCCGCCTGGCCGGGGACCTGGAAGCGGAACTGCTCCGCGATCTCGGCGAGGGTGGGCGGCTTGCCGGCCGCCTTCTGCTGCTGGGCCATGTAGAGCGGCATCTTGAAGAACGTGTTGAAGAGGCGGTTGAGCGCCGTCGCGCTCCTCGGCCCGGTGAAGACCGTGTTGTACAGCTCGGACACCACGACGGGCTGGCCCGGCCTCACGTTGGCCTTCAGGTACTCGACGACCCGGGCCTCGGCCGGCGGGGCCTGGGGCACGGCGAGGAGAAGAGCGAAGGCGAGAGGAAGCACGGGAGAGGACTCCTTTCCGACGTTCCGGCATTCTACCGCTCGCGTTTCTGCTACGGTTGGGCGGGCGGAAGGGAAGGTGCTATGGAGCTCCACCTGCGGGCCATCATCGTCCTCGGCCTGGCGGCCGCCAGCGCCTCGGCCGAGGGCGCGTCGAGCGGGATTCGGCTCGTGGACCTGGCCGGGGAGACGGGCCGTCAGGTCGTCGTGGACCGCGAGGCCGGCCAGTACCTCGGGCACCCCACGACGGTCCTCCTCGAGGACGGCCGGACGATCCTCTGCGTCTACCCGAAGGGCCACGGGAAAGGCGCGATCGTCTACAAGAGGAGCGAGGACGGCGGGAAGACATGGTCGGGCCGCCTGCCGACGCCCGCGAGCTGGGCGACGTCCCTCGAGACGCCCACGATCCACAGGACCGTGGACCGAGGCGGCAAGAAGCGCCTCCTCCTCTTCTCCGGCCTCCACCCGATCCGGCTGTCGGTGAGCGAGGACGACGGCGCGACGTGGTCCGAGCTTCGGCCGATCGGGCCTTACGGCGGGATCGTTGCCATGGCGTCGCTAGTGGCGCTGCGCGACGGGAGCCACCTCGCGCTGTTTCACGACGACGGCCGCTTCTTCCGGGAAGGCGGGACGGCCGACGGGACCTTCCGGCTCTACCAGGTGCGGTCGGAGGACGGGGGGCTCACCTGGGGCGAGCCGCGGCTCGTCCTCCAGTCGGCCGAGGTCCACCTCTGCGAGCCCGGCCTGGTGCGATCGCCCGACGGGAAACGTCTCGCCGCGCTCCTCCGCGAGAATCGCCGCGTGAAGAACTCCCACGTCATTTTCTCGGACGACGAGGGGGTGACCTGGTCGGCGCCGCGCGAGTTGCCCTCGAGCCTCACCGGCGACCGCCACGTCCTGCGCTACGCGCCCGATGGCCGGCTGCTCGCCACCTTCCGCGACATGGCCGCGGGCAGCCCGACCCGCGGCGACTGGGTCGGCTGGGTGGGCCGCTGGGAGGACCTCGTCGAGGGCCGCCCGGGACAGTACCGGGTGCGGCTCATGAAGAACCACGAGGGGACCGACTGCGCCTACCCGGGCCTGGAGCTGCTGCCGGACGGCACCTTTGTGACCACCACCTACGGTCACTGGACGGCGGGGGAGCCGCCTTACGTCGTCAGCGTCCGGTTCACCCTGCCGGATCTGGACGCGCGGGCTCGCCCGACGGGCCGCTGAGCGCGATCACTTCCCCCCGTACCAGAAGGCGCGCAGCCACGCGTGCTTCCGCAGGCGCGCGACGAGCTCCTCCGCCATCGGCGGAAGGTCCGACACCGCGCAGTTGGCCTCGGCCTGCGCCACGCTGCGGATGCCCGGGATGACCGTGCTCACCGCGGGGTGGGCGAGAGCGAACTGGATCGCGGCCTGGGGAAGGGTGAGGCCGGAGCCCTCGATCTCCCCGCGGACTTTCCCGACGCGCGCGACCGCGCGCTCGAGGCGATCGCCGGCGAAGTAGCTGCGGCGGAAGTCCCCCTCGCCGAAGGTCGTGTCCTTCGTGTACTTGCCGGCCAGGACGCCCTCGTCGAAGACGACCCGCACGATGACGCCGACGTTCGTCTCCTGCGCGACCGGCAGCAGCTCCGCCGCCGGCTCCTGCTCGAAGACGTTGTAGATGACCTGCACCGCGTCGAGCCAGCCCCCGCGCATCAGGTCGACGACGGAGTTCTGGTCGTGCTCCGGGGTCGAGAGGCCGATGAAGCGAATCTTCCCTTCGGCCTGCAGCTTCCGCAGGACCTCGAACGGCCTCGGGTTGCGGTTCCAGGCTCGCGTCCAGGTGTGCAGCTGCAGGAGGTCGATCCGTTCCGTGCCGAGGTTGCGGAGGCGCTCCTCGACGTTCGCTCGGAGGTAGCTCTCGGAGTACCGCTCGTCGTCCCGGCAGTACGGGGTGGGAGGCCAGGGGCCGGGCGCGGGCGGGGTCTTCGTGGCTACGAAGACCGTCTCCTTCCGCTCCTTCAGGACCTTCCCGATGATCCGCTCGCTGCGGCCGTCGCCGTAGCCGGCGGCGGTGTCGACGAAGGTGCAGCCGAGGTCGAGCGCCCGGTGGAGAGCGGCGATCGACGCCTCCTCCTTCTGCTCCCCCCAGCTCCCCCCGATGGCCCACGCCCCGAAGCCGATCTCGGAGACGGCGACGCCGGTGCGTCCGAGGATGCGAGTGCGCATGGTGGGTTCTCCCTCAGTCCGCGATGGCCTGGTAGAACAGCGTCGAGAAGCGCCAGAAGATCTTGTGCTCGTCGTAGGGGAGGTGCTGCGCGAACAGGAGGGCCACCGTCTTCTCCTGCGGGTCGAGGCTCGCGTAGGTCGTCGCCATGCCCGTCCAGCCGAACTGACCGACGGAGCCGAACCCGCTCCCCTTCCCGAGGTCGACCCGGACCGCGCCGCCGAGACCGAAGCCCTCCGACGGGTCATCGCCGCGGAAGGTCCGGGACGCGAGGCTCAGGTGGTTGGCCATCATCAGCTCCACCGTCTTGCGGGACAGGATGCGCACCCCGTCGAGCTGCCCGCCGTTCAGCAGCATCTGCATGAAGCGGGCGTAGTCACCGGTCGTCGAGAACAGGCCCCCGCCCCCGCTCAGGAGCTTCGGCAGCGGGACCGGATCCTGCTCGAGGAGCCACTTCACCGGCTGGAGCCCCCCTTCGGGCGCCTTCTCGTACACCCGCGCAAGTCTCCCGCGCTTGCCCTCGGGGACGCCGAACCCGGTGTCCTTCATTCCCAGCGGCCGCCAGACCCGCTCCTCGAGAAACTCCGCCAGGCTGCGGCCCGAGACCTTCTCGACGAGGGCGCCGAGGACGTCGGTCGAGACGCCGTAGGTGAAGCGCTCGCCCGGCTCGTGCGCGAGCGGCAGGCGCGACACCCGCTTGACGAACTCGCCCGTCGAGGACACATCGAACGGTTTCACCTCACGAAAGATCTTGTCGATCGTGCCGTCCCCGAAATCGTAGGTGAGGCCGGAGGTGTGGGTGAGGAGGTGCCGGATCGTCATCGGGGTCTTCGTGTCGGAGAGAAGCGGCTTCTCCACGGTGCCCCCGGTGAGCACCTTCATCCGGGCGAGCTCGGGCAGATAGTCCCCGATGGGGTCGTCCAGCCTGAAGCGCGCCTCCTCGAGCAGGGTCAGCACCGCGACGCTGGTCACGATCTTCGACATCGAGTAGATGCGGCAGATCGTGTCCTTCTCCATGGGGAGGCCAGCCTCGATGTCGCGCTTCCCGTAGGTTCGCCAGTCCACGATCTTCCCGTTGCGGGCGATCAGGGTGATGGCGCCTGCGTGCTTGTGCTCCCTGACGAACCGCTCCACCTCCGCGTGGAGGCGGGCGAGACGGTCCGACGACACCCCCTGGGACTCCGGCGTCGCCAGGGGCAGCGGCGGGGCGGGTACGGCCGCCGGAGGCTTCGCCGTCGCGGCGGCGGAGAGCGCCAAGGTGACGACGAACGCGGCTACCAGGGATCGACGCAGGCCTTGCATGTGGACCTCCCTTGCGAGCAGGCCGGAGTCTACCGGGTTTCGGTCCCCTGGCCGGGACCTCGTCCCGGGCCCCCTCGGAGGGCGAAGGTCGTCGGCACGACCGGCACACGAGAGGCCCGGACGTCGTTGCCGGTGAAGACCGTCCGGCCCGTCACTTCAGTCGCCTCTACGAACGTGTCGGTCCCCGCCGCGGCCCGGCTGTCGCGGACCACCGCGTCCTCGCCGTTCGCCAGCCGAATCGCCGACCCCGCCTTCTGCGCCTGACGGCCGTGGAAGCCGTCCACCAGAAGCTCGCGGAACGACTCCGCCTCGATGGCGTGCGTGAAGTACGCCGGGACGTTGTCCGCCCACTCGACGGTCAGGTTTCGGACGGCCAGGCGCTCCGTGTGCCGGGCGAGCAGCGCCGGCAGGTTTCGCTCGAAGAGGGACAGCTTCGGCTCGCGCGTGAGGCGCATGTCCACGTTCCCGCCCCAGGTGTCGGAGTTCGGCCCTCGGCGGACGCGGACACGCACGTCGTCGAACGCCACGTCCTCGATCACGCTGTCCGGCGATCCCCACAGGATCATGCCGTGCTCGCCCTCGACGCGGAGCCGGGCGAAGGTGACGTTGCGGATCCGCCCCGGCTTCTCGACGCCGGGGGCCCAGAGAACCGCCGAGACGTGGACGGGCTCGCCCTTGCCCCACCAGTGCCCGGTGAGGAGCCGCGTCCGGATCACGATGTCCGAGAAAATCAGGTTCTCGACCGAGCCCCCCCCGCGCACGAAGACGCCGAGGCCGCGGTTCGCGTCGTGGATGACGAGGTTCGAGAAGACGCAGTCGCGGATGTCGCGGGCGTGGTCGTAGCCGACCCGGATCGCGACCGAGCGGGTGGTCAGGGTGCAGTTCGTCACCACCACACGCTGCGAGCCGAAGAGCGCGATGCAGTCGTCCCCGGTGTCGATGTCGCAGCCCAGGATCCGGACGTCGTCGCAAAGGACGAGGTCGATGCCGTCGTCGTTCGGGACCCGCTGGCCGCTCGCGTCGCTGTGGATGCGCACCGCCTCGATCGTGACGTTCTCGCACTTCCTGTAGTGGCTCGTCCAGGTGGGGGAATTCGCGATCGTCACCCCGTGCACGAGGACGTCCCGGCACTCGAAGAAGCGGACGAGGTTCCCGGGCCGCTCCCCGTGCGCGATCGGCCCGTGCTCGAAGAGAACGCCCTTCGGCATGAAGCCCTCGCCCTGCCGGGTGAGGCTGCGGTCGAAATCCCCGGCGTCGTGCTGCTTCGTCGCGTCGTGGAAGGCCATTGCGTTGCCGTCGATCGTCCCGCGACCCGTGATCGCGACCCGCTCCGCGCCCCGCGCCGTCAGGACGCCCGCCCGCTCCGACTCGCCGCTCGCGTCGCGGCCCTCGACCGGGTAGTCCTCGAGTCTCGGGCTGCCGAGGATCGTGGAGCCGGCCTCGAGGTGGAGGGTCACGAAGGAGCGCAGCTCGAGGGGCTTCGTGAGGTACGTGCCCGGAGGCACGCGGACGGTCCCGCCGCCCGCGCGGTGGCAGGCGTCGATCGCGCCCTGGAGGGCCGCGGTGTCGAGCGTCTTCCCGTCGCCCGTCGCCCCGAAAGCGCGGACGTCGAACGGCCCACTCGGGGCGGCCGGCGGGTCCGCGGCGGTGGCCAGGGACGCGGGCACGAGGGCGCCGCCGGCGAGGGCGCCGGCGCGCAGGATCTGACGGCGGCTGCGGGTGTCGCTCATGGTCGCGGCACACGCTACCGCCGGCAGGTCGGGCAGGTCAATCCACATGACGTGGCTCCAAGCCGCGACGCTCGCCTGAATCTACTCGGGAGCGCGACCCTGCCCGCGAAGCTCGACGATGACGTCAGCGCACCTCGAGGCGCGCGCTGCCCGCGACGTCGCGCTCGAGCGTCCACCAGGCGCCGTCGCGCACGGCCGCGACCGGCCGGCCGTCGCTCCACACGCCGCGCGTCCCCTCCGCGGCGGGAAGGTGGACGCGCGCGGGCGTTCCCGGGGGCAGGACGAGCTCCAGCGTGAACCGCTCGCCGCTCTCCCAGCGGACGGCGACCGGTCCGCGCGGCGTCGGCGTCCGGCCCGCGGCGCGGCCGAGCCCGCCGGGGTGGGGCCGGACCTCGACGCGGGCCCAGCCGGGCGCGCCCGGTCGCACCCCGAGGACGAAGCGCGGAAGGAGGTTGGCGGGGGCGGCCCCCCACGCGTGGTTCCAGTCCATGTTCGGCTTGTACTTCAGGTCCCACGCCTCCCAGGTGATCGTGGCGCCGGAGTCCAGCATGTGCCTCCAGCTGCGGTCGGTCGGCGCGGTGAGGAGCGCCAGGGCCCTTCGGTCTTCCCCGTGCTCGAAGAGCGCCTCCAGCAGGTACTGCGCGGCGTACACGGAGCACGCCATCCCGCGCCCGGCCACCCACTCGACGACACCCTTGCGCGCCGGGGTCGGCACCAGGCCGAAGGCCAGCGGAAAGAGGTTGGCGTGCAGCGAGGAGTGCTCGGTGCCCTCGCCGTCCCGGTAGAGCCCGCGCACGGGGTCGAAGAGCTTCTCCTGGAACGCCCGCCGGGCCACGCGCTCGCGATCCCGGTGCTCGCGCGCCTCGGCGTCCTTGCCGAGCGCCTCCGCGAGCTCGGCGACGAGGGTGAGCGAGCGCAGGTGGAACGCGTTCACCACCGTGTTGACGGGCCGGAAGACGAAGCCGTCCCGCTCTCCCGGCGGCCAGTCCACGATGTCGCCCTTGCTCATCTGCGCCTCGGTGCTCACGAGCAGCCCGTCGGCGCGCGCACGGTCGAGCAGGAGCCGGGGCTGCAGCGACTCGTAGCGGGAGGCGAAGCCACGCGCGGTCGCCGGTCTGCACGAAGTCCGCGTGCGCGATGAAGACCATGTGCGAGGCCCACTCGGTCGGCCAGGTGGGGAAGGCCACCAGGCGGTCGAAGGTGTCGCGCGCCATCTGCACGTCGGGGTCCACCGCGTAGTGGGAGAGCTGGTTGAGGTACGCGTCCGCCTCGTACGCGATCCGCTCGCGGTCGCCGTCCACGTAGACCCCGGCGAACGTCGTGGCCTTGATCGAGTAGCGGCACAGCTCGAAGACGCGGTCGAGGACGGGGTCCGACGAGGAGAACGTCGCCGCCTCGTCGTCCCACGTCGCGGCGAACGCCGCCCGCCGGCTGACGAGCTCCGGACGGAGGGCGCCCGGCCAGCCCTCCAGCTCGATCCAGCGGAAGGGCAGCACCACGCCCCACTCCGCCGGCGTGCGCACCGCCGCAGGGTGCTCGGTGTTCCTCCGGTCGGCCGGGGGGGCGACCACGAGCGTCCTTCCCTTCGCGAGGTCGACCTCCGCGCGCCCGTAGCGCACGGTTCCCGGCGGCTTCCGGTCGACCCGGTCCCCGTCGAGCTTCTCCCCGAAGTGGACCGTCACGCTCCCCGCGACGGCCGGCGGCCGGAGGAGCGACGTTGCCGAACGCCACGCGGCCGAAATCGACGAGCACGACACCCGGCGCCACCTCGCGGATCGTCACGGGAGCCTGCTCGAACAGCTTCACCGGGGCGGCCGAGGCCGGACCGGGAAGCCCCAGGCCGGCGCCAACCAGGAGGACGAGGAGGAGCGTCCGCGCAGCGTGCATGGCCGCGCTTGTAGCCCGGATCGACCGCACGTTCAACCCGTGCTTCGGCCGTCCCCGGGTGGCGGGGCCGGGATCGGGAGACGCGCGGCGTTACCATCTCGGGCAGAGGGCCGGCCCGCCCGGGAGAGCCAAGCGCGATGACCAGAGCCACCGCACCGTTGCTTCTCGCAGCCGTGTGCCTTCTCGCGCCGGCCGCGGCCGCGGCGCCGGCGGCCGAGCCCCTGAACGTCCTGCTCCTCTACGCGGACGACTGGCGCCACGACACGCTGGGGGCCGCGGCCCACCCGGTGCTGCGGACGCCGAGCCTCGATCGGCTCGCGAGCGAGGGGGTCCGCTTCACGCACAACCACGTGACCACCTCGATCTGCGGCGTCAGCCGGGCCTCGCTCCTGACCGGCCAGTGGATGGCGCGGCACGGGAACCGGGCCTTCGACATGTTCGCGACACCGTGGGAAGAGACGTTCCCCGCGCGGCTCCGGGCCCGGGGCTACTGGGTCGGCCACGTCGGCAAGTGGCACAACGGGGCCTTTCCGGCCGCGAGCTTCGACTTCGGACGCTCCTACTCCGGCACCCACTGGCTGCCGCAGGAGAAGGGCCGCGCCGTCCACGTGACGCAGAGAAACGAGAGCGACGCGCTCGAGTTCCTCCGCACGCGGCCGCGGGACCGCCCCTTCTGCCTGACCGTGGCCTTCTTCGCCACCCACGCCGAGGACGACCACCCGCTGCAGTTCCTGCCCCAGCCGGAGAGCCTGGGGCTCTACGAGGGTGTCGCGATCCCGGTGCCGGAGAACGCGACCGAGGAGTCCTGGAAGCGCTTGCCCCGCTTCTTCGACGAGCGGAACGAGGGCCGCCGCCGGTGGCGCTGGCGCTTCGACACGCCCGCCAAGTACCAGGCGATGATGAAGAACTACTATCGCCTGGCCAGCGAGGTGGACGCGGCCAGCGGCCGGCTGTTGGCCGAGCTCGCCGAGCAGGGTGTGCTCGACCGGACCCTCGTCGTCTTCACCACCGACAACGGCTACTACCACGGCGAGCACGGCCTCGCGGACAAGTGGTACCCGCACCAGGAGAGCATCCGGGTGCCCCTCGTCGTGCGCGACCCGCGCCTGCCGCGATCCCGGCGCGGGGAGATCCGCGAGGAGCTCACCCTCAACGTGGACCTCGCCCCCACGCTCCTCGCCGCGGCCGGCGTCGCTGCGCCCACGCGGATGCAGGGGCGCGACCTGGCGCCGCTCTACCTGGGCACGCCGGCGCCGGCGTGGCGGACGGAGTTCTTCTACGAGCATCCGACCTACCGCAGCGTCGACTTCATCCCGTCCTCGGAGGCGCTCGTCCGCCGCGACTGGAAGTACCTCTACTGGCCGGACCACGGCGTGGAGCAGCTTTTCGACCTGCGCTCCGACGCGGCCGAGGAGCACGACCTCGCCGGGGACGCGAACGAGCGCGGCCGGCTCGCGGAGATGCGCCGGCGGATGGGGGAGCTGAAGGCGGCCGCGCGCTGACCTCGGACGCGGCGTTGGAGTCGGCAGGCCGAGGCCGCCCGCGGCCTGTCGGAGTGAGCAGCGCGGGAGTTGGCCGCGCCTACTTCTTCTTCGCGTCGGCGGGCAGCTTGAGCTTCCCCTCGGCGCTCTGCCTCACGAGCGCCTTGAAATCCTCGCTGCCTTTGTCCGCCGGTAGCGTCTGGATGGCCACGTGGGCCGCCTGCATCGCCGCCTCGGTCTGGCCGTCGGAGAGGTAGGCGTCGGCCAGGCTGTCCCAGGTGTTCGCGGAGGCCGGGTACGCCTCGGTGTTGAGCCGGCACAGCTCGATCGCCTCCTTCGCCTGGCCTGCCTGGATGCGCTCGTAGGCCGCCTGGTTCACGAGCGCCTCGGGGAAGAGGAAGGCCTTCGGGTCGCGCTTGCGGGCCTCGCGGTCGATCTCGACCGCGCGCGACACACCCCCGGGCGCGTCGAGCGCCGCCCAGAACTCCGCTGCGGCCGACCTCGGCGCTGCCACCGGGGCCCTGGGGTCGGCGGGCGCCTTGACCAGGGTGTCGACGGCCCACTCCACGATCTGCCGCGGCAGCTCGGGATGGGGGCCGAAGATCTCCGTGCCGTGGCGGCCGTCCGGGAACCCCACGAACCGGTTGCGTGGGTTCCCGGTGAGGTCCGTGAACCACTTCATGGTCCGGGGGGCGTCGCCGTCGTACTGGTCGTCCGCGGCCGCCGCGGCGAACACCGGAAGCCACGGGTTCGCCACCAGGAACTGGACGCCCGCGCGGTTCGTCCCCCCGGCAAGCAGCACCAGCGCCCGCGCCGCCCCCGGGTGACGGCGTGCCATCTGGATGGCCTGGTTCACGCCGCAGCTGCCGCCCGCGGCCCCGATCCGGCCCTTGTCCACCCCGGGCTGTGCCCCGATCCAGGCGAGCGCCGCGTCCGCGTCGCCTGGCCACTTCTCGGTGACGACCTTCTGTTGCTTCGGGGGATCGTCCCTGAAGCGCTCGCCCCCGCTCTCGCCGTACCCGCGGTAGTCGAGGGCCAGGGCGTGGATGCCGGCGGCCGCGAGCTGCGGCCCGAGCGGCTCCCAGGACTTGCGGTCGGCATTGCACATGTGCAGGAGCAGGACGGCGGGGCCGGGACGGGCGGCCGCGTAGTAGGTGGCCTTCAGCTTCACGCCGTCCGGCGCGGCGATCTCGACGTCGCGGGCGGGAGGCTCCGGACCCGAAGCGAGCGCCGTCGCCGGCAGGCTCGCGAGCACGACACCTGCGAGGAATCGACACACCATGGGTACCCCCTTTGCGGGCTCTCAACGGGCAATACGAGGACGGGCCCCCGTCCTGTTCCCTCCGGTCGCGCCACGCCCACCGTGTCGAGGCGCCGGCGAGGTCATCGTTCATCTGCTCGTAGGTGATTTGGCGTCTCGCTGTCGCTGGAAGTCCAGCCGCGCTTGCCATGCGCCTCGGCCGCTCGCTATGCTCGATCCGGGGCCGGGCCGGACGGCACGGCCCCGAGTGCAGGAGGACGCATGACGCCGCGGCGGATGGTGCCGGCCCTGGTTCTGGTCTTGGCGGTTCCCAGCGCGGGCGCCCTGGCGCAGCGCGCGCGGGGGGGCGGCGGACACCCGGGAGGCGCGCGCGGGGGCGGGGCCGTGATGCGGCCGTCGTCGGCCGGGATGCGCCAGTCGGCCCCGCGCATGGGGTCCGCGCCGGCGCGCGGAGCCTACGCCCCGCGCGGAGCGTACGGCGGCGCAACCGTGCGCCCTGGCCATGTGCCCGGGGGCGTACGCGCCGGCGGCGTCGCACCGTACCGCCACCCGCGTGCCGGCACCGGCACCGGCAGCTACTACTACCGTCACCACCCCGGCGGGGGTCACGGGTACTACGGCGGCCGCTACCCGTATTACCCCTACTACCGCCCGTACTACGGCTACGGATACTACGGGAGCCCCTACGTCTACGGCTCCGTGTATCTCGGCTGGCCCTGGTACTCGACGGGACCGTATTACTCGGGCAGCTACACCTACGCGCCGACCTACTACTACGAGGACGGCACCTATCCCGACTCGGCCGGGTCGGTCGAAATCGCGCCCGCCCCGCGAGCCCGCACGACCGACCGCTCGTCGGCGATCGTCGTCGGGGGCGGACAGGTCCGCCTCGAGGTGCGGCCCGACGATGCGTCGGTCTACGTGGACGACGAGTTCCGTGGCACCGCGTGCGAGGCGCGCGTGCTGGACCTGCCGCCCGGCCGCCACGCGATCGAGCTCGTGCGCCCGGGCTTCGCGGTCGAACGCCGCGAGGTCGACGTCGTCAAGGGCGAGCGCACCGACGTCCTGGTCGAGCTGCAGCGGCGCTGAGTCGGTCCGCGCGACCGCGGGGCCCCAGGGAAAGGACGAGCGATGCCCGCACGTGATGCCCTTCTCGTCGTCCTCCTCGCGCTCGGCGGGGCCGCCCTCCCCGCCGCGGCGCAGGACGACTGCACTTTCGAGGAGACCGAGCGCGCGGCCGTCCTCGGCAACTCGCGCGTCGAGATCCGGCTCGACCCCGTGAGCGGCGTCGTCACCGGCCTCCGGAACAAGAGGACCGGGACCGAGTACCTGGGCGGCGGCCCCGCCGAGGTGTTCCGGCTGGTCTACTCGACCTCCGAGTTCCACGGGGCGCCGGCCGACGACCCGTGGAGCGCAACGACCGGCACGCTCGTCAGGGGCTCCCGGCAGGTGGCCGTCTCGAAGCGGTTCGAGAAGACGGCAGGGGGCGGGCGGCTCGAGGTGGCGTACGACCGGCTGCGCCTCGAGCGGCGGACGATCGAGGTCGCCCTGCGCTACACGATCGAGCTGCGCGACGGCGACGAGGAGACGCGCTGGCGGCTCTTCCTCCGCAACGGCGGCGAGGGCACGGTGCGGGAGGCCCACTTCCCCTTCCTCTCGGGCCTCAACCCCTTCGACTCGCTCCTCATGCCCAACGAGTCGGGCCAGAGGCTCCCTTTCCCTCTCGACAAGCTCTCCGACGACATCCCCGTGGTGAGCCTCGAGTACCCGGGCCGGGGCTCGATGCAGTGGTTCGAGTACCACTCGCGCGAGGCCGGGCTCTACATGGCCTCCTACGACCGGGGTCTCGACTACACGCTCCTGAGCTTCGGCCGAACGGGCGAGGGCTCACCGGCCGGCATGTGGATCGTCAAGTACCCCTTCGCCCCCAGGGGCGCGTCGTGGGAGTCGCCGGAGCTCGCCGTGGGCCCTCACGCCGGGGACTGGCACTGGGGCGCCGACCGCTACCGGGCCTGGCTCGAGACGTGGGTGCAGAAGGCCGAGGTTCCGTCGAAGGTCCGCGAGATGATCGGCGGCCTGCGCGAGATCGGCATCAAGGCCTCGGACGGCCGGGTGCTCAACCGCTACGAGGCCCTGGTCGACATGGCCCGCCAGGTGCGCGAGTCGGCCCGCGGGGTGGCGTTCATGGCCGCCGGCTGGATGCACGACGGCCACGACACCTACTTCCCCGAGTACGTCCCCATCCCCGAGCTCGGCGGCGAGGCGGCGCTCGTGTCGGCGGTCGCGGGCGTCCACGACCAGGGCGTCGCGGTCACGGCCTACGTGAACGGCCGGCTCGCCAACATCGAGACCGACACCTACAAGAAGCACGGCAAGCGGTGGTCCGTCCTGGGCAAGGCGCCCGGCCTCGGCGTCAACAACACCGACTTCTTCGAGCTCCACGAGAACTGGAACAAGGCGTGGGACCGGGCGAAGCGCGGCGAGGGCTGGTTCGCGGTGATGTGCCCGTCCGTGCGGGCCTGGCAGGACCACCTCGTGGGCGAGGTGTCGCGCATCGTCGGCCGGTACGGGTTCGACGGTGTCTTCCTGGACCAGCCGGGCTCCTACTACGGAGAGCTCTGCCACAACCCCGCGCACGGCCACGGCACGCCGGCCTCGGCGTGGGGGCCGGGGCTCCTCGAGCTCGTCCGCCGCGTGCGGGCGGAGATGCGGCGGCTCGACCCCGACGCGATCCTGTGGACGGAGGGGATGAACGACGCATTCGGGCAGCACATGGACTACTTCATGGACAAGAACCCCCTGTGGCTGCCCATGCGGATCCACCCCGAGTGCGAGACGTTCGTCGAGATGTGGCGCTACACGCGGCCCGACGGGATCCTCGTGAACGACCCGCGCTCCTACTCCTTCCCGCCCTCCCAGGACCCGGTCCACGGCGAGAAGTACGCCTTCGTGCTCGGGGTCCGGGGCCTGCGCCCAAGCCCGGAGCGCGGGCTCGACGTGCCGGGCACGGGAGGGCCGAACGACGCCGCCCGGCGAGCCGTGGTCGCGCGGCTCGAGCGGCTGTGGATCGCGGGCGGCGAGTACCTCTTCCACGGCCGCTTCATGGACGACGTCGGCCTGCGGGTCTCGGCCCCCGGCGTCCTGGCGAAGGGCTACCGCGGTACGGCCGGCGTTGCGGTTGCGGTGTGGAACGCCGGCCCGGAGCCGGCGACGTTCGACGTGTGGGTCGACCTCGACGAGGTGGGGGTGCGCCCGCCCGCGGCGGTCCGAGCGACGTCGCTCGACACCGGCGCCCGGTTGCCCCTCGAGGTGTCGGGTCGCCGTGTCAAGGTCGCGCTCACGCTGCCCGCCCACGAGGTGGACGTGCTCGTCCTCGACCCCCGCGGGTCGAAGCTCGGACCCTGAACGGCGACCCGGACCTCCCGCCGCTACTTGACGGCGACGATGATCATCTCGCTCGGGGCCTTGCCGCCCTTCGTCTCGTGCGGCACGCCGCGACCGATGAGCCGGACGTCGCCGCGCTTCCACGTCGAGGTCGTCTTTCTACGGCCGGGCGAGCTGCCTCAGCACCTCGTGCCCGCCCAGCACGACGGTGAGCTGCTGGAGCGAGCTGTCGCGGTCTCCCACGCGCTGCACCATGACGAAGCGCCGACCGTCGCTCGTGACGTCGTAGTTGGTCGCGTCGTTGTTGTACGGGTCGGTCTCGAACCGGCCTTCGAAGAGGACCGTGGGCGAGCCCGGCACCCCCGTGGCGAACGGGGCGGCGAGCAGCTGGGCCCCGCGCCGGAAGAACAGCTCGTCCCCTCGCGGGGACCAGACCGGCTCGTCCCCGCCGGTGCGCGAGACCTGGACGCCGCGCGACGTACCCTGCAGGGGCCGCACGTAGACCTCGCGCTCGCCCGACTCGTCCGACACGTACGCGAGGAACCGCCCGTCGGGCGACAGGCTGGGCTCGATCTCGGCTGACGGTCCGGCCAGGAGCGTTTCCGCGGCGCCCGAGCCAGGCCGCCACAGCTCCAGGTCGTCCGACGCGCCGATGGTGTGGAGCAGGAGACCGGTCCCGTCCGGGAGCCAGCCCTTGGGGAAGCTCACCCGGCTCCGGTCCGGCCCCTGGATCAGAACGTCCGGCGCCTGGCTCCCGTCGATCGGCGCCGAGTAGATGTGCCAGAGGCCGTCCTCGCCCACCCCCGTGAAGGTGATCGCCCGGCCGTCGCGGGCGAAAACGGGGTCCGTCGCGCTGCCCTCCTCGAAGGGCACGCGGGTGCGGGTGCCGCGCCTCAGGTCTCCGACCCAGACCTCCCGCCGTCCCGTTGCCGGGCTCGTGGCGGCATAGGCGACCCGGTCGCCGTCCGGGGACACACGCGGAACGAGGTAGTCGCCGACGGGATCGAAGGCACGGGTCGCGCTTCCCTGGCGATCGACCAGCACGAGCCGCCCTTCCCGACCGGAGGCGCTCGCCGCGATGTAGACGAGGGTCCCGTTTGCCGAGAGGTCGTAGTGCGCCCGGCGGAAGCTGCCGTAGACCCCCACCATCAGGCCCTCGACGACGGACGCCGGCTCGCCCGCGAGCTCGCCCCGCCCCGGATCGAAGGGCACCGCGAACAGCGTCGTCTCCTTCACGAAGAGGAGGTGCCCGGTCGGCGCGAACCGGGGCGACGTGGCTCCCTCGACGAGCACGCGCCCCGGGGTCCCGTCGCCGCGGGCGAACAGGATGTCCGGACGGCCTCCCGCGGACACCGCCACACAGAGGAGTCCCTGGTTCCCGGGCAGCCGGTGGGGCTGGACGTGCGCCGTCTCGCCGCGGGCCGCGGCGAGGGCCGTGACCGGGGCCGGATCTCCTCCGGCGGCCGAGACCCGCTGGACCACCGGCGACGGCCCGGCCAGGAGGATGTGGCCCGCCTCGGACCAGTCGCAGGTGAACGTCAGCCCCGCGACGGCGCTCGAGGGGAGCTCGACGACCAGGGTCGGCGTCCCCCCCGCGATGCGGGTGCGAACGAGGCCGGTCTGCCTCGCCCCCCCGAAAATCGAGAAGAACGCCACCGACTGGCCGTCCGGGGAGAAACAGGGGCCGTAGCCTCCCTCCGAGCCGGGGATGGGCAGGGGCTCCAGCGCGTCGAGCGAGCGGATGAACAGACCGCGCCCCCCGCCCCCCGTGCTCCGGAACACGACCCGGGTGCCGTCCGGGCTCACGGCGATGCCCGAGGTCTGTTGGATCGCGTCGCTGCCGGTGGTCAGGGGGAGCGCGAGGCGCACGACGCGGTCCGCAGGCGCTCGGCCCAGCCGGTGCGCCGCAAGGCCGCCGGCCAGGGCACCCACCAGCATCCCCGCCACGATGGCCGCGACCCAGCGACCCGCCGCTCGGGTCCTCCGGCCCGACTCGCGACCCGGCCGCTCGTCGGGCCCGGCCGGCGGCTCATCATCGAGGTCCAGTCGGGCATCCGCCACGTCGCGCAGGCGCCGCTTCGGATCGCGCTCGAGGCAGCGGCGCAGCAACCGCCGGAGCCCCGCCGGCGTCCCGGGCGGGAGGGCCGGCCAGTCCGGCTCGCGGGTGAGCACGGCGGCGAGCACGTCGCTCACCGTCTCGCCCTCGAAGAGGCGCCTTCCCGTGAGCATCTCGTAGACGAGGACGCCGAAGGCCCACACGTCCGACCGCCGGTCGACCGGCCGGCCGCGGGCCTGCTCGGGTGACATGTAGGCCGCGGTGCCGAGGATGATCCCGGCTGCCGTCCCGGTGTGGGCGAGAGTCGGGGACTGCGAGAGATCGGCGGCGGAGGTCGCCCCGGGGCCGTCGCCCGACCACGCCTTGGCGAGGCCGAAGTCGAGGACCTTGACCCTCCCGTCCGGGGTCACCTTCACGTTGGCGGGCTTGAGGTCGCGGTGGACGATGCCCTTCTCGTGGGCCTCCTCGAGGGCCTCGGCCACCTGCCTCGCGATGGCGATCGCCTCGTCGACGGGGACGGGACCCCGCTTCAGGCGCAGGGCGAGGTCCTCGCCTTCCACGAGCTCCATGACGAGGACGTGGCCGGTCGTCCCGTCGGCGAGAGTGGCGCTCTCGAAGCCGTAGAGGTGCGCGATGCCGGGATGGTTGAGCGAGGCGAGCAGCTTCGCCTCGCGCTCGAAGCGCGCCACGCGGTCGGGGTCGGCGGCGAGCGCCTCGGGGAGGACCTTGAGGGCGACATCGCGCCCGAGCTTCGTGTCGGTGGCCCGGTAAACCTCTCCCATGCCGCCTTTGCCGAGCGCGGCGGTGACGCGGTAGTGGGCGACCGTCCGGCCGATCAGGTTGGCTCCTCGGTGTGAAGTGGACGACGATGGATCGGGGCTGAGACGGGGATTCTACACGCATCTCCCGCCGGCCATCGCCGACGCCCCCGGCCGCACGAGGCGGCGCAGGTTCACTTCCTCGCCAGGTCCCGGTAGCCGATCAGCTCGATGCCCCGGCGCGCGACGATCTCCCTCGCCGCGGGGCTCGTCCAGGCGTCGGTCACGCCCTGCCGGTCGACGGCCACCGCTTCGTATCCCACGTGGCCGGTGGCCCGCATCTCCGGGGTGTCGAGGGCCGGGTGGTCCACGAACAGCCAGGTGCCGGGAGACAGCGCCTCGAGCGCTCGAGCGAAGCTCGCCAACTTCTCGGCCGAGGTCACGGGCTTCCCGTCCCAGCCCGCCCATTTCGCTCCGAGAGCCTCGGGGTCGATGTCCAGGCGGTACTCGGCGGCCAGCCGCTTCACGAGCGCGGTGACCTGCGGTCCGAGCGCCTGGAACCCCATGTGGTCCGAGAGGTGGCTCAGGTGCGGGACCTCCCGTCGCGTGAGCTCGATCTGCGCCCGCAGCTCGAGCTCGATCTCGTCGAGCTTCCACGGCTGCTCCTTGAGCGCGCGCTCCTTCCCGTAGTGGGGGTGGGGCCAGATCATCGGATGGAAGGTGCCGTCCCTCCCGACGAGGCTCGGCGCGGTCGTGAGGGGCCGCCACTTCACGTTGTCCCACTCGCTGGTGAGCGCGAGGTGCAGGCCCACGTCGAGGCCGGGGTTCTCGCGCAGGAGGCGGGCCGCCTGGGGAAACCAGGGCCCGACCGCCATCAGCTCGACGTCGCGCATGACGCCGTCCTTGAAGCAGCGGATCGAGGCCTCGTTCGAGGCCTGCGAGGAGCCCATGTCGTCCCCGCGGACGATGAGCCGGATGGGGGGCTCCGCGGCGGTGCCCCGCGGGGAGGCGGACCCCGCCAGGGCGGCGACGGCGAGGAGGGCGAGAGGGAGATGTGGGCGCCGTTCGGTCATGGCCGCCATCATGCCGCAGTTGGGCCGGGTGGGGGGAGCCTTCCGGGCCGCTGGGCGAAGGTGACGATCGCGCCCTGACCGGGCCTCTCAGGCCCCGCCAGCCTCGCCGAGCGCCCGGTCGAGCAGGTCGGTCACAGCGAGCTCGCGGGCGCCGTCCTCGAGGTAGCGACGGTCGAGCGAGGCCCCTCCGGCGCGCAGCACCCCCAGCACGTCCGTCCACTGCCGCTCCGACGCCTCTCCGCCCCGGCGAAACCACTCCAGCTTCGCCAGGATGGTGTCCTCTGCCGAAGCCAGCGGGAGCGGGCACTCGTCGGCCGTCTGCGGCGCCGCGGCACGGGCCCGCTCCATGGCGCGCCGGTCGAAGGGACGGCCCTTCGAGACGAAGACGTCCACCTTGAGCATCGTCTCCAGGTGGATGACGTTGAACGACGTTTTCCTTGCGATCCCTTCCCGCACTCTCGCCTCCGGCACGTAGTAGGCGCCAACGATGGCGGAGCACAGTCGGTCGGCATGCTCTGGGCGCAGTTCGGCGACGACGTCCGCGTCGATGCTGGCCCGCGCCACGCCGTGGGCGGAGCTGGCGATCGAGCCACCCACGTAGTGGCGCACCCCGAGGTCGCGCAGCGCGTCGAGGACGGGTCTCACCGCGGCGGTGAGGTCGGGGGCGGTCAAGGCCGGCCCGAGTGGAGATGCCGCCGGACCTCGTCCGCCAGCTCTTCGCCGTAGTGCAGCCGCACGAACTCGAGGCCGATCTCCCGCGGGCTGGCGCCCGGCAGCCGGCGCGCGATGCCGGCGCGGGACAGCGAGAGCACGCTCTCGCTCAGGGAGAGGGCGAGGCGGAGCCGCCGTGCCGGCGAGGCCCGCCGCAGCAGGTCCATCTGGACGCGCGCGGCCTCGGGGTCGGTGTCGGTGAGAGACTCCACGATCGCCATTCTAGTCCCCGCGGGGGTGCCTTCCTGCACGGGAGCCGCCGGTTCTCGTCGACCGCTTCGAGCGGGACGCCGCCGGCGAGACGGCCCGGACGGTGGCACAATCGGGCTGGCGAAACCAGGTCGAGCGGTCGGGCGGCGTGACCCTGCGGTTCTAGTCTGGCCGGGGGGGGCGGCGCGCTTCGCCGCCGCGGCGCCTCGGGCCGGCCGCAGAGCTGAAGAAAGGGAGCTGCATGAGCGTGATCGCGATAAACGTCCTGATGGACCCGGATGCCGCCACGGTCGAGAGGGCACGGGCGGTGAACGCCCGGCTGCGAGAGAACTTCCCGCACGGTTTCGCCCTCGATGCCAGCCACGCGCCGCACCTCACGATTCTCCAGCGGTTCGTGCGGACCTCGGACGTCGAAGCGGTCGCGAACGCCGTGGTCGCCGTGCTGCGTGAGGGGCCGCCCGTCGGATGGGAAAGCCGGGCGACCGGCTACTATGCCCTCGTCCACGAGAACCTCGGGCTGGTGGGCATCGTCGTCGAGCCGACCGAGGACCTGCGTCGCGTCCAGCAGAGGATCATCGACGCCGTCGCCCCGTTCGCCGTGGAGGGCTCGGGCGAGGCGTTCGCGCCCCGCCCCGACGGCGCGCCGATCGGCCAGCCGACGGTGGACTACGTGAACAGCTTCGTCGGGCCCCGCACCGGCGTGAACTACCACCCCCATCTCACGGTCGGCATCGGGCTGCGTGACTTCGTGGACGCCCTGAAGGCGGAGCCGTTCGAGGCCTTCCCCGTCCGGGCGGTGTCGGTGAGCCTCTACCAGCTGGGAGACTACGGTGTCGCGGCGAGAAAGCTCCATGACCTCCACCGCTGCTGACCCGCTCCCTTCCTGGAACGACGGCCCCGCCAAGCGGGGGATCCTCGCGTTCGTCGCCAGGGTGACGAAGGAAGGATCGCCCGACTTCCTGCCGCCGGCCGAACGCATCGCCGTGTACGACAACGACGGCACTCTCTGGCCCGAGAATCCGATGCCGTTCCAGGCGGCCTTCGCCCTCGACGAGCTGAAGCGGCGCGTCGTCACCCAGCCCGAGCTCGCTTCGGATCCGATGGTGCAGGCCGCCCTGGCCGGCGACCTCGGGAGACTCCTGGCCGGCGAGCATCTCGACGGCCTGATGCGGGTCCTGGCGCTCACCCACGCAGGGATGACGACCGACGAGTTTCGCGACGCCGTGGAGGCGTGGCTCGGATCGGCCAGACACCCGCGATTCGGCAGGCCCTACGACGAGCTCACCTATCAACCCATGCAGGAGCTCCTGCGTCACCTGCGGGCGAACGGGTTCAAGAACTTCATCGTCTCCGGCGGCGGCGCGGACTTCATGCGCGTCTGGGTGGAGCGCGTCTACGGCATTCCCCCGGAGCAGGTCGTCGGCTCGACGGCGCGGACGAGGTTCGAGCTGCGCGACGGCGGACCGGTGCTGACGAAGACGCTCGACCACCTGTTCGTGAACGACAAGACGGGCAAGCCCGTCGGCATTCACCAGTTCATCGGCCGGCGGCCGACGATGTGTCTTGGGAACAGCGACGGCGACCACGCGATGCTGCAGTACACCACGATCGCCAACCCGCGCCCCAGCCTCGGCCTGATCGTCCACCACACCGACGGTGAGCGCGAGTACGCCTACGACGCCGAGACGAAGAGCACCGGCAAGCTCGTCGAGGCCCTCGAGGAGGCCCCCAGGCGCGGCTGGCTCGTCGCGGACATGAAGCAGGACTGGAACGCGGTCTTCGCGCCCGCGTAGGGCGGGCTACGCCGCAGGGGCCCGAGAAGGAAGGCTAGCCGCCCCCGGCGGCGATTCGCGCCCGGACGGCCTCCAGCTTCGGCATCGCGGCCTCCCGCGATGTCGCTCACCGTCGGGATCACCAGGACGTCCGGCTCCAGCCCGGCATCCGGCCGCTCGCCGTCGGGGAACTGGCCGATGAGCGGCAGGTCGAGCTCGAGGCCGGAGCGGGGGAGGCGAAGGAAGAAGAACGCTCCCCCGTTGATGCCGCGCTGGTTACCGCCGGTCGGCTGGCCGACCAGGGTGCCCAGGCGGTTCCGCTGCACGGCCTGGGCGAACTCGAAGGTCGCCGAGCTGTTCGCGGCGCCGACCAGCACCCACACCCGGCCCGTGAACCGCGGCGGCCGGGGCTTGACGACACTTCCGCGCGCGTCGTTGTCGTACTTCGTCAGGCGGAAGAAGCCCGCGCTGGGCTCGACCGCGGACGCGCCCCAGTCCAGAAACGAGCGATCCCACGTGTCGAGGTACGGCACGAGGTCGTCGGGCACCCTGCGGTAACGCACGCGCCGCGTCACCGGCTCCGCCGGGAGGTCGCTCGCGATCAAGTGGCTCAGCAGGTCGTCGCCCACGCCGAGCCCGCCCTCGTTCTCCCTCAGGTCGATCACGAGGTCGCGCGCCTTCTGCCCCACGACCCTGTCGAACGATTGCTCCAGGAAGGCTTTCCAGTCCCACTTGCTGTCGTAGAGGGCCCAGCTGGGCATGCGGAGACAGGCGGTGCGGACGTCGAGGAAACGGAGGTCCCACGCGGGCGCGTCCTCGCCGCCGCTCGGGTCCCTGGACGTTGCCATCGTCGCGAGCCTCTGCTCGTAGGTGAGCGGGTCCACCTCGAGGGCGGTGACGCGCTCGCCGGGTGCGGTGAGGACGCGCAGGGCCATCCGCGGCGACGCTGAGGGGAACAACAGCGGGAAGAAGATGTCGAAGGCCTCCCAGCGGTTGGCGCCCTGGACCTCGAGATCGCTCCGTCGCTTCGCGTCGTTGCCGCCGTCGGCCCGGGCCACGGTCATGAGGCGCCGCAGCACCGCGTCGACGGGGACGCCGTTGATCGAGAGCACTTCCGTGCCCGCGCGGATCCGAGGCTCGGAGGCAAACGAGCGCGTCACGACCATCCGGTGGCCCAGCCACCGGAAGTGGAAAGGCACCCGCCCGGCGCGGAAGAGGGCGTCCTGGACGTCCTTCCTCTGGTTGTAGAAGTTCGCGTAGCTGTGGCCGCACCTCAGCTTCGCCGCGTAGACGGAGAAGGCGAGGTACGCGTCCGCCAGCGTGCGGTCGCGCTGGAACTCCGCTTCGAGAGCACCGAAGGCCTCGTCCATCTCGGCCCGGGTGTTGTAGCGATAGAGCCCCGGATGAAGCGTCTCGTAGGCTCGTCGGAGGACCGCGACGTCGGCGCGAAGGTCACCCGCCAGCAGAACCGAGTGTCCCCGCAGGGGGGTGGCGGCGTCCCGCGCGGCCTCCTGGGAGGAGGCGACGGTGCGGGGGACGATCAGGCTGGTCGCGGCGAGCGCCAGGACGAGAATCAGCGACGCGAGTGCACGAGGGCAGGGCATGGGGGAACTTCCGGCCATCGTACACCGGGCGGGTCGGGTGATTCCCTCACGGGACGCTTCGAGGAGGCGAGAGGGTTACAGGGCGACGACGCGCCCGGTGCGGAAGCTCTCGTCCGCCGCGAGGACGATGCCCAGGCTGTTCACCGCGTCGGCCAGGTGATCGGACAGGTCCAGGTTCTCCCGGATGGCGCGCAGGAGGTAGCCCTGCTCGCGCTCGCACAGGGCCTGGTGGTCGGGCTCGTCCTCGGTGCCGATCAGCTCGTCTTTCTTCACGAACTCGCCCGTGGCGTCGAGGGCGGCATGGTGCACGCGCAGGCAGTTGGTCTTCGTGTGGCTGTCGACGTCGTCGGAGCCCGTGGCGGAGCTCTCGCTCGGGTCCTTGACGATGGAGACGGAGCCCTTCGGGCCGATCACGTCCTTCACGAAGAACGCGGTCTCGCTCATCATCGGGCCCCAGCCCGCCTCGTACCAGCCGACCGAGCCGTCGTCGAACGTGACCTGGAGCTGGCCGTAGTTGTACATGCCCGGCTTCAGCTCGTCGGTGAGGCGCGCGCCGATCGCCGCCGACCCGCACCGGCCGGGCGCCGGTCATCTGGCACATGACGTCCACGTAGTGCACGCCGCAGTCCACGATGGGGCTCATCGAGCCCATCAGGTTGAGGTGCGTCGTCCAGGCGGCCCCGTGGCTCTGCTGGTTCAGGTTCATCCGCATGACGAGCGGCTTGCCGAGCGTGCGGGCGATCTCGACGAACCGCGTCCACGCCGGGTGGACCCGCAGGATGTACCCGACCACCAGCTTGCAGCCGCGCGCGCGCGCGGCGTCGACGACCGCCTGCGCTTCCTCCACGGTCGTGGCCAGCGGCTTCTCGCAGAAGACGTGGCAGCCCGCCTCGAGCGCCGCCCGGGCGAACGGGGCGTGCGTCTCGGGATACGTGTTGATGCTCACCACGTCGGGCCGGGTGACCCGCAGCGCCTCGTGGTAGTCGCCGAAGTCGGGCGGGCCGCCCAGCTCCGCGCCGAGAGCGCGGCGCGACGCCTCTCCTCGGCTGACGAGGCCGACGACCTGGAACTCCGGCATCCGGTGGTAGGCGCGGGCGTGGCTCGCGCCCATGTTGCCGCAGCCGGCCACGAGCACGCGAAGGGGGCGGTCCATGGGTGCACACTACGCGCGTGCGTGCTCGGCCGGCAAGTCCCGGGGCCGGGAGGCCGCGCTCAGCACGCGGAGGGTCGCGCAGGGCCCATACTCGGCGCATGAAACGCCGCGAGTTCGTCGGCTCGATGGCCGCATTCGCAGCCGTCGGGCTTCCCCAGGGTCGTCGGTGGCCGCTCGGCCTCAACACCTACTGTCTCCGGTTCCAGCGCTGGCCCGACCGCCAGATGCTCGACTACTGCGCCGGCCAACGGCTCGACGCGGTGTTCCTGCAGGACTCGCCGGACCCGGCGGCGATGGACCCGAAGCACTGGGCCGAGGTCCGCGCGTGGGCGCGCGACCTGGGCCTGCACCTCGAGACCGGTGGCGGCGCCATCCTGCCCCGGACGGCCGACGCCTACCCGCAGGTCGTAGCGACGCTGCGCCGCGACATCGAGCGCGCCGCCGCGATGGGCTCGCCCATCGTCCGCGCGCTCGTGGCGAGCGACCGGTACGCGATGCCGCCCGGGCCCGTCGAGCCGCACGTCGAGACCGTCGTGCGCCTGCTGCGCGAGGTGCGGAGCCAGGTGAAGGACGCGGGGCTGAAGATCGCCATCGAGAACCACAAGGAGCTGCAGGCCTGGCAGACGCGCGAGCTGATCGAGGCCGCCGGGCTCCGACTTCGTCGGCTCGTACCTCGACACCGGCAACCCGGTGTTCGTGGCCGAGGACCCGATGACGACCGTCGAGGAGCTGGGTCCTCTTGCCGTGACCTTCCACCTGCGCGACTCGGTGGTCTACGAGCACCCCGAGGGCGTCGCGGTGCAGTGGGTCCCGCTCGGCGAGGGCACCGTGGACTTCAAGGCGATCGTCGCGCGTGCCGCCGATCTCATGCCGCCCGGCGTACGGGTCTACTGCAAGCCGATCACGGCCCGTCCCCCCGTCGTGCTGCCCGTGTACTCGGAAGAGTGGTGGGGCAAGTGGTTCCCGCGCGCACGGGCCCGGGACCTCGGGCGCTTCCTGGGGCTCGCGAAACGAGGCCGGCCCTACGACAAGCCGCACCTGACCGCGGACGTGGCGGAGCTGCGCGACCGGAACATGGACGCGCTCAAGGCGCAGCAGCTCGAGCACATGGAGCGCAGCCTGGGCTACTGCCGGACGACGCTGGACCTCGGCGCCCGATGGCGCGGGTGAGGCCCGACGGATCGGAGGCGACTCGGGAAGCTACCGGGCGCCGAGCTCCCGGATCTTGACGTTGCGGAACCACACCTCGTTGCCGTGCTCCTGGAGCAGGATGTGGCCGTCTTTCCACTCGCCGAAACCGGGGATGCTCTTGTACTTGCTGGCGGCCACGAGCTCGCGGAACCGCGCCGAGCCGCGCTCGAACTCCACCGTCTTCACCCCGTTCAGCCAGAACTCGACGTGGTTGCCCTGCGCCAGCACCCGCGCGTGGTTCCATTCGCCCATCGGGCTCACCTTCTTGTCCTCGGGCGCGGGGATCAGGTCGTAGAGGGAGCCCACCGTGCGGTTGCCGTCGCGGCCGAGCTTGGCGTCGGGATGCCGCGCGTCGTCGAGGATCTGGAACTCGATCCCGATCGCCGATCCCACGGTCGCCGTGCCGCCCGCCCCGGAGATGGGGGCGAGACCCGGCTGCACGAAGAGCTTGATGCCGCTGTTGGCCCCCGGGGTCAGCTTGAACTCCACGGTGAGCTCGAAGTCCGCGTAGCGCTTCTCCGTGATGATGTCGCCGCCCCCGGCGGATTCGTGACCGCCGTTCTCGTGGGTCCTCAGGACGCCGTTCTCGATCGACCAGCCCTGCGTGGGAAACCCGTCCGACTTGGCGCTGCGCCAGCCGTCGGTGGTCTTTCCATCCCAGAGCAGGCGCCAGCCGGCGGCCTTCTCCGCGGCGCTGAGCGTGTTCGGCGGGGCGGCGGCCTCGGGAGCCGGGGCACCGTGAGCGAGAGAGAGGACGAGGGGCGAGACGAGGAGGAGCGCCCCCACGGTGAGTCGGAAGGATTTCATGTCTCGATGTCCTTTCAAGTCGACGTGTTCTTCGCGAATCAGACCGTGGGCTCCCAGCCGGGGGCGTACTCGCGGGTCCAGAGCTTCGACGCCTCGGCGTCGCCGATGATGTGGCCGTTCGCCGGGTCGGTCGAGAGGCTGCGCCCGGTGCGCTGGGCGATGTTGCCGAGCTGGGCCAGCACGGTGCTGCAATGGCCCTGGTCGATCGGGGCGGTGAGCTGCGCGTTGCCGCGGATCGACTCGACGAAGTTGAGCGCGTGCGTGTCGTCGAGGCCCGGGTCGGCGCTGTTGGCCAGGTCGACCTTGCGGGTCGAGGCCCCGCCGACGGTCTTCACGGGCTTGTTGTCGAGGTCGTAGACCGTGTAGGTGCCGCTGCCGTCGTAGTCGACGGTGCCCTTGCTCCCGAAGAAGACGATGCCGTTCGCCTTGTAGCCCGGGGCGCCGTAGGTGCTGCAGGACCGGCCGAACCACGAGATGCCGCGGCCGGGGCCGAACTCGAGCTGGATCTCCTGCGTGTCCGGCGCCTCCCAGTCGTCGAGGCCCACGTCGTGCCAGCGACCGCCGAAGGAGTTGACCTTCGTCGGGAAGGACACCTGCATCGCCCAGCGCGCCACGTCGAGCAGGTGCACGCCGTTGTTGAGCGCCTCGCCCGTGCCCCAGCGCCAGAACCAGTGCCAGTTGTAGGGGTGGACGTTGTCGCGGTACTCCGTGCGCGGAGCCGGTCCCTGCCACAGGTCCCAGTCGAGCTCCGCCGGCGGCGCCATGGCCTTGCCGAAGCCGATCGGCGGGCGGCGACGGGAGTAGAAGCACTGCGCGAGGAACAGCTTGCCGATCGCGCCTTCGTGGATCTCCCGCACCATCTGGTTGACGTTCGCGATGGAGCGGCGCTGGCTGCCCATCTGCACCAGGCGACCGTGCTTGCGGGCGACCTCCACCAGGATCTCGCCCTCGCGCGGGTTGTGGCTGCACGGCTTTTCCACGTAGACGTGCTTGCCCGCCTTGGCCGCCAGGATCGCCATCGGGGCGTGCCAGTGGTCCGGCGTCGTGACCAGCAGCGCGTCCACGTCCTTGTCTTCCAGCACGCGGCGGAAATCGGTTTCCTGCTTCGGTGCCCGCCCCTGCGCCTTCTCGGCGATCGCGGCGGCGGGCGCGAGATAGCGGCGATCCGGGTCGATCACGTACTTGAACTCGACGCCGGGCAGCGCCGTGAACTTGTTGATCAGCTCGATGCCGCGCCCGCTGCTGCCGGGCTCACCGGTGCGCACGCCGGCGACGGCGAGCACCACCTTGTTTCCGGGCGACGCCGCCCGCGAAAGCCGCGGCATCAAGGCGATGGCCGCCCCGGCGGTGACGGTGGAGCCGACGAACTGGCGACGGGAGATCTCGTTCTTCATGATGTGAATACTAGAGGAATTGGGACTCTCTTTCCTCCAGCCGGCGTGTGGTATGTACTCTCGCGAAGCCGGAGGTGCCCGTGCCGCGCTCGAAGCCCGCCGTCTCGACTCTTCTCGGCGCCGCGGTCTGCCTGATGGTCGGGGGCGGGTCCCGCGCCGCCGGCGCCGCGCCCGCCGCAACGGTCGCGCGCCCGCCCAACGTGGTCCTCATCTACGCCGACGACCTCGGCTACGGGGACACGGGCGCCTACGGCGCGACGGCGGTCAAGACGCCCGCACATCGACCGCCTCGCCGCCGAGGGGCTGCGTTTCACCGACGCCTACGCGACCTCCGCCATCTGCACGCCGTCGCGCTACTCGCTGCTGACCGGCCGCTACGCCTGGCGGGAGCCGGGGCGCGGCGTCCTGCCAGGCGACGCGCCGATGATGATCCGGCCCGGCACGCGTCACCATGGCCTCGCTGCTGAAGCAGGCCGGCTACGCCACCGCCGTCGTCGGCAAGTGGCACCTCGGCCTCGGCGACGGTCGGCCGGACTGGAACGGGACGATCCGGCCGGGCCCGGAGACGCTCGGCTTCGACCACCACTTCCTGATCCCGGCCACCGTGGACCGCGTGCCCTGTGTCTTCGTCGAGGACGGAAGCGTCGTGGGCCTCGACCCCGCGGACCCGATCGAGGTGAGCTACGACGATGCCCTTCCCGGGCCTGCCGCTCGGGCGCACGCACCCCGAGCTCCTCACCACCCTGCGCGCGACCCACGGCCACGACATGGCGATCGTCAACGGCATCGGCCGCATCGGCTACATGCGCGGCGGCCGGGCGGCCCTGTGGAAGGACGAGACGATCGCCGACACGCTGGTGCAGCAGGCCACGGCCTGGATCGCCGCGCACCGCGACCGGCCCTTCTTCCTCTACTTCGCCACCCACGACATCCACGAGCCGCGCGTGCCGCACCCGCGGTTCCGCGGCCGCTCCCCGCTGGGCAGCCGCGGCGACGTGATCGAGGAGTTCGACTGGCAGGCGGGCGCCGTCCTCGACGCGCTCGAGAAGCACGGGCTCGCCGACCGCACGCTCGTCGATCCTCTCGAGCGACAACGGCCCGATCGAGGACGACGGCTACGAGTCGATCACGCCCCTCACCGACCGCCGCGGCCACCGCCCCGGGCGGCCCCTTCCGCGGCGCGAAGTACAGCATCCTCGAGGCCGGCACCCGCATGCCGCTCATCGTGCGCTGGCCGGGCCGGGTCGAGCCGGGCGTGAGCGCCGCGCTCGTGAGCCAGGTGGACCTCGCCGCCAGCCTGGCCGCACTCGCGGGCGTGGCGGTCCCCGACGGCGCGGCCTCGGACAGCGTGAACGTCCTCCCCGCGCTCCTCGGCGATAGCCCGGCCGGTCGGGACCACCTCGTCGTCCAGGGCACGCGCGATCTCGCCCTGCGGGAGGGCCGGTGGAAGTTCATCCCGCCGGGCCACGGAGACGTCCGCGATGGCCTCGACGCCATCCAGCAGACGCACCAGGACGTGGGCCCGTCGGGCCTGCTGTTCGATCTCTCCGCCGACCCGGCCGAGCGGAACGACCTCGCCGCCCGGGAGCCCGCTCGCGTCGCCGCGATGGCGAAGGCTCTCGATCAGCTGCGGGCGGCGCCGGCGCGACCGCACACGACCAGCGCTTCTCCCGCGGCGCGGGCGAAACGCTCGAGGTCCGCGACCGACTGGGGCGAAACGTCCGGCCGCGTCCGGCGGACGACCGACAGCGACGCGCAGGCCGGCTCGAGCACGAAGGCGGTGTCCGGCGGCGAGTGAAAGTTCGTCGTGGGCAGGTCGATGGTGCCGTCGGAGTGCTGGGGGGCGAGAAGCGCGCGTGAGGCCACTCGAAGCGGCCCCGCGGCGAAGGGCGGGGCTCCTGTCGCGCG
The DNA here is from genome assembly GCA_963818355.1 of uncultured Acidobacteriota bacterium. Taxonomy (GTDB): domain Bacteria; phylum Acidobacteriota; class Vicinamibacteria; order Fen-336; family Fen-336; genus DATBSL01. The sequence goes on along the minus strand of CAWFSB010000031.1, from coordinate 67,804 downwards.
GCCCGCCCCCGGCGTGCGAAAATCACCGGCTTGAAGACCAAGGCCCCGTCCCCGAAGCACCCCCGGCGAAGCCCGTCCGTCGACGGCCTCTCCGCCCGCGCCCTCTCGACGCCCGAGCCCTTCGTCCGCTTCTTCGCGCGGAGGGTCCAGCAGGAAGGGGCGCTCGACCTCACCCAGGGCGACTACAAGAACGCCGACTTCGCGCCGCACCCGGAGGTCGTCCGGGCCGCGCAGCGGATCACCCGGAACACCGTCCACAGCTACGGGCCCGCGGTGGGGCGGATGGACGTGAGGAGCGAGGTCGCCGAGTTCTTCAACCGCGACGGGCTCCTCGACTACCCGAGCTCCGAGGTCCGCTTCCTGCCCGACGAGGTGATCTTCACCCCGGGCACGCGCGCGGGGCTCGCCTTCGTGCTCGAGGTGCTCGGCGCGGACGGGTCGGGCGTCGTGGTGCCGCGCCCGAGCTGGGAGTACGACTGGTTCGTCGAGCGGGCCGGCAAGACGGTGGTCGATCTCCCCACCTCGGCGCCGGAGTTCCTCCCCGACCCGGAGGCGCTCGACCGGCTGCTGCGCAAGGGCGGGATCTCCTCCGTCATCCTCAACAACCCGCACAACCCGACCGGGCGCGTCTACCCGCGCGCCCTCGTCGAGGACCTGGTGCGGGTGGCGGTGAAGCACCGCTGCTACGTTCTCTACGACTCCGTCTACCAGCGGCTCGACTACGTCGGCTGGTTCGTCAACCCGGCCTTCGCCCACCCCGAGTGGCGCGACTGGGTCGTGTCGCTCTCGGGCCTCTCGAAGATGGACATGTTCGGGGCCTCGACCGGCGCCCGCGCCTGCTGGCTGGTCATCTCCGACCAGATCCGCGCGAACGGGGTGCGGGCCCGCGAGATCCTGGCGAACCTCTCCGCCTGGCTCGTCGCCACCCCCTCGACGCTCGCCCAGGACTGGGCGCTCGCCGCTCTCCAGAGCCCGCTCGCGGCGCTGCGCCGGCCCTCGCCCTACATGCGCGAGCGGCGCGACTTCATGGTGCAGGCCGCGGACGAGCTTCGCCCGCTCGGCGTCGAGCGGACCGACTTCGGCGGGACGTTCTACTCCCCGCTCGCCTTCCCCGGCCTCGTGGGCGAGCCGTTCGACCGCCTCCGCAACGGCCTCCACGAGAAGGCCGTGGTGAAGGACTCGGTGGACGCCTTCGAGCTGCTCCTCTCGGGCGGCGTCGGCGGGATCCCCTTCGTCGCCTTCGCCGGGGGCCGCGAGGGCGCCGCCCGCTTCGGGACGTGGCAGCGCCTCTCCTACGGCTCGAAGGACGTCAAGGAGCTAGCGGTCTTCATGGACCGCGTCCGCGCCCGCATCACGAAGCAGGGCCAGCTCGGCTCGAGCGCCCCTGCCGCGGTGGCGGCGCGGGCCGGACGCCGCAGGACGCCGTCTGGGAGAGCGTCTGCACGGCGCAGGGCTACGACGCCCTCGACGGCCTCGAGGCGAAGGCGTTCGCCGCGGCGCGGAAGCGCTTCCTCGAGGACCCGCGGCACGAGGCGCTCCGGCTGACCGGGACGAAGCACCCCGACTCGACCGCCCACCGCGCCGAGCAGCTCGACCGCGCCCTGCGCGCCGCCCCCGAGGGCGCTCCCGACCGCGCCCGCCTCGCCCTGACCCACCTCGAGTGGCACCCGCTCATGGAGGCGCGGCTCGAGTACGAGGAGTCGATCGCCGACCTCCTCGGGCCCTGCAGCGAGGTGCTGCTCGACCTCGAGGGACGGCAGATCAGCCCGGACTGGCTCGACGTGCCGGAGAGGGTCGTGCTCGCGCTGCTGCGGCACGGCATCGTCCCCGGCGAGGACCGCCACCTCCTCTTCCGCGTGCCCAACCCGTTCATCGAGCAGGACGAGGAGAAGGTCTCGAAGATCCTCGCCTCCGTGGCCCGGGCGAACGTGCTGTTCCACCTCGCCTGCGAGCGGGTGGGGGTCGTGCCGAAGCAGAACGCGATCCACGAGATCACCGTTCCCCAGGTGAACTCCACCGCCGAGATCGGCGCCGTGGTGAAGGTCGGGACGCTCTACCTGCAGGCGGTCGCGGGTCTTCTCGACGGCCCCCCGGAGCACGTCGACGCGTTCCTCGGCAAGCGCGTCCCGAAGGCCCGCCGCGCGGAGCTCCTCGCCCGCGTCGCTCGGGTCCGCCTCGTGCCCCTGTGCGAGAACGTCGGCGCCCTCGCGCACCTGCCCGATCTCCTGGAGGCCTTCTACCTCGCGCTGGAGCGCGGGCGTCGGGGTCGAGGATCTCCCGACCCCGGGGATCTTCCGCACCTCGTTCGACCGCCCCGAGGCCGTCGTCCGCGTCTTCGTCGCGATGTCGGACACCGCGGAGCAGAGCGGGAAGGTCGCCACCGACGTCGCCTACACGCTTGCCCTCGCAGGACGCGAGGAGGCCGAGCGCCGCCTCGCCGCGCACGCGCGGCGGCTCTCCGAGCCCGCCCCGTCGGTGACCTTCCTGATCGGCGCCGGCCGGGCCGGCTTCCGCGGCGGGTTCGACCCCGCCCACCCGGGGGTCCTCCGGCAGTTCGCGCGCGCCGACGGCGTCACCATGCAGGGCATCCGGGCCGACGCGCCCGAAGAGGCGGCCCGTCTCGCCGCCGCGTTCCGGGCCGAGGTCGCGGCGCGGGCGGCGGCGAAGGACTCCGGCCCCGCCCTGCCCGCCCCGGACGCCGACGCGCTCCGCAAGCTGCTCGAGGCGGGGGTCAAGGCCCACACCGAGACACTGCTGCGGACAGCACCTCTGCTCGCCTCGTTCGGGAGCCTCGTGCCCCAGACCCGCGTCCGCATCCGCGCCACGGGCTCGGTCAACTACGGGCGCTCGATCCCCACCTACCCGGAGGAGTGGGGTGGGGGCAAGGTGCCTCCCCGACAACCGCGACCTGCGCGACGCCTGGCCGGAGGGGGTCACTCTCCCGCGGGCGATCGTCTACAACCTCGCCTGCACGACCCTCGGCCTGCCCGCGGTGACGAGCGACCTCGGCGTCCTCGACCGACGGGCCGCGGTCCTCCTCGACCGGCACGCGCCCGGGCTACCGCGAGATCGTGGCGAGCGAGCTGCCGTCGTTCGTGAAGGAGGCCGCCGGTCTCGTGTTCGGCCGGAAGCTGGCGGAGACGGCCGCCCGCCGCTGCCAGCGCGCGGCCGCGGCGCTCTGGGTGGACGCCCGCACCCGCGAGGAGCTGATCGCCCCCACGTGTCTCTTCGCCATGGAGTACCTGCGGTACATGGCCGAGGACTCGGAGAGCTGGGACGAGACGAAGGAGCACGAGAGCCAGACGACGCGCGAGGAGGAGCTCATCCGCGAGACGTCGAGCGTCGCCTTCGTCGCGCTCTGCTCCGAGCGGCCGGGCGACCGCTGGCCCCTCCTCCAGACGCTGGTGGACGCCGAGGACGCCTCGCGCCTCCTCCTCGCCCGCGAGCTGACCCTCGAGGAGAAGAGGGAGTTCGTGGACCTGCGGATCGAGGGGTGGCTCCGGACGCTCCCCGACACCCTCGCCCCCGAGCTGCGGCGCGAGTGGTCGCGCCTGCGCGAGCTGCCGAAGGACGAGCTCACCCTCGACGCCATCCAGAGACTGATCGCCCTCGAGACGCTCCGCGGGAGCCGGGGAGCATAGGAGGCACCTTGAAGATCGCCTATTTCGGCACCGGCCTGCTGGGCGCCGGCTTCGTCCGCCACCTCCTCGAGCTCGGGCACGAGGTGAACGTCTGGAACCGCAGCGCGGCCAAGGCGAGCGCTCTCGAGAAGGACGGCGCGAAGGCCTTCGCCTACCCGGCCGAGGCGGTGCGCGGCGTCGCGCAGCTGCACCTCACCCTCGCGGACGACACCTCGGTCGACGCCGTGCTCGAGCCGATCGCCGACGCGATCGCGCCCACCACCTGGATCGTCGACCACACGACGACGGCGCCGACGCCCACCGCCGAGCGGGTGGCGCGCTGGGACGCGCGGGGGAAGCGCTACGTCCACGCTCCCGTGTTCATGGGCCCGCCCAACGCCCGCGAGGGGACGGGCGCCATGCTCGTGTCCGGCCAGAGGTCGCGCTACGAGGCCCTCTTGCCGACCCTGGAGAAGATGACCGGTCGCGTGCTCTACCTCGGCGAGGAGCCGGGGCGCGCCGCCGCGTTCAAGCTCTTCGGCAACCTCGTCATCATCTCCTCGGTCGGCCTTCTCGGCGACGTGAACCGCCTCGCGCGGGGGCTCGGCATCTCGACCGCCGACGCCATGGGGCTCTTCCAGGGCTTCAACCCCGGCATGCTGCTGCCCGCCCGCGCGGCGAAGCTCGCCGAGGGCGACTTCACGGCGTCGTTCGAGCTCGTCATGGCGCGCAAGGACGTGCGGCTCATGCTGGAGGAGGCCTCTCGCCACGGCGCGGAGCTGCTCGTGGTGCCGGGCGTCGCGGCGATGCTGGACGCGGCCCTCGCGCGCGGGGACGGTGCCTCGGACATGGTCGCGATGGCGAAGGCCTGACCCGCACCGCGAACGCCGCGCCTGCGCCTGCGTGCTAGGCTTGGCCATGCGCGCCCGCTACGTGTGGGACTACGACATCACCGAGCAGGAGTTCGACGCCCTGCTGGCCGGCAGGGCCGCCATGGGACGACTCGATCGCGCCTGGGCCGCGGCCCGCCTGATCGACAGCGCTCCCTACGAGGAGGTCGTGCGAAGGATCGGCTTCGGCGCGCTCGTCCGCCACTGGCCCGAGTGGCGGTCCCGCGTCCGTTCCTCGTCGGCACGACGCGGTCTCGACTTTCTCGCCGAGTGGCTGCCGAAGCACCACCCCGAGCTGCTGGCCTAGCCGTGGACCCGGCGTGGTTCGAGAAGGTCCTCTACCCATTCCAGGACGAGGCCCTGGCCGTGGCGGCTCGCGTCGAGACGGGCTTCTACCTGACGGGCGGCACCGCCCTGGGGCGGATTCACCTCCGACACCGGTACTCGGAGGATCTCGACCTGTTCGTGAACGACGACGATCGCTTCCAGGCCTGGGCGGACCGGCTGCTCGAGGCGTGGCGTGGCGAGGCGGGCTGGCAGCTGACCGTCCAGCGCCGGGATCCTCGATTCGTGCGGGCGTTCCTGTCGCGGGACGACGTGCCCCTGAAGATCGAGTTCGTGAACGACGTGCGGGGCCGGGTGGGGACGCCCGTGCGACACGCCGGATTCGGCCTCGTGGACACGATGGAGAACATCCTCGCCAACAAGGTCACCGCGCTCCTCGACCGGGAGGAGCCGAAGGACCTCGCGGACGTCTGGGGTCTGTGCCGGCTGGGCGGCCTCGGGCTCCGCGACGCCCTGGTGGGGGCCTCGTCGAAAGCCGTGGGCGTCTTCGCGGCGGACGTGGCGCGCGCGCTCCTCGGAGCGACCGAGGACGACTGGCGGCTCGTGCGGTGGATTCCGCCGTCGCCCCCGGCGGGGGACTTCCTGCGCGACCTCCGATCGCTGGGGGAAGACCTGCTGCTGGTCCGCTAGCTCTCGTGATCGCCCTGGCTCTCGCGGCAGCACTGGCCGGCCTCAGCCTGGCCGCCCACCGCCGCAATCAGCGCTGCCCCCGACGCAGTCGAGTCTCTCCGGAGACCCCTCCCGGGTCGGTGACTGGGCCAGCCGCCTGCTGGCCAGCGACCCGAAGACGCGTGCAACCGCCGAAGCCGCCCTCGTCGAAGGGGGGCGGAGCTCGTTCCCGTTGCTGAGGCGATTCCTCACTCCCGAGCACGAAGACCTGCACTCCGGGGCCTTTCGGGTCCTCCAGCGGATCGGTCCGCCGGCCATTCCGCTGCTGGCGGACCTGCTGAGGCACGAGTCGGACTCCGTCCGGCGCGGCGCGGTCAACGAGTTGGTCGACCTGGCGCCCCAGACAGAGTCGATTCAACCGGCGCTGCAGCGGGCGCTTCGAGACGAGGACGGGGTGGTCGCGGGCGATGCCGCCCGAGCCCTGGGAGCCCTCGGCGAGAGGGCCAGCCCTTCGGCGGGCGCCCTCGTCGTTGCCCTTGCGCACGAGGATCCCCACGTCCGCATCTACGCGGCGGAGGCCCTGGCGTCCATCGGCCCGAGCGCCGCGCGGGCGACGAGCGCCCTGGCCGACGCCCTGGGCGATCCCGTTCCGGGCGTTCGCTGGGCGGCGTGCGAGGCCCTCGGGAGCATCGGCCCGGCTGCGCAGTCCGCCGTGCCGCGGTTGACCGCCGCTCTGCAGGACCCGTTCCTCTACGTGCGGATCTTCGCCGCCGGGGCCCTGGGAAGCATCGGACCCGGGGCACGGTCGGCCCGAGAGGCCCTGAGGCGGCGGCCACCGATCCCGCGTTGCACGACGAAGCCGAGTGGGCGCTGCGGCGAATCGACGGAGCCACCTCTCCCGCGCCTGTCGAGTCACACGTCGTGCCCGCGCCTTCCGTCGCGCCCCCACCCCAGGCCTCGGCCGTCCCCGCGGGCAGTCCTCCGGTCGACTGGGACACGGCCACCGGTCGGAACATCGTCTGGAGCGTCGAGCTGGGGAACGAGACGTTCGGCCGTCCCGTCGTTGCCGGCGATGCGGTCTACGTGGGCACCGACAACGCACGGCGCCTGAACCCCGCCCTCCAGGAGGAGGCCGGTGTCCTCCTGGCGTTCGGCGCAAAGGACGGCCGCTTCCTCTGGCAGGACGCGGCCCCGCGAGTCGAGCGGGGCCTGCGGGAGTGGCTGCTGCCCTCGACGACGAGCGCGCCGTACGTGGACGGCAACCGGCTGTACTACGTGACCGCGGAATGCCAGCTGCGATGTCTCGACGCACCTCGGCCGACCTCGTCTGGGAGCTCGACGTCTGCGGCCGCCTCGGCGTCTTCCCGCACGAGGCCACCAACAGCGAGGTGCTGCCCGTGGGCGACCTGCTGATGGTCTCCACCTCCAACGGGCGCAACGAAGGCCACACGCGCGTCCCGTCGCCGCGCGCTCCGAGCCTGATCGCCGTTCACAAGCGCTCGGGCGACGTGGTCTGGCGCGCCATCGGCGCGGGCGCGCACGTGTTCCACGGGCAGTGGTCGAGTCCGGTGGCGGCCCACGTCGGCGGGCGCGTCCAGGTGCTCTTCGGCGGGGGCGATGGCTGGCTGCGCTCCTACGAGCCGGCGTCGGGTCGCGAGCTCTGGCGCTTCGACGGCAATCCGACCGACGCCCGCTGGCTTCCCTGGCCCGGGGTTCTCTCTCGCGGCTCCATCATCGCCTCGCCGGTCTTCGCGGACGGCCGCGTCTTCGTCGCGATGGGACAGAGTCCCGGCCACGGCAACGGGCCCTCGCTCGTTCACGCGATCGGCCCCGACGGCCGGGGAGACGTTACCGCGAGCCGGCTCCTCTGGACCTCGCGCGAGGTCGGCCGCGTGGTGGGAACGCCCGTCGCGAGGGACGGACTCCTGTACGTGGGGGACCTGGGCGGAACCCTCCACTGCCTGGACGCGGCGACCGGGGCCCACGTCTGGAGGCACGAGACGGGCGAGGCGATCTGGGGAAGCCTGCTGCTGGCCGACGACCGGCTCTACGTCGGCAACGTCGAGGGCCGGATGACCGTCCTCCGGGCCGGCCGGCACAAGGAAGTGCTGGCGCAGATCGAGATGGACGCGCCGCTCTACTCGGCTCCGGCGCTGGTCGGCGACGCCCTGTACCTGGCCACTGCGAGCCGCCTGTACCTCATTGCGGCAAAGCCTCCGGAGGGTTAGCCCTCAGCGCAGCGTCGGCACCACGACCTTCGTGAGCCGGACCTCGCCGCTCGAGGCCCCGGCGCCCGCCCCGGCCTCGAGCGCCCAGGTGAGGTCGACGACGTGCTCGTTCGGCAGGCCCTTCGACCGCCAGAAGCGCGAACGCCTTCGCGAGGTCGACCGAGCCCGCTCCACGTCGGCGTGCCGCGCCTCGAGAACCCACTGCGTCTGGTTCGGCGTGCCCCACGGCATGTCGTGGATGTAGCCGTCGAACACGACCCCGTCGATCGTCGTCGCTGCCGATCGGCGACGTAGCCGTCCCCGCGGACGTGACCGGGCCGCGGTAGGAGGCGTTCCACGAGCGGAAGAGCACGTAGAACTCGTTGTTCCAGCCGTTCGGGGAGACTCCAGCCCGCGTTCTCCGCGTGCGTCCAGCCGTAGATCGACCACATGACGAAGCCCCCGTCCGCCGACCTCGGGGGCTATGGCGCTCGTCGACATGATCGTGCCCGCGCGCACCTCGTCGACGCGCACGCCGAGCGCCGGGCTCGGGATACGTCCGCCCGATGCGGCCGATCTGGTCGCCGGCCGTGGTCGTCCAGGTGAAGTTGAAGGCGTCGCCGGCCGGCGTCCAGCTGCGCAGGGCCGTTCCCCGGAAGTCGTCCGAGCGCCAGTTGGACGTGTAGAGCCCGCCGATCGCGACCGCCTCGGGGCCGCTCGTCGAGATCATGCCCGGCGTGGGTGTCGGCGTGGGGGCCGCCGGTGGCGGGGAGGTCGGGGAGGAGGACGCGCAGGAGACCGAAGCGAGGGGAGCCGCGAGCACGGCTGCGGCGAGCGCGACGAGCCGGTGTGAGCGAGGCCCCATGCCCACCATTGAACACGGGCAGTCAAGCCCCCGGCCGGCCGCCGATCGTGTCTCGCTCGTCCCGCGCTAGGATCGGCGTCCAGTGGGCCGCAGGGCGGGGGAGGGTGAGATGGCGACCTCGAGCGCGACGACGGTGGCGGAGTACCTGGAGAGCCTGCCCGCGGGGCGCCGCGCGGCGATCGAGGCGGTGCGCAAGGTCGTGCGGAAGAACCTGCCGAAGGGCTACCGCGAGGCGATGGGGTACGGGATGATCGTCTGGCAGGTGCCGCTCGACCGGTACCCCGACACGTACAACGGGCAGCCGCTGTGCTACGCCGCCCTCGCGTCGCAGAAGAGCTACTGCGCGCTCTACCTCATGGGGGTCTACCAGGCGCCGGCCCAGGCCGCGGCGCTCAAGGCGGCCCTCAATGCCGAGGGCAAGAAGGCGGACATGGGCAAGTCCTGCATCCGCTTCCGCACGGTGGACGACCTGCCGCTCGCCACGATCGGGAAGCTGGTGGCGGCCACCGGCGTCGACGCCTTCGTCGCCCGGTACGAGGCGAGCCGGAAGCGGAAGTAACGGACGAGCTTGCGGAAGCGGGCTCCGCGGCGTTAGCGTCACGGCGGAGGCAGAGAATGTCCCGCCACGCCCCGACGCTCGCCGCGATACTCGCGCTCCTCGCCGTCCCGCTGGCGCTCGGCGCCGACGAGTGCACGACCGCCATCGTCTCTCCCCGGGCGGGCGAGGAGGGTCGGCCCCTGCTGTGGAAAAACCGCGACACGAGCGTCCTCTCGAACCGGATCGTGTACGTGAAGGAGACGCCCTTCAGCTACCTCGGGCTCGCCGACGTCGAGGACCGCTCCGGCCGCAGCGTCTTCGCCGGGCTCAACTCCGAGGGCTTCGGGATCATCAACTCGGTGGCGTACAACCTGCCCCGGAAGGAAGGCGAGCAGGAGGACCTCGAGGGGATCCTCATGGCGGACGCGCTCCGCACCTGCCGGACCGCCGCCGACTTCGAGGCCTACCTGAAGGCCAACCTGGGCCGGAACCTCGGGGCCCGCACGAACTTCGGCGTGATCGACGCCGAGGGGGCCGCGGTCATCTTCGAGGTCCACAACCACGGCTACGAGCGGCTCGATGCCGCGGCCGCGCCCGAGGGGTACCTCGTCAACACGAACTACTCCCGCACCGGCAAGGAGGCGAAGGGCTCCGGCTACGTGCGCTTCGACCGCGCGACCGAGCTCCTGAAGGCGGGCCCGGTGCCGGTCTCGGCGCGCGACATCTTGCGTCGCCTGGCCCGGGACACCGGCAATGCGCTCGTGCCGCAGCCCACCCTCGGCGACTTCGCCGCCTTGCCGGGCGACCGCGACCGGTGGGTCTTCACGCGGGACTCCATCAACAAGTCCTACACCTCGGCCGCCGTCGTGATTGTCGGCCGCAAGCCAGGCGACCCGCGCTCCCGCGCGACCCTGTGGGTGCTGCCCGGCGAGCCGATCGCGGCCGTGGCCCTTCCGCTGTGGGTCGAGGCCGGCCGGAGCCCCGAGCCCCTCTGGAAGGGCGAGGAGGCGCCGCTGTGGGCGCAGACCCTGCGAGTCAAGAAGATCGCGCGCCCCTTCCCGGAGGCCGAGCGCGAGGAGTACCTCAACGCGCGCCGGCTCGACAACCGGGAGGGCACGGGCTTCCTGCCGCGCCTGCTGTCCGCCGAGGACGAGGTGTTCGCCCGCACGGCCGCCTTTCTGAAGACGCCGCGCGGTCCCGAGGAGCTCGCCGCCTTCCAGGACGAGATGGCGGCGGCGGCGCTGCGAGCGCTGCGCTCGATCCAACCCTGATGGACGCCGCGCGGGGCCGGCGTCAGAACGCGGCCGGGTAGCAGCTCGTGCGGTAGATGCCGGACCCGCGCCGGACGTACCGGTCGGCGTAGTTGACGTCGTAGTGCTCGCTCGCCTCGTTCGAGCGCTTGAGCTGGATCTCCTCCCCGTCGAACAGCCCGCAGTAGCCCTTCGGCGCGAGCGCGTTCACGACGGCCTGGTGGTACGCGGTCATGTCCTTCACCACCGGCCAGTCGGTACCCGCGGCCGTCTGGCCGAAGTCGAAGAGTTCCGGCTTCTGCTTCAGCACCTGGTCGACGGCCGCCTCGACGTCGTCGTAGAACTGCGGTGCGATCCGATCGCAGGCGACCTCAACGCTGGGCGGCAGGGAGCACCCGGAAGGTGAGGGCGCCGGGCTGCGGCGGGCGAGGGGAAGCACCGCGGGGGTGCAGGTGACCAGGTAGTAGTGGCGCACCTCCCGCCACGACGTCAGTACTTTGTACTGATCGCTGAAGGCGCTCGAGTTCGTGACGGCGAGCTCCTCGCCGTCGTAGTGGGCGCACAGACCCTCTCGATCGAGGGCCCGGATCAGCCCGACGTAGTAGCCGGGGATGTTGAGCACCGCCTCTCCGCGGAAGTACTCAGGGTGCTCGCCCTTGACGGTCTGGACCGCGTCGATGACCTCGGCCAGAAAGCTCTCGCTCCCGCCGCGGCAGGGGGCATCGGCGACCCCGGGCGGCAGCCGCTCGCAGCTCGCCGAGAGCGGGAGCGCCGGTGTCGGGACGGCCACGGGAGTGGGCGCCGGCAGGACGGGAACGGTGGGCGTGTCGCTATTCCCCCCGCCCCCGCCCCCGCACGACACCAGGGCCACCGCCGTCAGCGCCACGGCGGCGAGCCGGCAAGAGTGCGCTGCGAAAGACCTCATGAACCACACCCTACACCACCCTGGTGGGCCAGGGAGCGTGTCGCCTCTCACGCAGTTAGAATCAGCGCGTTCATGGAGTGGTCCCCGGTCGCGATCGCCTTTGCCCTGACGCTCCTCGCCGGCCTCGCGACCGGCATCGGCAGCGCCCTCGCGCTTCTCGCCCGGACCACGAACACCCGCTTCCTCTCCGCCGCCCTCGGCTTCTCGGCCGGGGTCATGGTCTACGTGTCGTTCGTCGAGATCCTGGCCGACGCGCGGGCGAGCCTCGCCGCCGAGCTCGGGACGCGCCCCGGGGCCTGGGCCGCCGTCCTCGCCTTCTTCGGCGGGATCGGCCTCACTGCCCTCATCGACCGCCTGGTCCCGGCCGCGGAGAACCCGCACGAGGTGCACCGAGTGGAGGAGATGCACCGCCGGCCCGACGCGCACCTCATGAGGATGGGGATGCTCTCCGCGGCCGCCATCGCGCTCCACAACTTCCCGGAGGGCATCGCCACCTTCGTGGCCGCGCTCGACAACCCGAGGGTGGGGGCGAGCATCGCCGCCGCGGTCGCCATCCACAACATCCCGGAGGGGATCGCGGTGGCGGTCCCGGTCTTCTACGCGACGGGCAGCCGCGCGCGGGCCTTCTGCTGGTCGTTCCTCTCCGGTCTCTCCGAGCCCCTGGGCGCCCTCGTCGCCTGGTGGCTGCTCGGGGGGCTCGCGGGCGCCACCTTGCGGGGCGTCCTCTTCGCCGCCGTCGCCGGCGTCATGGTCTTCATCTCCTTCGACGAGCTCCTGCCGACCGCCCGCGAGTACGGCGAGCACCATGTGGCCGTGTACGGGCTCATCTCCGGGATGGCGGTGATGGCGGTGAGCCTGGCCCTGATGTCCTGAGGGGTGGCGCGGGCGGTGAGCCAAACGGCTCATGTTCGCGGGAAACGGTCGCAGTGGATCATCTGGCGGATCAGAGGAGCTCCGCCCGTGACACAAGGTGACCCCGCCAGCGCAATCGCACCCCTCGGCGCCTCGCCGCGCCGGTTGGCCACGGCCATCGACGCGGTGCTCGCCGTCGCGAGCCTCCTCGTCATGCTGGGGTGGTTCGCCGGGCACCCCATCGCCTACACGGAGACGGCGCCGGTCATGTCGCCGTTCACCGCCTTCTCCCTCCTCGTCATGGTCGGCGTGCGGCAGGCCCGCCTGCACTTCGAGAGCTGGCCGGTGACGCAGAGCCTCGCCCTGACCGGCCTCGTCCTGGGCGGCAACGTGGCGTCGATCGCGCTCCTCGCGGTGATGCCGCCCCAGCTGCAGGCGAGCTTCTCGGGGATCGTGCTGACCTCGGCCATGACCTCGGCCGGCCTCGTCCTGTTCTGCCTCCACGACCTGGTGGTCGAGCTGAGAGACACGCCGGAGTCCGCCTTCATCGTGGACGACATCCTGATCCACCTCGCGCTCGTTCCCGGGGCGGTGAGCCTGCTCGGCTACGTCCTCCACAACCCCACCTACCTGAGCGTCCACGCCGACCCGCGGATCGGGATCTCGCCCCTCGAGATGGGGTTCATGGCGCTCTACGCGGCGTCCGCCATCGTCTCCAACCCGCGCCTCTTCCTGTGGCGCTTCCTCTCCGGCGGATGGGGCAACCGGCTCGTCTTCGCCGGGCTCTTCGCCAACCAGTTCGTCGCGCCCGTCGTGGTCGCCCTGCTGCTCTCGACCCCGGGCTCCCGGGGGGCCGGCATCGAGCTCTACGTGATGCTCGCCGGCGTGGTGGCGACGATCTCGTTCCTGCTGCTCCAGGCCCACCTCCAGCGGCGTCGGCTCTCGAGCGGCGCCGGGGCGACCGGCGCCCGAGCCTGAGCCGGGAGAAACGTCGTGAGACGACCGCCCTCCAGCACCCAAGACAGGATGAAAGCCCGATGAGCGACACCGTCAGGTACGACGACCAGACCCCCCGCCTCTTCTTCCTCGCCGCCATCCTCTGGGCGGTGGTCGCCATGCTCGTCGGCGTCCTGGTGGCGGCCATGCTGTTCATGCCCGGGCTCAACCTGGCCCCCTACCTGACCTTCGGCCGGCTGCGCCCGCTGCACACGAACGCCGCGATCTTCGCGTTCGTCGGGAACATGATCTTCGGCGGGGTCTACCACTCGATGCAGCGCCTGCTGAAGACGCGCCTGTGGAGCGGCGCGCTGTCGAAGATCCACTTCTGGGGCTGGCAGCTGCTGATCGTGGGCGCCGCGCTGTCCCTCGTCTTCGGGGTCACCCAGGGCAAGGAGTACGCGGAGCTGCCCTGGGTGCTCGACATCGTGATCACCGCGCTGTGGGTCGTCTTCGCGGTCAACTTCTTCGGCACCATCGCCATCCGGCGCGAGAAGCACCTCTACGTCGCCATCTGGTTCTACATCGCGACGATCGTCGCCGTGGCCATCCTGCACATCGGCAACAGCATGGCCATCCCCTACTCGCTGCTCGGCAGCTACTCGGCCTACGCCGGGGTGAAGGACGCCCTCATGCAGTGGTGGTACGGCCACAACGCGGTGGCCTTCTTCCTGACCACCCCGTACCTCGGCCTCATGTACTACTACCTGCCCAAGGCCGCCGAGCGGCCGGTCTTCAGCTACAAGCTGTCGATCATGCACTTCTGGTCGCTGGTGTTCGTCTACATCTGGGCGGGCCCGCACCACCTGCACTACACCGCGCTCCCCGAGTGGGCCTCGACGCTCGGCATGGTCTTCTCCCTGATCCTGTGGATGCCCTCCTGGGGCGGCATGGTGAACGGGCTGCTCACGCTGCGCGGCGCGTGGCACAGGCTGCGCGACGAGCCGGTCCTGAAGTTCCTCGTGGTGGCGGTCACCTACTACGGCATGTCGACGTTCGAAGGTCCGATGATGTCGATCAAGTCGGTCAACGCCGTCTCGCACTACACCGACTGGACGATCGGCCACGTGCACGCGGGGACGCTCGGCTGGAACGCCTTCCTCTCCTTCGGGATCCTCTACTGGGTGGTCCCGCGCCTGTGGAAGACGAGGCTCCACAGCACCAAGCTCGCCGAGGCGCACTTCTGGATCGGCACGGTGGGCCTCATCCTCTACCAGGTCTCGATGTGGGTGGCCGGGATCACCCAGTGGGCGATGTGGCGCAGCTTCGAGGCCGACGGCCGGCTCGGCTACCCGGAGTTCATCGAGACGGTCATCCGCATCGTGCCGCTCTACTGGGTGCGGCTCGTGGGCGGGACGCTCTTCTTCCTCGGCCTGCCCCTGCTCGTCTACAACGTCTGGCGCACCATCCGCAGCGCCCCCGCGGGCTTCCGCGAGGAGGCCGAGGTGCACGCGCCGAGGCTCGTCGCGGACGTCGCCGCGCCCGGCGCCACCACCGCGCCCAACACCTACGACCACGCCTTCTACCGCGTGCAGCACACGCTGCGCCACGGCTTCCACCGCTGGATCGAGGGGAACGTCGTGGTGATGACCGTGCTGACGGCGCTGTCGCTGTCGGTGGGCTCGCTGGTCCTGTCCCTGCCGATGTTCCTCGACCCGAGCAACGTGAAGACGATCGCCGGCGTGCGCCCCTACACGCCGCTGGAGCTGCTCGGCCGCGACGTCTACCTCCGCGAGGGCTGCTACAACTGCCACTCGCAGATGGTGCGGCCGTTCCGGCACGAAACCGAGCGCTACGGGGAGTACTCGAAGGCCGGCGAGTTCGTCTACGACCACCCGTTCCAGTGGGGCTCGAAGCGCACCGGGCCCGACCTGCACCGGGTGGGCGGCAAGTACCCCTCGCTGTGGCACGTGCGGCACATGCGCGAGCCCGCCTCGACGACGCCGGGGTCGGTCATGCCGCGCTACGGCCACCTTCTGACGTGGCCGACCGACGCGAGCCGGGTCGAGGCCAAGATGCGCGCGATGCGCACGGTCGGCGTGCCCTACACCGACGGCGACATCGAGGCGGCGCGGGCCTCGATCGAGGCCCAGGCGCAGGCGATCTCGGCCGAGGTCGAGGCCCAGCAGGGCCCGCGCGGGCTCGCCGACAAGGAAATCGTGGCGCTGACGGCGTACCTGCAGCGCCTCGGCACCGACATCCGCTGGAAGCGGCCGGCGCCGCAGGCGCTCGACCTCGTCCCCGCCGCGACGGTGGCGGCCCCGGCTCCCGCGACGGCGGGATCGCAGTAGGCCCGTGCTGCAGGAGCTGGCCGGCGGGACCGGCGCCCCGGGCTGGGCGATCGCCTCGATGCTGTTCTTCCTCGGGCTGTGGCTGGCGATCGCCCTCGCCACCTGGCGGGCCCGGCCCGAGGCCATGGACGAGCGGGCCCGCCTGCCGCTCGACGGCGAAGCGGACCCCGCGGGGCCGCGGGAGTCCTGAAGAGGAACGAGAGATGGCAGCCGACGAAGAAGACAAGGTCCTGCACGAGCTCGACGGCATCCAGGAGTACGACAACCCGCTCCCCGGGTGGCTCATGGCCATCTGGTGGGGATCGCTCCTCTTCGCCGCCCTCTACATCGCGTTCTACGCGCTGAGCTTCGGGGAGGGCTCGATGGAGGCCGAGTACCGCAGCGCGGCGGAGAAGGACGTCGCCGCCATCCAGGCCCACTTCGACGCCAACCCGCTCGTGCCCCCGACCCCCGCGCAGCTGCTGGCCGGGGCCGTGGACCCCCAGGTCCTCGAGCAGGGCGCGGCGCGATTCGCGAAGTCCTGCGCCCCGTGCCACGGCGAGCGGGCCCAGGGGCTCATCGGGCCGAACCTGACCGACGACCACTGGATCCACGGCGGGCAGGTCGAGCAGGTCTTCCAGTCGGTGGCGAAGGGCTGGCCGGCGAAGGGCATGCCGCCGTGGGGCCGCGCCGTCCCGCCCGAGGAGCTGTCCGCTCTCGTGTCCTACGTGCGCAGCCTCCAGGGCTCGAACCCTCCGAGCCCCAAGGCCCCCGAGGGCGACCCGGTCGCGCCCGAGCCCTTGCCCCGGAGCTAGCTTGACGACACCCACGAACCCGGCGGACTGGCGGGTCTCGGAAGAGCCCCCGGAAACCCGGGAGCGTGTCTTCGAGGTGGCGCCGGAGGAGGACCTCCTCTACAGCATGGGGCCGGACGGCCGGCGCCGCTTCATGCACCCGCAGCTGCACCGCGGGCGCACCTGGAGACAGCGGCTCGTCCTCGCGTGGGCGCTCGTGGCTGTGTTCTTCGCGCTGCCCCTCGTCCCGGTCGGCGGCCACCCGGCCGTGCACCTCGACATCGCCACCCGCCAGTTCCACGTCCTCGGATCGACCTTCCACCCGACCGACAACCTGCTCCTGGCGGCGCTCGGGGTCGCGGTCATCCTCACCGTGTTCTTCGTGGGGTCGACCTTCGGCCGGCTGTGGTGCGGCTACGCCTGCCCGCAGACCGTCTACATGGAGTTCGTCTTCCGCCCGATCGAGATGTCCCTCGAAGGCCGGCCGGCGCAGCAGGTCCGCCTGAACCTCGCGCCGTGGGGGCCGCGCAAGATCGCCGTCAAGGCCGCAAAGTGGGGCGCTTTCGCCGCCGTCGCGCTTCTCATGTCGTCCGGGTTCGTCGCGTACTTTGTCGGCTGGGACCGGCTCGTCCACGAGGTGCTGTCCCGGCCGCTCCAGCACACCGGCACGCTCTTCGTGATCGCGTTCGTCGCCGCCGCGATCCTGTTCGACTTCGGCTGGTTCCGCGACCAGATGTGCACGCTGGCCTGCCCCTACGGCCGGCTGCAGAACGTGATGGCCGACCCGGACACGATCCTCGTGGCCTACGACGAGAAGCGGGGCGAGCCGCGGGCCACTCAGAAGCGGCGCCACGACGCGGGCGGGGAGCACGGGGACTGCGTCGAGTGCCGGCTGTGCGTGACCACGTGCCCGACCGGCGTCGACATCCGCCGCGGCCTGCAGCTCGAGTGCATCGGCTGCGCCCAGTGCATCGACGCCTGCGACATGGTGATGGCCCGGACCGGCCGCCCCCCCGGCCTCATCCGCAGCACGTCCGAGCGCGAGCTCGCCGGGGGCGCCCGGCGCTTCTGGCGGCCCCGGGTGCTGGTCTACCTCGCCCTCCTGGCCCTCGCCTGGGGCACCCTCGCCGGGCTCGCGATCACGCGCGAGGACGCGCTCGTCGAGATCCTGCGGGGCGGCCGCGAGCCCTACCGCCTGCTGCCGCAGGGCGAGGTCGCGAACCAGCTGCGCATCCGCATCACCAACCAGGCCGCCGGGCCGCAGAGCTTCACGATCGCGGTCCTTTCGCCGCCCGAGGCGAAGCTGGTGCTCAGCGACGCCCCGCTGCGCGTCGAGCCGGCGCGGCTCGGCACCACGAGCGCGGTGATCACGACGCCGGCGCGCGTGTTCGCGAACGGGCAGGCGAAGGTCCGCTACCTCGTCACGTCCGACCGCGGCTTCCGCAAGGAGGTCGAGTTCCTCCTCCTCGGCCCGTTCCGGGAGGGCGAGTGATGCGCAGGCTCCTCCTCCTCGTGGCCAGGAACCGCTGGCCGCTCTACCTCAGCGGCCTGCTGGCGATGGCGATCGCCGCCTACGCGGTCCTCATCTACGTCGCGACGCGCCCTTCCGCCCCGCGGCCGATCCCGCGCTACTACGAGACCGCCGAGCGGTGGGACGCGGACGAGGCGGCCGCGGAGGCGAGCCGCCAGCTCGGCTGGAGCGTCCGCTACGAGATCCCGAAGGGCGTCCCCCACGTGGCGGGCACGCCCCGGCCCGTCGACGTGCGGGTGGTCGACCGGGAGGGCAAGGGCGTCGCCGGCCTCGCGGGCCGCCTGCTCGTGGTGCGGCCGTCCGACCAGCGCCGGAGCCAGTCGGCGCCGCTCGTGGGCCTGCCGCAGGAGCCCGGCCGCTACCGCGCCCTCGTGGTCCTCGACCAGCCGGGCGCGTGGGAGCTCCGGATCGACGCGAAGCAGGAGGGGCTGCGGTTCGTCCACGCCGCCCGCGTCGAGGTGGCGCCCGACCCGGCGGCGGGGGAGATCCGGTGAGCCGGCCCGCCCCGGCCGCGACGCCGCGGGCAGCGACCGGCTGCGCGCACTGCGGCCTCGGCGTTCCCTCGTCGCGCCGGCGCGACGAGGGCCCGGAGTTCTGCTGCGGCGGCTGCGAGCAGGTGTACGGCCTCATCCAGGAGTGGGGCTACGGGAAGTTCTACCGCTTCGCCGGGCAGCACGGCGCCCCGCTCGAGCCCGCGCGGGTCAGCGGGCGGGACTTCGGCGAGCTCGACGACCCGCGGCTGCTGGCGGAGCTCACCGACCCGATGGCGCAGGGGCGTTGCCGCACCCGCCTCTACCTCGAGGGCGTGCACTGCGCGGCCTGCGTGTGGCTGGTCGAGAAGCTGCCCGAGGCGGTTCCGGGCGTCGACTCCGTGCGCCTGAACCTCGGCAGCGCGGTGGCCGAGGTGGTGTGGGACCCGGCGCGGGTGGCGCTGTCGCGGATCGGGCAGGCGCTCGACCGGCTGGGCTACGCGCCGCACCTGCACCGCGCGGGCCGCCTGCAGGAGGCCCGCCGGCGCGAGGACCGCTCGGCGCTCGTGAAGCTCGGCGTCGCCGTGGCCTGCGCCATGAACCTGATGTTCCTGCACGGCGCCCTCTACGCCGGCGAGTACTCCGGCATGGCCTCCCCCTTCGAGACGTACTTCCGCTGGGTCTCGCTCGGCGTCTCGCTGCCCGTGATGCTCTTCTCGGCCCGGCCGTTCTTCCAGGCCGCCGGGGCGGGACTGCGCTCGCGCGTCGTGCACATGGACCTCCCGGTCGCCCTGGCGCTCGGCGTGGCCTTCGCCGCCTCCGCCTGGAACACGGTGCGCGGGAGCGGGCCCATCTGGTTCGACTCGCTGTCCATGCTGGTGGCGGCGCTGCTCGGCGCGCGGCAGGTGCAGCGCAGCGCCCAGCGGGCGGCCCTCGAGCGCGCCGACAGCCTGCGCGGCGTGGCCTTCGTGGAGTTCGCCCGCCGCCTGACCGGCGAGAGCCTCGACTCTCCCGCCGTCGAGATCGACGTCCACCGCCTCGCCCCGGGCGACCGCGTGGAGGTGCGCTCGGGCGAGCTGGTGCCGGTCGACGGCGTCGTCCTGGCCGGCCGCTCCTCGCTCGACAACGCGATCCTGACCGGCGAGTCGGTCCCCTGCCCGGTGGCCGAGGGCGACGCGGTGAGCGCGGGCGCGACGAACCTCGGCGCCCGGATCGTCGTGCGGGTCGAGGCCGCGGGGGAGAAGACGCGGGTCGGGAAGCTCTTCGCGATCGTCGAGGAGGCGCTCGCCCGCCGGCCGAAGGTCCTGGAGCTGAGCGACCGCCTGGCCCGGTGGTTCGTCTGGGGCGTCCTCGCCGTCTCCGCGCTCACCGGCCTCGTGTGGGCCCCCCACGGCGCGGCGGTGGCCCTCGAGCGGGTGGTGGCGCTGCTGGTGGTGGCCTGCCCGTGCGGCATTGCCCTCTCGGTGCCGCTCGCCCTGTCGGTGGCCCTCACGCGCGCGGCCCGGGCCGGGATCTACGTGAAGAACCCCGACGCCCTCCAGAAGCTCCGCCGTGTCTCCCACGTGCTCCTCGACAAGACCGGCACGCTCACGGAGGGGCGCGCGGCGCTCGCGCGGTGGGAGGGGAGCGAGGCGAGCCTGGACCTCGCGCGGGCGCTCGAGGAGGAGTCGGCGCACGCGGTGGCGGCGGCCTTCGGGGCGTCCCGGCGGCCGGTGCGGGCCCTGCGCGTGGTGCGCGACGTCCGCGAGGTGGCGGGCCAGGGCATCGGCGGCGTCGTCGACGGTCGGGCCGTGCTCGTGGGGAACCGCTCCCACCTCCTGTCCGCCGGGGCCGCGCTGCCCGCCGATCTCGAGGCGCGCGCGGCCTCGCTCCTCGCCGAGGGGCTGAGCCCCGTGTTCGTGGCCGTCGACGGGCGGGCGGAAGGGGTCGCCGGTCTCGGCGACGCCGTGCGGAAGGACGCCCGCGCCACGGTCGACGCGCTGCGCGCGAAGGGCCTCCGCGTCCTCGTCCTCTCCGGCGACCACCCGGACGTGGTGGCGCGCGTGGCGTCGCAGCTCGGCATCCCCGCGGAGGACGCCCGGGGCGGCCTGACGCCGGAGGCCAAGCGCGACTTCGTGGCCGCGCTCACCGCGCAGAGAGGCCGGACCGGCTCGGTCGTCATGGTGGGCGACGGAGTCAACGACGCCGCCGCCCTCGCCCTCGCCGACGTGGGCGTCGCCGTCCACGGCGGCACCGGCGCCTCGATCGTCGCCGCCGACGTCGTCCTGACCCGCGAGGGCACGGCGCCGGTGCTCGACCTGCTCGAGGGCGCGCGCTCGGTCTTCCGCGTCATCGCGAGGAACCTCGCCCTCTCGCTCGCCTACAACGCGGCGGGCGCCACCCTGGCCGTGCTCGGCCTCGTGTCTCCGCTGCTCGCCGCCGTCCTGATGCCGGCCTCCTCGCTCACCGTCACCCTGTCCTCGGCCTTCTCCCGCACGTTCGCGACGGGCGGCGAGCGGAGGCGGATTCACTCCGCCGCAGCGAGCGGGGAGTCTGAGGGGGGCGGCGCAGCCCCCCTCAGAAGAGAGGAG
The DNA here is from genome assembly GCA_963818355.1 of uncultured Acidobacteriota bacterium. Taxonomy (GTDB): domain Bacteria; phylum Acidobacteriota; class Vicinamibacteria; order Fen-336; family Fen-336; genus DATBSL01. Next base: position 47,072 of record CAWFSB010000031.1, on the reverse strand, counting down.
CGCGATGGAGCTGATCCTCGTGCTCCTGCCCTTCGCCCTCCTCTTCGCGGGGATCGCCCTCGCCCTCTTCGTGTGGGCGGCGCGGTCGGGGCAGTTCGACGACCTCGAGACACCCGCCGTCCGCATCCTGTTCGACGACGAGACGCCCGCGCCCGCCCCGGGCGGTCCAGACAAGGAGAAGCCCTGAAATGCGCCGACCCTCGAAGCCCGTCGGCATCCTCATCGCGGTGGCGGCCGTGGCCGCCACCGGCTGGCTGGCCTGGGCGCTGAGCTACGCGCGCCAGGGGTACGAGCCGCGCCAGCCCATCCAGTTCCGCCACTCGCGCATGGCCGGCCCCGCCGTCTGGCAGGTGAGCGCGAAGGGCGAGCGCACGAACGTCGGGGGCTACGACATCCCCTGCCTGTACTGCCACACCATGCCCTACAAGGGCCGCCACTCGACGGTGCCGTCGACCGCGGTGTGCATGAACTGCCACTCCACGGTGGGCCTCGGCAAGGAGTGGGTCCTGAAGGTGAAGGAGTACTGGGACCGCGGGGAGCCGATCCCCTGGGTCAAGGTCCACGACATGCCCGACTTCGTCTACTACGACCACTCCGCCCACCTCAACGCGAAGGACGCCCAGGGCAAGCCGAAGCTCGCCTGCAAGGACTGCCACGGCGAGGTGGAGAAGAGGGACATCGTGCGCGTCGAGACGCGCTTCAACATGGGCTGGTGCGTCGACTGCCACCGCAAGCCGGAGATGGCGGCGTCCGTCGACTGCATCGTGTGCCACCGCTAGGGAGAGGACGATGGAACCCAACGAGAACGGCACGCATCCCGACCGCGGCGGGCACTCCCGGCGCGAGTTCCTGCGGGTGAGCGGCACGATGGCCGCGGCCAGCGCCCTCGCCAGCGCCGGCTGCCAGCCGCCCCAGGAGGCGACGGTCCCCTTCCACGACATGCCCGAGAGCCTCGTGGACGGGCTCGGCCGGGCCCGCTTCTTCGCCACGGTGCTGGACGGATCGCCGGTGCTCGTCCGCACGCGCGAGGGCCGGCCGATCCTGGTCACCCCGAACCCGAAGGACGCGAGCGGACGGGGCACGAGCGTGCGCCACCACGCGGCGCTCATGGACCTCTACGACCCGGACCGGGCGCAGGGGCCGCTGTCCGTGCGCCGCGGGAAGGGCGCCGTCGTGGCGAGCTCGTGGTCGGCGGTCGGGGCCGAGGTGGTCGCGCGGCTCGGGGCCGAGCGCGACCGGGTCGTCCTGCTGACCGGGCCGGTGACGAGCCCGTCGCTGCAGGCGGCGGTCGCGGAGATCGCGGCGCAGACGGGCCTGCGGCACGTGGCGTACGCGCCGATCGAGTCCTCCGCCGCGGCCCGGGTGTCGAAGGCCGCCCTCGGCGGCGGCCGGCTGCCGCGGCCGCGGCTCGACAAGGCGGACCTCGTGGTCGGCTTCGGCGCGGAGTTCCTCGACCGGCCCGCGGACGGCCTCGAGGCCGACTTCGCGAAGCGCCGCGCGCCCGAAGGCAGAGACGGCGCCGGCATGAGCCGCTTCGTCCAGCTCGAGGGCCGCCTGACCCTCACCGGGGCGAACGCCGACCGGCGGCTGCGCGTGCGCGACTCGCAGCTCGCCGCCGTGGCCTCGGCGCTGCTGCACGAGCTCGTCGTGGCCCGCCAGGTCGGGCCGCTCGCCACCGACGCCGCGGTGGCGCAGTCGCTCGCGCCCTTCACGGTCGCGGCCGTGGCCGGTCTCACGGGAGTGAAGCCCGACGCGCTCACCGCCCTGGCGAACGAGCTCGTCGCCGCCCGCGGCCGGGCCGTGGTGGTGGCGGGAGGCTCGGCCAGCGAGTCGGCCTCCGGCCTCGCGCTCGAGACGGCCGTCCTGCTCCTCAACCTGAGCCTCGACGCGTTCGCGGCGGGCCTGCTCGAGGACGGGGCCGGCGCCGAGCCCGCCGACGGCGGCGCGGCGGCGCTGCAGTCGCTCGTCGCGGACATGAGCGCGGGCAGGGTCCAGACGCTCGTCGTGGCCGGCGCGAACCCCGTCTACGACGCGCCGGGCTCGCTCGGCTTCGCCGAGGCGCTCGCCAAGGTCCCCTTCGTCGTCTCGATGAACGACCGGCTCGACGAGACGAGCCGGCTCGCCGACCTCCTCGCCCCGGCCAGCCACGCCTTCGAGTGCTGGGGCGACGCCGCGCTGCCCCGCGGCGTCTACGCCGTGCAGCAGCCGAGCATCCAGCCGCTCTACGACACGCGCGGCCTCGTCGACGTGCTCGTGGCGTGGGGCGCCGCCGCGGGCGCCACGGGGGCCCTCGCCTCCGCCGCCGCCGCGACGGCCCCGAAGCCCGGCGCGGCCCCGGGGACGCCGGTCCCGAACCCGAGCCCCGCGTGGCACTACGTGCGCGGGCAGTGGGCCGCGCGACTCGGCGCCCTTCCGGGCACCGCGGCGTTCGAGGAGAAGTGGAACGAGGTGCTGCGGGCGGGCCAGTGGCAGGGAGCAGCCCCGGCGGCGCCCGCGGCCCCGGCGGCCCGGGTGCTTGCCCCCGGCACGGCCGCCCTCCTCGGGGGGCTGCCCCCGCCGCCCACGGGCCTCGAGCTCCAGCTCTACCCGCACCTCGCCACCGGCGACGGGCGGGCCGCCAACAACGGCTGGCTGCTCGAGCTCCCGGACCCCGTCACCCGCATCACGTGGGGCGGCGCCGTCTCGATCGCCCCCCGCCGCTTCGACGAGATGGGCCTCGCGAGCGGCGACCTCGTCGAGGTCGACGCCGGGCACGGGAAGGTCGTGGCTCCCGCCTACCGTCACGCCGGCATGCACCACGACCAGGTGGCGCTCCCGCTCGGGCTCGGGCCGCAGGGCCTGCGGCGTCATCGGCGACGACGTCGGCCCGGACGCCTACCCCTTGCGCAAGCTCGAGGGCGACCGCGTCATCGCGGCGGGCCTGCCGGTCACGCTGCGACGCGTCGGCGGTAACGAGGCGCTGGCCTTCGCCCAGGGCTCCGACGTCATCGACCGCGACCGCCGGCCGCTCGTTCCCGCCACGACGCTCACCGCCTTCGAGGACGACCCGAAGGCCGGCACGGAGCAGCCGCCGGGCGGCCCCTCGGCCTGGCCCGCGCACGAGTCCAAGAAGGCCAGGTGGTCGATGAGCATCGACCTCAGCAAGTGCAACGGCTGCGGCAAGTGCGTGATCGCCTGCCAGGCCGAGAACAACGTCCCGGTGGTCGGGCGCCAGGGCATCCTCGACGGCCGCGAGATGTCCTGGATGCGGATCGACCGCTACTACGACGCGCCGAAGAAGGAGGGCCGCCGGGGCGCCGAGGTGTGGGACGGCCCGCTCGACGTGGTCGAGGAGCCGGCGACGCTCTTCGAGCCGATGCTCTGCCAGCACTGCGAGAACGCGCCGTGCGAGACCGTCTGCCCGTTCGTGGCCACCCTTCGCAGCGAGGACGGCCTCAACCAGCAGATCTACAACCGCTGCGTCGGCACGCGGTACTGCGCCAACAACTGCCCGTTCAAGGTGCGGCGCTTCAACTACTGGGACTACTCGGTGCGCCAGACGAGCGCGCTGTTCACCTGGCTGCAGCCGCGCTCCGTGCGCCACGCCGACCTCAACACCCGCGGCCGCATGCAGATGAAGAACAACCCCGAGGTCACCGTGCGCAGCCGCGGGGTGATGGAGAAGTGCTCCTTCTGCGTGCAGCGGGTCCGCGACGCGAGGGCCCGGGCGACCCGGGAGGGTCGCACCAGGGACCGCTTCGCCGACGGCGAGGTGGTGCCGGCCTGCATGGAGTCCTGCCCCACGGGCGCCATCGTCTTCGGCGACGTCAACAACCCCGAGTCGCGGGTGCGCGCGCTCGCCGGCGAGCCCGCGCGCGATGCGTCTCCTCGAGGCCCTGGGCGTGAAGCCCGCCATCTCCTACCTGACGAAGGTGCGCAATGACAAGGCCTGAGACGAGCCCCTACGCGACCGTCCTGGACGACCGCCAGCTCACCGGACGGCCGATCGTCCTCGCCGGCGCCGGCCCGCTGGGCGGCGACGTCGAGGTGCCCGAGCCCCTGGTCACCGGCGCCAAGAAGTGGACGGACGTCGATCAGGACATCTGCCTCCACACCGAGCAGTTCCCCACCCGCCGGTGGTGGATCGCCTTCGCCGTGTCGCTCTCGATGGTCGGGGTGCTCGGCTTCGCCCTCGCCAGCCTCTTCTACTCGGGCATGGGCATCGCCGGCGTCAACCAGCCGGTGGGCTGGGGCTCGTTCATCATCAACTTCGTCTTCTGGATCGGCATCGGCCACGCCGGCACCCTCATCTCGGCCGTGCTGTACCTGTTCCGCCAGCAGTGGCGCACCGGGATCAACCGCGCGGCGGAGGCCATGACGCTCTTCGCGGTGGCCTGCGCGGGCATCTTCCCGATCATCCACCTCGGCCGCCCCTGGTTCGCCTACTGGCTCGTCCCCTACCCGAACGCCCGCGGCCCGCTGTGGGTGAACTTCAACTCGCCGCTGGCGTGGGACATCTTCGCCATCTCCACCTACGGCCTCGTCTCGCTCACCTTCTGGTACATGGGGCTCCTGCCCGACCTGGCCACGGTCCGCGACCGCGCCACCCACCCCTGGCGGCGCCACCTCTACAACGCTCTCTCCTTCGGCTGGACGGGGTCGCACCGGGCGTGGCGGCACTACGAGTCGGCCTACATGATCCTGGCCGCCTTCGCGACGCCGCTCGTCTTCTCCGTGCACACCATCGTCTCCTTCGACTTCGCGACCTCGGTGATGCCGGGCTGGCACGCCACGATCTTCCCGCCCTACTTCGTGATCGGGGCCATCTTCTCGGGCTTCGCCATGGTGATCACCCTGATGAGCATCATGCGCGGGGTCTTCAACCTCAAGCACTACATCACGCTCAACCACATGGAAGCGATGGCCAAGGTGCTGCTGCTCACCGGCATGCTGGTGGGCTTCGCCTACAGCACCGAGTTCTTCATGGCCTGGTACTCGGGGAGCGAGTGGGAGGGCTTCGTCTTCAAGAACCGGGCCTTCGGCCCGTACGGCTGGGCCTACGCGATCATGTTCACCTGCAACGTCTTCGTGCCCCAGCTCTTCTGGTGGAAGAGCCTGCGCCGCCACCCGGTGGTGCTGTTCGTGGTCTCGGTGCTGGTGAACGTGGGCATGTACTTCGAGCGCTACGTGATCGTGGTCACCTCCCTGCACCGCGACTTCCTGCCGTCGTCCTGGGGGATGTACCACTTCACCTTCTGGGACTACGCCATCCTGATCGGCTCGTTCGGCCTGTTCTTCACGTTGTTCCTGCTGTTCGTGCGGGTGCTCCCGGTGGTCGCCATCTCGGAGGTGAAGGGCGTGATGGACCCGAGGGTGGCGCGCAGCGCCCCGCCCGGCCGGCAAGTGGCGCCCCTCGGCGCCGGGGAGGTGCGGCCATGAGCGCGTCTTCGACTTCGGGCGTGATCGGTTACTTCCTCGAGCCGTCCGAGGCCCTCGCGGCGGCCGCCAAGACCCGCGACGCCGGCTGGAAGCACTTCGACTTCCTCACCCCCTTCCCGATCCACGGGATGGAGGAGGCGATGGGCCAGAAGCCGTCCTGGATCCCCTACGTGACGGCGGTGCTCGCCTTCGTCGGGATCCTGCTCGCCCAGGCGCTGCAGAACTACGTGATGGTCTACGACTGGCCGCTCAACTTCGGGGGCAAGCCGCACGCGTCGTGGCCGTCGTTCGTGCCCATCACCTTCGAGGCGATGGTCTTCTGGGCGGCCATCGGCACGGCGATCGTGGCCATCGTGGCCGGCAGGGTGGACAGCGTGCCCCAGCCGCCGCCGCTCCTGGTGAAGACCGGCGCCACCGTCGACCGGTTCGTGCTGTGGATCTCCGCCACCGACCCGGAGTGGGACGCCGGGGAAGCCGTCGAATTCGTGCGCTCTCTCGGCGCCCACGGCGTCGAGCTGGTCGAAGCCGGAGGGAAGACCCATGCGTAGAACGCTGCTCGGCCTGGCCGGCACGGCGCTCGTCCTCGTCCTGCCGGCCTGTGACGTGGGCCTCCCGGCCGGCCGGACGCCCCACCGCGAGGGCAACCGCCTCGACATGGGCGACCAGCCCCGGCAGAAGCCGCAGCGCGGCGACCTGTTCGGCGGCCGGCCCACCGGCATGCTCGAGCCGCAGCCGGGCACCGTGGCCACGGACGAGAGCCCGTATCCCTTCGCGCCGGGCGAGGCGGACCTCGCGGGCCAGCGGCTGGTGAACCCGCTGCCCGCCTCGCCGGAGGTGCTGGCCCACGGCAAGTTCGTCTACGAGAACGTCTGCATCGCCTGCCACGGCGCCCAGGGGGCGGGAGACGGTCCGGTGACGGCGCTCTTCCCGAAGCCGCCCAGCCTGATGACCCAGAGGGTGCGCGACTGGCCGGACGGGCAGCTCTACCACCGCCCCGCGAGAGGCCAGGGCTCGATGCCCAGCCACGCGCGACAGGTCGACGAGCGGGACATCTGGTCCGTGGTCCACCACGTCCGCCGGCTGCAGCGCGAGCTGCCGGTCGCGCCGCCGCCGCCGCCGCCGGCCGCCGCGGCGTCGCCGGGGACCGCCGCCCCACCGGCGGCCGCAGAAGGGAGGCCGCCCATGAGACACGCACCCTCCGCCCACGCCGTGCCGCCGGTGCCGCAGCGCCTGCACCTCTCCGCCCTCGTGCGCGGCCTCTCGGTCGCCGCCTTCCTCGGGGGCGGCGCGGCCCTCCTCTGGGCCTTCGGCCAGGGGCACGCCGAGCTCGCCTGGAGCTCCTACCTGATCGGCGCCTTCTTCACGCTGGGGCTCGGTGTCTTCGGGGTGGCCTGGATGTCGATGCTGTACCTCTCCGGCGCGGACTGGTCGGTGACCATGCGCCGCGTCCCGGAGGCCATGACCGCGTGGCTCCTCCCGGGCGGGGTCCTCACCCTGCTGGTCGGACTGGGCGCGCACACCCTCTACCAGTGGTCCCACCACGAGGCGGTCGCGCAGGACGCGCTGCTCGCCCACAAGGCGCCCTTCCTGAACCTGCCGCTCTTCTACGCGCTCACCGCGCTCAGCCTCGTCTCCTGGCTGGCGTTCGCGCTCGCGATGACGGGCGCCTCGCGCCGGCAGGACACGGAAGGCGGGGTGGCCCTCACCCGGAAGAACCGCGCCCTCTCGGCCGCCTTCCTCGTGGTCTTCGCCCTCACCCTCAGCGTCGTCAGCTTCTACCTGCTGCTCTCCCTCGAGGCGCACTGGTTCTCGACCATGTTCGCGGTGCTCGTCTTCACGGACGTGGTGCAGACCGGCGCGGCGTTCGTGGCGGTGGCGGTCGGGCTCCTGATGATGAGCGGCAGGCTCGAGGGCTGGGTCGGCGAGAGCCACCTGCACAGCCTGGGCAAGATGGTGTTCGCCGCCACCGGGTTCTGGGCCTACATCTACTTCTGCCAGTTCCTGCTCATCTGGTACGCCAACCTCCCCGAGGAAACGGTCTACTTCCTCCGGCGCTCGGACAACGGCTGGCTCCCGTACCTCCTGATCCTGCCGGCGGTGAAGTTCGTACTGCCCTTCCTCCTGCTTCTGCCGCGCGAGGCCAAGCGCGAGCCGTACCGGCTGGTTCCCATCTCGCTGCTGATCGTCTTCGCCCAGTTCTGGGAGCTCTACCTGATGGTGGGGCCCGCGCTCGGGCACGGCGAGCACGCCGCGGCCGGGCACGTGCCGGTGGTCGAGTTCCTGGTGACCGCCGGCTTCCTGGGGCTCTTCCTGCTGGTGTTCGGCTGGGACCTGCGGCGCCACGCGGCCGTGCCCCTCAAGGACCCGGCCCTCGAGTCGAGCCTCCACTACCATTGAGAAGGCTGCGGGTCGGGGAGACCGTCGTCGGGCTGGCCGTGGTCGTGGCGATCGCGGCGGCGTCCCTCGCCGTCCGCCAGCGCCAGGCGGCCCGGGACGGTTCCCCCGCCGCTGACGTCCCCGACATCTCCCGGACAGACGCGACCCTCGACCTGGGAGACGTCCGGATCGTGGTGTCCGCGGGGCCGCGGCCGCTCCTCGCCTTCGCCCGCAACCGCTTCCGGTTCCGGGCGGAAGCCGGCGGCGCTCCGGTCGCCCTCGCCGACGCGGTCGTCTCGTTCACGATGGCCATGCCGATGGGCGACCACCGCCACGCGCTCGTCCCTGCGAGCGACGGCTGGCAGGACGCCGAGGCGGTGCTGCCGCTGTGCCCCAGCGGGAAGCGGCGCTGGTTCGGCCGGCTGGACTTCACTCTCGCCGGGCGCGCCCGCTCGGCCCGCTTCGCCTTCGACCTGGCGGCGCCCGCGGGCCGGCCGTAGGCCCGCCGGTGCCGACCCCCTCGACCGACCTGCTCTGGTTCCTGACCCTCGGCTTCCTCGGCGGCTTCGGCCACTGCGTCGGCATGTGCGCGCCGTTCGTCCTGCTCGTCTCGCGCCGCTTCGCCGCCCCGGGCGCCGGCCGGGCGGCGGCGCTCGGCGCGCAGCTGTGGTACACGGCGGGGCGCGTCCTGACCTACGCGGTCCTCGGCGCGCTCGCGGGCTTCGTGGGCGGCGTCGTCGAGCTGGCCGGCTCGCTGCTCGGCCTGCAGCGCGCGGCCTCGGTCGTGGCGGGAGCGGTCCTCGTGCTCGAGGCGATCCTCGGCCTGGCCGGCACCGGCCCGCTCGCCGACACCCGGGGCGGCCGGCTCTTCGCCCGCGTCTCGATGGCACTCGGCCGCCGCATCCCCGGCCACCCCCTCGGCCTCGGCCTCCTGCTGGGGCTCCTGCCGTGCGGTCTCCTCTACTCCGCGCTCATCGCGGCCGTCTCGCGCGGCGGGCCGCTCGAGGGCGCGCTCGCGCTCGTCGCCTTCGGCCTCGGGACCGCCCCCGCCCTGCTCGGGGTCTCCCTCGCCGACGACCTGCTCGCGAGGCGCCGCGCGCTGCTCGACCGCCTCGCGCGCCTCTTCCTTCTCGCCATGGGCGCCTGGTTCGTCTGGACGGGCCTGCGGGGCTGAGCCCCGCGGCCTACGGGGCGACCGCCCAGTCCCGGTAGTCGCGCAGGCGCGCGGCCCGAAGGCCGGGGACGAGCACGAGGTGGTTGCCGAGCGGGCGCGCCAGGAGCTCGGCCACCTCGCCCGGCGCGAGCGTCACGTCCACCTGCGTCCGGCAGAGGTCCTCCCGGGGCGTCGCGGGGACGGCGTGCCCCTCGGCGACGAAGGCCTGCTCGAGGGCCCGGCCCCCGAGGCGGAGGAGCGTCACCGGGCCGGGAGGCAGGCGTCCCGCGAGCGCCACGCCCTTTCCCGACTCGAAGTGGGAACGCAGCTCGAAGCCCGTGACGAGCGAGCGCGGGATGGTGCAGTGGGCGAGCCGGAGGAGGCCGGCGCCGGGGTCGGCGTGCACGGGGTTGGCCATCCAGCTGGCCGTGCCGAGGAGCTCCCGGACCCACAGCATCGCGACGGCGCTCGCGAGGTCGCCCTCGCACGCGGCCACCGTGCCGCGGTCGTTGAGCTCCGCCAGCGCCAGGCAGCCGGACGTGCCCTGCCGCGTCACGAGGTCGAAGCAGCGGACGGCGACCGCGTCGAGGCGCTGGCCGGCCGCGAGGTCCTCGAGCGCCCCGAAGACACCCGCCGCCCGGCCCACGGCGTCGTCGTCGGGCTCGCGCGTCGCCGTCGCCCCGGTGCCGAACGATGCGGCGAGCGTCGTCGCCCGCGCGCCCGCGGCCGCGCCCGCCGCCTCGAGGACGCCGGCGAGATCGACCGCCACCGTCTCGGGACCCCACGTGCGCCGCACCGCCTCGGCGGCGGGGACGCTCGCCACGAGCCAGTCGGACGGAGCGCCCACGAGGCCGATCCGGCTCCGGTGGAGCCGCCGGAAGGCGCGCAGGTCGTCGATCGCGGCCGAGAGCCGATCGAGCGCCGGAGCGTCGTCCGGTCCGGGCAGGTGCACGATGCGGCCGCGGGCGCCGTCCTGGCGCAGCCGGGCGAGCGCCTCGAGTGCCGCCGGCAGCGAGTTGTGCGCGGGATGCGTGACGAGCAGCAGCGGGTCCCCGGGCGCCGTGGCCTGCCGGGCGGCGTGGAGGCGCAGGATCTCGGCCTCCGTCCCCCCGGTTCCCACCAGCACGACCAGGGGATCGGCCGCACCGAGGGCGTTCTCCGCAGTCTCGCGACCGCCGAGAGAGGTGAGCGCGCGGAGGCTCGGCTCGAGAGCGCGCCGGAGCGCCCCCGCGTCGTGCAGAGGCGAGCCGACGGCGAGGATGTCGAAGCGGCGCGTCGTCATGTCACCCGGCCGCGAGTATAGATCCCGCCGGCCGGCCTGTCGTAAGCTCGGGCGCCTGACGTGAGAGGAGCAACCCGATGACACCCGTCCTTCTCCTGCTGGCCCTGGCCCAGGCCGTGGCGCCCGCTCCGCCACCCGTGCTGCAGTTCGGGTTCGCGAAGCGGGCCATCACGCCGGCGATCGGGGCGAAGCCCGTCTACATGGCCGGCTTCGACAACGACCGCAGGGCGACCGGAGTCCACGACGACCTGTGGGCCCGGGCGGTGGCGGTCGGCGACGGTCGGCTGAGGATCGCAATCGTCTCCGTGGACCTGATCGGCATCTTCCACGCCGACGTGCTGAAGGCCCGGAAGGCCCTGGAGCGAAGGGCCCCGGGCGCGGCCCTGGTCGTCGCGAGCACGCACAACCACGAGGGGCCGGACACGATGGGCCTGTGGGGGAGCGGGCGCTTCTCCTCCGGTGTCGACCCGCAGTACCTGGAGAGCGTGCGGCAGGCGATCGTGGAGGCGGCGGCGGAGGCGCTCTCCCGCCTCGCGCCGGCCCGGCTCGTGCTCGGCACGGCGCGCACGCCCGGGCTCATCGAGGACGGCCGGCTGCCGAGGGTGGTCGACGACACGCTCGTCATGATGCAGGCGACCGGCGAGGACGGCCGCACGCTCGGCACCGTCGTCAACTGGAGCAGCCACCCCGAGGCGCTCGGAGGGAAGAACACGCTCCTCACGTCCGACTTCCCGCACTTCCTCCGGGCCCGGATGGAGGAGAGGCTCGGCGGGACGTGCGTCTTCCTCGTGGGCTCGATCGGAGGGCTCATGACGCCGCTGGGGGTGAAGCTCAGCGGCGCGGACGGGAAGGCGATCCCGGCGGACAGCTTCGCTCTCGCCCGGGCGGTGGGGGAGCGCGCGGCAGACGCCGCGCTCGAGGCGCTCGCGTCCGGGAAGCCCTCCGCCTCCTCCGCCCTCGAGCACCGCAGCGCCACCGTCTTCGTCCCGCTCGAGAACCGCCTGTTCCGCCTCGCCGCGTTCGTGGGCGTCCTCGACCGCGAGATGTACTCGTCCGGCCAGCCGGCCACGACGCTCTTCGGCGACGACATGCGGACCGAGGTGGGCTACCTGCGCATCGGCGACGCCGAGGCGCTCCTCGTGCCCGCCGAGATCTACCCGGAGCTCGTGCTCGGGCGATTCCAGGACCCGCAGGACCCGGGAGCCGACTTCCCCGGCGCGCCGCGCGAGCGGGCGCTTCACGCGCTCCTCTCCTCCGACTACAAGCTCGTCCTCGGCCTCGCCAACGACGAGATCGGCTACGTGATCCCCCGCTCGCAGTGGGACGCGAAAAAGCCCTTCGCCTACGGGCGCGCGGAAGACCAGTACGGCGAGATCAACTCGGTGGGCCCGTCCGCGGCGGCGCGCCTGGCCGAGGCGTTTGCCCGCCTGCTGGGGCGGTAGGCCTAGCGCGGGGGAGCCGGCAGGGGCCGGAAGGACTCCTGCGTCTCGACTTCGAAGTGACCGTAGGCCGAGTAGCGCGCCGTGGTCCGGATGTGCAGGGGAAGCGGCCGGCGGAGTGAATCGAAGTCGGCCCGGGCTTCCGCCTGGGGCTGGCCGGGGTCCGCCGTGCCGTAGCTTTCCGTCATCGAGTCCGGGACCAGGATCTCCAGACCGGGCTCGCGCCGGTACAGGACGACGATCCGCGCCCACGCGAGCCAGTCGTGCCCGTTCGGGTCCTGCTCCAGCACGCTGCGCGGGACTTGGCCGGTCTCGGGATCGATCCAGAACCGGCTTCATCCGCGCCTCGCGATCTCCGACGGGGTTGCCGTCGACCTCGATCACGTCGCGGAACACCGTCCAGGGGACCGCCCCCGGGACGTCTCGGGACTGGCTCCGGAGCCGAGACACGAAGGCCCGGAGATCCTCCCGGTCCTCCATGAGCGTGCCGGTCCAGCCCGAGCCGGTGCGGGTGGTGAGGATCGCGACGCGATCCCCCTCGCGGAGGGACTCGTCCAGGAAGCGCTCGATCGCGGATCGGGCCTCGACGGCGCCCCTCGACGAGAGGTGGATGTCGTCCGCCACGACGAGGAAGCTCGCTCCCTCGGGCGGCGGCGCGAGGTTCGTGGCCACACGCGCGGGGGCAGGCGGAGTCGAAGGGGTGAGCACCGCGGACGTCCCCGGGGCCCCCGGCTGGGAGATGCCCTCGAAGGCGACGATCTCCTGGGGCACGCCCCCCTCGAGGACCACGAAGTCCCCGCGGGTCAAGCCCGGGACGGGCCGCCCCGCGGAGTCGACGACCACGGCATCGACGGTCGTCAGCTCCACGCGGCTCGGAAACACGGGCGGCTGGTCTTGTCCCGTCTTCGCGAGGGTCGGCAACGCGACGAGGGCCGCCAGGAGCAGGAGCGGGCGCCACGCTCGTGGTCCGATCGTCTTCGGCCCCCAGGCAGCCTCGAGCACGGGGCTCTCCTCGCGTGCGATCTGTGGTCGACTCTCTCGATGATACCCGTCTCCCGGACGACCGTTGTGACGAGCCGGGGCCGGGAGTAGGCTTCATGGCGACGGTGGTCGTCGAAGGGAGGAAGAAGCCATGAGCGTCCTCAGGTGCGTCTTGCTCGGCGGCGGCCTCGTCGGGCTCCTGCTCACCCTGCCGACGCCGGTCGAATCCGGGCCGCCGGCCCTCCTCGCCGAGGCGCGCTACGTCGCGCTCGGCTACGACCACGGCGCCGGGTTCGTCAGCGAGACCGACGTGCGGCAGGACGTGCTCGACGAGGAGCGCGAGGCCCTCCAGCGGATCCGGTCGGGGCTCGAGCAGTGGGACCGCTACGTCATCGTGGTGCGCCCGGAACAGGCCGACCTGCTCATCGCGATCCGGAAGGGAAGGCGCGCGAGCTTCGGGGGCGGCGTCAGTGTCGGGGGGCCCTCGTCGGGCCGACCCGGCAGCAGTCCCGTCGGGATCGGTCCCCTGGCCGGGGGCGAGGTCTCCTCGCCCGACGACATGATCGAGGTCTTCGAGCGGACGGGCTCGCTCGTCTGGCGCGGGATGAAGACGAACGGGCTTTCCGGGGCCGGCCCGCCGCTGTGGGAGTCGTTCCAGGCCGAGGTCGCGAAGGCGGAGAAGAAGACGAAGAAGCCCTGAAGGCCCGCGAGACGTGAGCCTTCGAGGCCGCCCCGGGACGGCCTATTGACGCCGCGCCGACGCGCGACATAGCGTCGCCAGTACGTGGCCATCGGGAATCACGCTCGCGCCGCACGGGCCGGGCTCGCCGCCCTTCTCGGATGCGCCAGTCTCCAGGCGCTGGGTGACGACATCCCCGCCGCTCAGGTGAGCGCCCCGATCCGTCCGGCCCGGCCTGGCTTCAAGGCGAGGACCGACGTGGTCCAGGTCGACGTCGGTGTCGTCGACGAGCAAGGCCGTCCCGTCCTGGATCTCGGGGCCGAGGACTTCGTCCTCGACGAGGACGGTGTCGGCCAGAAGATCGACGAGCTCCAATCGGTCACGGCGCTCGAGGGTGCGGCCAGCGAGCCTTGGCTCGCGTCTCGCGTCTCGGCCAACGTGGGGTCGACGACGGTACCGCCGCAGACGTTCGTCGTCGTCTTCGACGACATCCACCTGAGTGAGGCGGGTGCGGCGCGGGCGCGTGCGGCGGCCGCGGCGTTCCTGAAGGGCCTTGGCCGGGGAGACGAGGTCGTCGTGGTCTCGACGGGCGGTGCTCTCTGGTGCACCGGTCGCATCGATCGAGACCGCGAGGGCCTCCTCGCCGCCCTCCAGCGGGTGAAAGGCCTGCGCCCGACGGAGCTGCGCGGCGCCGACCAGATCACGGACTTCGAGGCCACGCGCATTGCCCAGCACAACGACTCCGCCGTGCTGCGCAGCGTCGTGGATCGATGGACGCGCGGCTCGAAGATCTGGGAGCAGACCTGGGGGGCCGACAGTGCCCCCGCGGGATCCGCCGGAGCGCCGGGTGGTCTCTCCTCGAGTGGCCCCCGTGCCGCCCTCGGCTCTGCGTCCAGCGAGACGCAGGCGGTGCAGGCCCTGGCGACCCAGGTCTACGAGGCGGTGAAGCAGCGCCGGCAGCGGTCCCTTCGGGCGATCCTGCGCGCCCTCACCGCACTCGGCGGGGCCGGCGGACGCAGGTCGCTGATCTTCGTGTCGGAGCGCTTCCTCAACGACACCTCCGATCGCGAGTTTGCCCTCGTGTCCACGGCCTCTCGACGCGCCGAGGCTCCGATCCACGTCGTCGACGTCGGGGGCCTTCGCCCGTCAGACCTGCAGGCCGACCAGAGGCGCCTCGAGGACGTTGGGTCGACCCTCGACGAGCAGCAGGCCGTGAGCGCGGGCCTGGCCGCAATCGCCGCCGAATGCGGCGGGGTCGCCATTACGGGAGCCGACGACATTGCCCGCGGCCTGGCAAGGCTGGAGGCCGAGTCCCGGCACTACTACCTCCTCGGCTACCAGCCGACGAACCCGATCCCGGACGGAAAGTTCCGGCAGATCCGCGTATCCGTACGGCGCCCCGGTGTCCATGTCCGGGCGCGCCGGGGCTACTTCGCACTCCCGACCGACCCCTCACCGGACTCCGGCCCCGGCCGCGACGATCCCGCCCGGCGGATGCGTGAAGCGGCCGACGCACCCTTCGCCCTCCCCGGTGTCGCCCTGCGGATGTCGGCCTACACGTACGAGACGACGCGCGAGGGGACAATTCGGACGTTGCTGGTGTCCGAGCTGAAGATCGACGACCTCACCTTCCAGGAGAAGGAGGGTCAGTTCTCCGCCGAGCTCGACGTGATCCTCACCGTCACCCACTACGCGACGGGCCTCTCCCTCGGCGATCGGCCGGTGGGCATCCTGCTTGCGGCGCGGTCGGATGTGCGGGGTCAGAACGCGTGGCACCGCATCACGCAGGAGGTCAGCCTGCTTCCCGGCGCCTGGGTGGCCAAGATCGTGGTCCGGGACCGCAAGAGCGGGGTGATCGGAAGCGTCACCCACTCGTTGAACGTGCCGGGCGGGAGGAGCTGGCGGGCCTCCTCTCCGGTGCTCAGCGATGCCGTGTCGGCCGACCCCGGCCCCGCCCAGCTGCAGCACGCGCTGCCCATGGCTCGACGGACGTTCGCCGCGGCCGGAAGGCTCTACTGCGAGCTCGAGGTCTACGACGCGGCCCTGGACGAGAAGACGGGCCTCCCGCGCGTCTCCGCCGGATTCGCCGTCGTGCGACCCGGCGGCGCGGTCGAGCGGCAGGGAGCGCTCCTGCCGATCGAGCCCACGGCCGACCGGAGGCTGGCGCAGATGCTCACGGTGCCGCTGCGCGGCCTCAAGCCGGGCGACTACGATCTCGTCCTCCAGCTCGAGGACACGGTTGCGGGTCGGACCCAGGAGTTGCGCGAGCCGTTCTCGCTGACGCGTCCCGCTCTGCCCACTCTGGCGTCCTACCGGGATCTTCTGGAGGACTACGTCGAGGGGCGCGGAGAGGATGCCGTCGCGACCCTCGTCACCTGGCCCCCCGACGCCGTCGCGGGCCTGGCCAGGCGGATCGACGCGTCCGACGGGACTCGGGCCCGTGCCGCGGCCATGCTCCACACCGAGGCCGCCTGGGCCTTGCTCGCGAGTCGCGAGAGGGGCGACGCCCCCGCGCATTTCGAGATCGCTCGGGGCATCCTCGAGAGAACGGGACCCGAGTCCGACTTCCGACGGGACTGGCTCCTGGCCGTGGGCTTCCAGATGCAGGCCCGGAGCGATCGCGCCACCGAGGCACTCCGGTTCTTTCTGGAGTGCGAGGCCGCGTTTCCGCTCGTGGCCGCGGCCTGGTTGGCTGCGGGCACCGTCTACGAGTTCAGCGCCTTCCCGGACGGTCTGGGCGGGCAGCGCGTCGCTCGCGCGACGGGCGACCTGGTAGAAGAGGCGACGAGACAGTATCGCCAGGCCCTCGTCATCGACCCCTCCCTGGCGGAGGCACGGCTCCGGCTGGGTCGCACCCTCCAGCGCTCGGGAGAGCCGAACGGGGCCAGCGAGGAGCTCAGGCGCGTCGTCGATCAGGGTGGTGGAGGCCCCACGGAGGCTCTCGCGCACCTCTTCCTGGGCGAGCTGCTCGAGCGGCGTGGCCAGACGGAGGAGGCGGCTCGAGAGTACCGTAAGGCCCTCGAGCAGGACTCCACCCTCCAGCAGGCGGGCCTCGCGGTGGCGGCGATCTTGTGGCGCGGTGGCGATCGCACGGGCGCGGTCGAGGTCCTCGGGGCGGCACTGCGCGGCGGGCGCCCCGTCGGGCTGCCGAGCTGGCTCGCCTACCACCTGGGCCTCGGCCTGCGTGCCGCCCCGGCGATCGACGCGCTTCGCAAAGCGGCGCGCTCGTGAGGGGCGCCGTGGTCTCCCTGCTGCTCCTCCTCGCGATGAACGGCGAGCCCGCGCAGGTCCTCACCTTCGGGTCGGCGATCGAAGTCGTGCGGCTCGACGTCTCGGTCACACGCGACGGCGCACCGGTCCGGAACCTCACGGCGGCGGACTTCGAGATCTACGACGAAGGCGCTCGCCAGAAGGCCGAGCTCGTCGTACAGGACGCGGCCACGATCCACGCGATCCTGGCCCTCGACACCAGCTCCAGCGTGGCCGGGGAGAAGCTGTCCCAGCTCAAGGCAGCCGCGCATCGCTTCGTGGACGCTCTCCGTCCGGACGACACCCTCTCCCTGCTCACCTTCTCCGAGGCCATCGATCTCGCCGTGGTCCAGAGCCTGGATCGCCCGGCGGCCCATTCCGCGATCGAGCTCGCCCGCACGAGGCTCACCACGTCCCTGCACGACGCCTGTCTCGCGTCCCTGACGCTGGCCGATCCCGCCCTCGGGCGCCCGCTCGTCCTCGTCTTCAGTGACGGCCAGGACGTCGGGAGCTGGACCTCGGCGGAGAGGGTCCTGGAGCTGGCGAGGGAGTCGGAAGCCATCGTGCACGCGGTCGTCCCGGCGCCGCGGACGTGCCGGGCGTCCTCGAGGAGCTGACCGGCCAGACGGGGGGCCGCATGTGGCAGGCGGCGGATGGAGACAGGCTCGGCGACGTCTTCCTGCAAACCCTGGAGGAGTTCCGGAATCGCTACCGGCTGCAGTACGAGCCCCAGGGCGTGAAGCGTGACGGCTGGCACCGGCTGCGGGTCCGGCTTGAGCACGCGGACGGCAAGGTCTACGCTCGCCGTGGCTACCTGCACCGCGGGGAGTAGAATCACCCAGCCGCGGGGCCCGGCCCAACGGCTGCAGCCTCTCCCGACCCGATCGAGACGTCCCGGAGGGACCCTCATGCAGCGCAGTCGCGCCATCGTCGGCCTCGTCTTCCTGATCTTCTTCGTCATCTCCTTCCTCACCAACATCCTCGGGCCGCTGGTGCCCGACATCATCTCGGCCTTCTCCCTGAGCCTGACCCTGGCCGGCTTCCTCCCCTTCTCCTTCTTCGTGGCCTACGGCGTGATGTCCATCCCCGCGGGCATCCTCGTCGAGCGGCGGGGCGAGCGGGTGGTGATGGCCGCCTCCTTTGCCGCCGCCTGCGCCGGGGCGACGCTCTTCGCGCTCGTGCCGAGCTACCGGATCGCGATCGGCTCGCTGTTCCTGATCGGCCTCGGGATGGCGGCGCTCCAGGTGGCGATCAACCCGCTGCTGCGGGTGGCCGGCGGCGAGGAGCACTTCGCCTTCTACTCGGTGTTCGCCCAGCTCGTGTTCGGGCTCGCGTCCTTCCTCAGCCCCCGGGCCTACACGTACCTCGTGCAGGGCCTCCAGGCCGACCCCACGCGCAACTGGCTCCTCGCCGCCCTCTCGCGGGTCGTGCCGAAGGAGCTGCCGTGGGTCTCGCTCTACTGGGTGTTCGCCTTCGTGACCCTCGTGATGGTCGTCGTGATCGCGTCGGTCCGGCTGCCCCGGGTGGAGCTGAAGGAGGACGAGCGCGCGGGGGCGCTGGCCACCT
Organism: uncultured Acidobacteriota bacterium; assembly: GCA_963818355.1. Taxonomy (GTDB): domain Bacteria; phylum Acidobacteriota; class Vicinamibacteria; order Fen-336; family Fen-336; genus DATBSL01. The sequence goes on along the minus strand of CAWFSB010000031.1, from coordinate 28,929 downwards.
ACCTCGGTCTCCTGCGCCAGAGGGTCGTCGTCCTCTACTTCTTCGGCATCTTCGCGTACGTCGGGTCGGAGCAGGGGATCGCCAACTGGATCTCGGAGTTCCTGCGCAGCTACCACGGCTTCGACCCCACCACGACCGGCGCCTCGGCGGTCTCCTGGTTCTGGGGGCTGATGACCGCCGGCTGCCTCCTCGGCATGGGCCTGCTCAAGCTCTACGACAGCCGGATCGTCCTGCGCGGCTTCGCCGCCGCCGCCATCGCCACGCTCACCGTGGCTCTCTTCGGCCCGGCCCAGGCCTCCCTCTACGCCTTTCCCGCGCTCGGCTTCTGCCTCTCCGTGATGTGGTCGATCGTCTTCTCGCTCGCCCTCAACTCCCTGCCCCGCCACCACGGTGCCTTCTCCGGCATCCTCTGCACGGGGATCGTCGGCGGCGCGGTCGTGCCCCTGGCGGTGGGCTGGCTGGGAGACCAGCTCGGCGGCCTGCGCGGCGGGATGGTGCTGGTCTACGTGACTCTCGCCTACGTCTTCAGCGTGGGGGTCTGGGCGCGTCCCCTGATCGCGAACGAGACGACCTGGCGTCGGAGGAAGGATGCGAGCGCTGGCTAGCCACCGTGCGATCGCGCCCGGTGAAGGGCCGTCGCCCAATCCCCCAGGGCCGAGGTGAAGTCATGTGGATGTCCCGTCACAAGCTGACGTTGCCGTCGCCCGAGGAGGCGCTGCCCGGTCGAACGGAGCGCACGCTCGTGCCGAAGCTGCACTTCGTGAACGGGGCGCCGCTCGAGGCGCCCTTCCCGGAGGGAACGGAGCTGGCGCTCTTCGGACTCGGGTGTTTCTGGGGCGCGGAGCGGAAGTTCTGGAAGACGCCTGGCGTCGTCTCGACCTCCGTCGGCTACGCGGGCGGCTTCACGCCCAACCCGACCTACGAGGAGGTCTGCTCCGGCCGCACCGGCCACACCGAGGCGGTGCGCGTGGTGTTCGACCCGAAGAAGGTGGGCTTCGACGAGCTGCTGCGCGTCTTCTGGGAGAGCCACGACCCGACGCAGGGGATGCGCCAGGGCAACGACGCGGGCACCCAGTACCGCTCGGCCGTCTACACGTACGGCGAGGACCAGCAGCAGAAAGCCGAGGCCTCGCGCGAGGCCTACCAGAAGGCTCTCGCCGCCGCCGGCCACGGGGCGATCACCACGGAGATCCGCGAGGCCCCCGAGTTCTACTACGCCGAGGACTACCACCAGCAGTACCTTGCGAAGAACCCACAGGGCTACTGCGGCCTGGGCGGGACCGGAGTCGCCTGCCTTCGCGAATCCCCTTGATGCCCTGGCCCGATCGGGCTACGTTTGCGGCGTTCGCCGGAGGGCCAGCGTGAAGATCCTCGTCGTCGACGTCGGAGGCAACAACGTCAAGCTCCTCGTGAGCGGCCAGAAGGCCCCGCGGAAGGTGCCCTCGGGCCCCGCCCTCACCGCCGCGCGCATGGCGACCTCCGTCCGCAAGGCCGTGGCCGACTGGAGGTACGACGCGGTCGCCATCGGCTTCCCGGGACCGGTGAGTGGCGGCCGCCCCGCGCAGGAGCCCGTGAACCTCGGCCGGGGCTGGGTGCGCTTCGACTACGCCCGTGCCTTCGGCAAGCCGGTCCGGCTCGTCAACGACGCGGTCATGCAGGCCCTCGGCAGCTACCGGGGCGGGCGGATGCTCTTTCTCGGCCTCGGCACCGGCCTCGGGGCGGCGCTCGTCGTCGAGGGCCACGTTCAGCCCCTCGAGATCGCGCACCTCCCGTACCGCGACGGGAAGACGTACGAGGAGTTCCTCGGCAAGCGCGCCCTGGACCGCGCGGGCCGAAAGCGCTGGCGGGGGCTCGTCTTCGAGATCGTCCCCAGGCTGCGCGAGGCCTTCCAGGTGGACGAGGTCGTCCTCGGCGGCGGCAACGTCAAGCTGCTGAAGTCGCTCCCCCCGGGCTGCCGGCTCGGCAGCAACGCCCACGCCTTCGTCGGAGGCCTTCGGCTGTGGGAGCCGGCAGGCGCGCGGCGCCGCCGCGCCGCCCTGGCCGTCCCCGCGATGCGGACCCGGAGGGTCTAGCTCCGCCCCGGGACGAGCCGTGCGAGCCGCCCCCAGAGCGGGCTCGTGGCCCAGTCGTCGAAGAGGCTGTAGACGACCGGCGTCCCGATGAGGGTCAGCACCAGCGCCAGCGTCTGGCCGCCCACGATGACCGTGCCGATCGCGCGGTTCGTGCCGGAGCCCGTCCCGCTCGAGACGACGAGCGGGATCATGCCCGCCACGAACGCGAGCGTCGTCATCAGGATCGGCCGCGAGCCGGTCGCGGTTGGCGAGGCGGATCGCCTCCGCCCGCGGCATCCCCTTCGCGCGCAGGCCGTTCATGTGGTCGATCTGCAGGATGCCGTTCTTCTTCACGATGCCGAAGAGCACGAGGATGCCGAGCGACGAGTAGATGTTGATCGACTGGTCGAACGACCACGATCGACAGCAGCGCGAACGGCACCGTGAGCGGCAGCGCGATCAGGATCGTCACCGGGTGGATCCAGCTCTCGAACTGCGCGGCCAGGATCAGGTACATGAAGACGATCGAGGCCAGGAACGCGATGAGGAAGTTGCGCGCCGCCTTCCCCTGCTCGCGGGAGCGTCCGGTGAAGCCGTAGCTGTAGGACGGCGGCATCTTCAGGTCCTCCGCCCCCGCCACCAGGCCGTCCATGATGGTCTGGGCGGACGAGCCGGGCAGCGTGTTCGCGAACAGCAGCACCTGGCGCTGGCGCCCCAGGCGATTGACGAGCGAGGGACCGGAGTCCTCTTCGAAGCGCACCACGTCCTTGATGCGGACGGGGCCCCGCGGCGAGGGCACCTCGGCCTGGGCGATTCCTTCCGCGTCCCGGCGGTACGACGCGTCGGCGCGCAGGTGCACCTCGTACTGCTCGCCGCCCTCGTAGTAGTCCGTGACCTTGAGCCCGCCCACGAGGACGTTCAGCGTGGAGGCCAGGTCCTGCACGCGCACGCCCAGGTCGCCGGCCTTTGCCCGGTCGATCCGGACCCCCAGCTCGGGCTTGCCGACCACGAGGTTCGAGTCGGCGTCCACGGCTCCGGGAAGGGCCTTCAGCTTCTGCATGAGCACGTCGGCGTACTTCTGCAGCTGGTCGAGGTCCGGCCCGCCGATCCAGAACTGGATCTCCGCGTTGTTGCCGGCGCCGAAGGCGGCCACGGGCTGCACCTGGGCCCGCAGGCGGAGACGCTCGTACTGCGGCAGGATCTGCCGCCGGATGTCGTCCATGACCGCGAACTGGTTCCTCTTGCGCTCGTCCGACCGGCTTGAGCTTGACGAAGATCGAGCCGAGGTTGAGCGTGTTCTGGGGGTCGGCGCCGATGGTCAGGAGCGTCGTCTCGACCTCGGGAAGCTCGCGCACGCGCTTCGCGATCGAGTCGAGGATCGTCTTCGCGGACTCCAGGCTCGAGCCCTCGGGGGCGCGGACGTTGACCTCGAACTGCGACTCGTCGTCGAGCGGCAGGAAGTTCTTGTTGGCGACCGCGCCGAGGGGGATCGTGGTCAGGAAGACGGCGACCATGACCAGGACGACCGCCCAGCGGTGGGACATCGCCCAGTCGAGGAGGCCGAGGTAGGTCCGTCTCGATCCAGGCGTAGAAGCCGTGCTCCCGCGAGCCGTGCTCGGCCTCGACCTCCTTCGGCCGGATCCAGCGCGCGGAGAGCATGGGGGTGAGGGTGAAGGCCACCAGCAGCGACACCCCGATGGCGAAGGCCATGGTCACGCCGAAGGAGCTCATGAAGCGGCCCACGATCCCGCCCATGAAGGCCACGGGCAGGAAGACCGCGATCAGGGAGAGGCTGCTCGCGAGGACGGCGAGGCCGATCTCCCGCGTGCCCTCGACCGCCGCCTGCATGGGCGGCATGTCCTTCTCCTCCATGAAGCGGAAGATGTTCTCGAGCACGATCACCGCGTCGTCGATGACGATCCCCACCACGAGGGTCAGCGCCAGCAGGGTGATGATGTTGAGGGTGAAGCCCATGTAGTGCATGGCGGCGAAGGTGGCGACGAGCGAGCTGGGGATGGCGATCGCGGAGATGAGGGTGGGGCGGAAGCGGCGCAGGAAGAACCACACGACCCCGGCGGCGAAGAGCGACCCGAGGACGAGGTGCTCCTTCACCGTGTCGACCGCGTTGACGATGTAGTCGGACTGGTCGCGCACGACGTCGAGCCGGTAGCCCTTCGGCAGCTGCGGCTTCAGGCTCTCCAGGCGGTCCTTCACCCGCCGGACGACCTCGATCGTGTTCGTGCCCGACTGCTTGCGGACCTGGAGGACGACCGCGGGCTCGCCGTTGACGCTCGCGAACGTCTCCACCTCCTCCATCCCGTCCTCGACCCGCGCCACGTCGGAGACCCGCACCGGGGTGCCGTTGCGGTTCGTGATCACGATGTCGCCGAAGGCCGCGGGAGTGGCGACGCGGCCGTAGGTGCGCAGGGTCAGGTCGCGCAGGCCCTGCTCGACGCGGCCGCCGGGGAGCTGCGCGTTCTGGGAGGTGAGGGCCCCCGCCACCTCGGCCGCGGTCAGGCCCAGGCCGGCCAGCTTCGCGGGGTCGGCGACGACGTTGATCTGCCGGCGGCGGCCGCCGATGAGCTTCACCTGGCCGACGCCCAGCACCGACTCCACCTGCCGGCGCAGCACCTTGTCGGAGAACTCGGTCACGTCCCGGATGGGCGCGGCGGCCGACACCGCCACCGAGAGCACGGGCGCGGCGTCGGGGTCGATCTTCTCGATCACCGGCGGGTCGGCGTCGCGGGGCAGGTCGCGCAGCACGGTGTTGACGCGGTCGCGCACCTCCTGGGCCGCGACGTCGGGGTTCTTCTCCAGGTCGAAGTTGCACGATGACCTGCGAGACGCCCTCGGCCGAGATCGAGATCAGCTGGTCGATCCCGCTGATCGTGTTGACGGCCTCCTCGATCTTGTCGGTGACCTCGGTCTCGATCTCCTCCGGCGCCGCCCCCACGAGGCGGGTGCTGATGGTGACGAAGGGGAAGTCGATCTTCGGGAAGCGGTCGACGCCGAGGCGGTCGTAGGCGAAGAGGCCCACCACGACGAGGGAGAGGATGAGCACCCAGGTGAAGACCGGGCGCCGGACGCAGATCTCGGCCAGCTTCTGCATGGCTCAGTCGGCCTTGATGTCGAGCGCGACCCGGGCGAAGAGCCCCGGCCGCAGGCGCCGGTCGCGGTTCGGGAACTCGGCCTCCGCGAGGAAGGTCCGGGTGGCGGCGTCCACCGAGCCGCCCACCAGGCTGAGCGTCCCCTCGAACTCGGTGCCCGGGTAGGGATCGACCGTGGCCTTGACCGTCTGGCCGACCTTGACCGCGGCGAGGTAGCGCTCGGGAACGCGGAAGCGGAGCTTCAACGGGGCGATCTGCTCCACGACGAAGGCCACGGTGCCCTCGCCGAGCCGCTCGCCGACGTCCGTGCGCCGCGCGGCCACGACCCCGTCCACCGGCGAGGTCAGGACGGCATCGGCCAGCCGCTGGCGGGCGGTGTCGACGGCGGCCCGGGCGGCGTCGCGCGTGGCGGCCGACTGCTCGGCCCCCGACTGCGAACGGTCGTAGGCGGCCTGCGAGACCGAGCCCTTCGTCGCCAGGCCCTTCTTCCGCTCGAAGTCGCGCCCGGCGTCTCGGGCCGCGGCGTCGGCCCGGGCGAGGTCGGCCTCGGCCCGTGCCAGGTCCAGCTTGAGGTAGTCGGTTTCCAGCTCGAGCAGGGGCTGCCCCTTGCGCACCAGTTGCCCCTCGTCGACGAGCACGCGCCCGACGCGGCCGCCCGTGCGTGGAACGAGGTCGGAGCGGATCGGGGCCACGAACTCCCCGGTCAGGGCCAGGCGGCCACCGGCGGTGAGCGTGTCCCTGCCGGGAGCCGGGGCCGAGGGCGGCGCGGCCACGGCCTCGACCGACTGGACGTCGGCGGGCAGCGGCGGCGGCGTGCCGGAGGTCTCGGCCTTCTGCGGGGCGCGAGAGCAGCCGGCGAGGGCGAGAAGGGCGAGGGCGGTCGTCGGGCGGAACGTCACGGCTTTTCCTCCTTGAGCACGGCGGACTTGAGATCGCCGGCGGCGAAGTAGACCCCGAGCTCGGAGAAGAGGCGGCTCAGCCGGCTCACCACGACGGCGCGCCGCGCCTCCGACAGGTTCGTCTCCGAGGACTGGATGTCGAGCGACGTGGCCTCCTGGCTGCGGTAGAGGTCGGCCACCTGCGCGTACTCGGCCTCCGCGGCGCGGAGCTGGTCCTCCGAGAGGGCGAGGCTCGTGGTCGCGGTCTGCAGGTCGAGCAGCGCCCGGCGGACGTCTTCCTGCACGATGCGCAGCTGCTCCTCGAGGGCGAGCTGCGCCTGGCGCTCGCGCTCGCGCGCGAGGGTGACGCGCGAGCCGATCTCGCCCGACTGCCAGATCGGGACCACGAAGCGCAGCGCGGCGTAGCCGTAGCGATCGGTGGGGAAGGCGGTCTTCTGCCACACGTAGCCGGCGTCGGCCGTGACCGTCGGCAGGTAGGCGCCCTTCTGCTTCGACACCTCGAGCTCGGCGATGCGCAGGGCGCTCTTCGCCAGGCGCACGTCGGCCCGCGTGTCCGCCGCCTGCTGCAGGAGAAGCGCCTCGTCGGGGCGGGCGGGCAGCGCGAGGCTCGGCTCGCCGACCTCGAAGTCGCCGTCGAGGTTCAAGTCGATGCGCAGCTGGCCGAGCGCGGCGTCCCGGTCGCGGCGGGCGAGGGCGCTGCGCCGCTGTGCCGCCTTGACCGCCGACTCCGCGCGCAGGACGTCGACGCGCGTCGTCTCCCCGGCCTCGAAGAAGTCGCGCGCCTCCCGCAGGCGATCCCGCGCGAGGGCGATCGTCTGCTCCTCGACCTTCACGAGAGCGTCGCCGCCCACGACCTGGATGTAGTCCGAGGCCGTGCGCAGGAGGATGCGGTCCTCGGTGGCCCGGACGCCCTGCTCCGCCGCCCGCACCCCCTCCTTCGCCTGCTGGTAGGCGCGCTGCTCGCGCAGGCCGGCGAAGACAGGCTGCTGCACGGTGAGCCGGAGGTTCCAGTCGTTCTGCGGCAGGATCACCCGCTGGAAGTCGCTGCCCCCGAACGACACCTCCTCGCTGTTGCGGATGAGGCCGCCCGTCGCGCCGATGCGGGGGAGGACGTACGAGAGGGAGGTTCGCCTCTGGGCATCGGCGGCGCCCACCTCGGCCCGTGCCCGGCCGACGCTCGTGTTCGCGTCGAGGGCCCGGCGCAGCGCCTCGTCGAAGGTGAGCGGCGTGCGGGGTGCGGCGATCGGCGCTTGAGCGCGCGCGGGCTCGGAAGCGGCCAGGGTGGCGGCGACGAGGGCCAGCGCGAGCACGAGGCGTCTCACGATCGCCGCCCGGGGCAGAGCCCGTTCAGAAGCAGGTCCACGATCCACTCCACGTCCTCCTCCGGGGGCCGCCCGGTTTCCTCGAGACGGCGCTGCAGGATGGCGCTCGTCCCCTCGGCGAAGAACAGCGCCACCCGGGCCGCGTCGAAGGCCTTCATCTCGCCCCGGGCGGCGGCGGCGGCGAGGTAGGCGGTCAGCATCTGCACGTAGCGCGCGTAGCGGGGGCGGCTGCGGCGGTGGCGCCGGGCCTCCTCGGCTCCGCCGAGCCGCAGGGCCATGTACACCCGCAAGAACTCCTGGTTCTCGTCGAAGAACGCGAGCTTCGTCCGCACGAGCTCACCCAGGCTCTCCCGCAGCGGGCGCTCGCCGGCGAGCACGCCGCCCAGGCGGCCGAGCAGGTCGTCGAAGATGTGATCGGCGGCCTGGTCGAGCAGGTCGTCGCGGCCCTCGAAGTACAGGTACAGGGTGCCCTTCGCGACGCCCGCCTCCTCGGCGATCGCCGACATGGACGCCCCCCGCAGGCCGTGTCGGGCGATGACGCGCCGCGCCGCGCACCGTATGGTGTCGCGGCGGTACTGCTCGACGAGCGCTTCCTTCGTCTCGGACATCTCTCTCCCGACAGAACCGCCAGGTCATCCGGCTGACCGAACGGTCAGTATAGTCGTGGCCAGGATGAAGTGGGGCCGGACGAGGTCCCCCGAGGCGGTGTGCCACAATCAAGCCGCCAGGTGAGCATGGCGGGGCCCGGATCGACGATCGGCCGGTACGAGATCCTCCGCGAGATCGGCCGCGGGGCCATGGGGGTCGTGTACGAAGCGCGCGACCCGGCCCTCGACCGGACCGTCGCCCTCAAGGTCATCCAGCCGTCCGCGGAAGGGGAGGCGGCGCGCGTCTTCGAGGAGCGCTTCCTGGCCGAGGCCCGCATCGCGGCGGCGCTGCAGCACCCGGGCATCGTGGTGGTCCACGACGTGGGCCGCGACCCGGCCACCGGCACGCTGTTCATCGCCCTCGAGCTGCTGCGGGGGCAGACCCTCGCCGACCTGGCCGCCGCCGGCCCCCTCGACTGGCGCACCGCGCTCGCCCTCATCGCGCAGGTGGCGCGGGCGCTGCACCACGCCCACCGCCAGGGCGTCGTGCACCGCGACGTGAAGCCGGCCAACGTCGTGGTGCTGCCCACCGGCGAAGCGAAGGTCATGGACTTCGGGATCGCGCGGCTGGAGAGCGCGCGGCAGCGCCTGACCACCACGGGCGAGTTCATCGGCACGCCCCTCTACACCGCCCCGGAGCAGGCGAAGACCGAGGACGTGGACGGCCGCGCCGACGTCTTCTCCCTGGCCTCGGTGGCCTACACGCTCCTGACCGGGCGCGCCGCCTTCATGGCGCCCACGATTCCCGGCATCGTGCACCGCGTCGTGTACGAGGAGCCCGATCCGCCCTCGCGCTTCGTCCCGGGGCTTCCCGCCGACGTCGAGCGGGTGATCGCCCGCGCCCTGGCCAAGGACCCGGGGCGCCGACACCCGACCGCCGAGGCCTTCGCCGAGGACGCCGAGGACATACTCGCGGGACAGCCTCCCCGTCACGCGGGCGGGGACGACCTCGTGGTGGTGGAGGAGTCGGACTCGCCGCTCGCCGAGCTCCTCGTGAACCCGACCGGCGCGTCGGCCCCGGCGGCGCCGACGCCCGGGCCGGGAGAGTCCTCGGCCGTCCCGCTGGCCGCGGGAGCGACCCGCTCCGTCCTGCCCGCGGAGCTGCCGCGCCGCCGTCCCCGCGGGCGTGGCCCGGCCCTGGCGGCCGTCGCCGCGGGCCTGGGCCTCATGGCCCTGTTCCTCTGGGCTCCGTGGCGGGCCCCCGAACCCACGCGCGAGCCTCCGACCCCAGCCGCCTCCACGACGCCCCTCTTCGGGCCGCTCAGCGCGCTGCTGCCGGAAGCGCCGGCCCGCCTCCGAGTCGATTTCGACCATCCCCTGCGCAGCGGCACGCTGCGCGTCTTCGTGGACGACGAGCTGGCCCTCGAGGAGCCCCTCACCGGCCAGAAGCGCACGAAGGCGCTCGTGTTCGGGGTGCACGAGGGATCCTCGCGAAACGAGCTCGAGACTCCGCCCGGCCTCCACGAGGTGCGGGTCGAGGTTCGGTGGGACGAGAACGTGCGGACCGAGCGCATCGTCGGCAACTTCCGCTCCGGCGTCGACGCGGCGGCTCGAGGCGAGCCTGGGTCGCATTCGCCGCGACCTCGACCTCCAGTGGAAGTGAGCGGCACGTCGCCCGACCACGAGCCGTTCATGCGCCTGGCCCTCGCCCAGGCCGCGCTCGCCCAGGCCGCGGGCGAGGTGCCGGTGGGGGCGATCGTCGTCCTCGATGGCGGGGTGGTCGGGCGCGGGTACAACCACCCCATTGGGACCTCCGACCCCACCGCCCACGCGGAGATCCTGGCGCTGCGCGAGGCCGCGCGCGCGATCGGCAACTACCGCCTGCCTGGGGCAACCCTGTACGCGACGGTCGAACCCTGCCTGATGTGCGTCGGGGCGATCGTGCACGCCCGGATCGGCACGGTGGTCTACGGGGCGCCCGACCCGAAGGGGGGAGCCGTGCGCTCTCTCCTCGACCCGTGCGCCCTGCCCCTCAACCACCGGTTCGAGGCGGTCGAGGGCGTCCTGGCCGAAGAGTGCCGCCGGATCCTGCAGGAGTTCTTCCGCCGGCGCCGGGACTAGCGCGGGGCGCTCCGCTATTGAGGCCGCCTGGGTTAGAATCGGAGGCTGTTTCGGCCACGGTCGGGCGCGCGGAGAGGTGCGAGAGTGGTTGAATCGGGCGGTCTCGAAAACCGTTGTACCCAAAAGGTACCGTGGGTTCGAATCCCACCCTCTCCGCCAGAACGAACGAGCTGAAGTCCGGAGAGATGCGAGAGTGGTTGAATCGGCGTGACTGGAAATCACGAGTAGGGGTAATCCCTCTACCGAGGGTTCGAATCCCTCTCTCTCCGCCAGCCTTCCTGAAGTAGCCTCGACGGATGAACCTCGGGGAGCCCGTCACCGCCCACGCACGCCGCGACGTGGTGGCCCTGCGCGAGAGCGCCTCGGTGGGGGAGTCGCTGCGGGCCCTGCGCGCACGGGTGCTGCCCGAGAAGATCGTCTACTTCTACGTAGAGGACGTGGACGGCCGCCTGGTCGGGGTCGTACCCACGCGGCGCCTCCTCGCCGCCGACGCGGACGCCACGATCGGCTCGGTCATGGTGGGCCGCGTGGTGACGCTGCCCGCGACGGCCACCCTCCGGGACGCGACCGAGGCCTTCCTGAAGCACCGCCTCCTGGCCCTGCCGGTGGTCGACGCCGCGGGGCGCCTCGCCGGCGTGCTCGACATCACGCTCTTCTCGGACGAGGTCGTCGCCCTCGAGGAGCGCTCGGCGATCGACGACGTCTTCCAGGTGATCGGCGTGCACGCCGCCCGCGGGCGGCAGCTCGGACCCTGGGCCGCCTTCCGGGTCCGCTTCCCCTGGCTGCTCGCCAACGTCGCCGGAGGGCTCGCCTGCGCCGCCCTCGTGGCCCGCTACGAGCGCTTCCTCGACGTGGCCCTCGTGCTGGCGCTGTTCATGCCGGTGGTGCTGGCCCTGGCCGAGAGCGTCAGCATCCAGTCGATGACCCTCACGCTGCAGGCCCTCCACGGGGGCCTGCCCGGCCCGGCCGTGGTCGCGCGGGCCGTGGCCCGGGAGCTCGCCACCGCGGTCCTGCTCGGGGCCGCCTGCGGTGGGCTCGTGGCGCTCGTCGTCCGCCTCTGGCGCGGTGACTCCGCGGCCGCCCTCGTGATCGGCGGCACCATCCTCCTCGCGATGGTCACCGCCTGTGTCCTTGGCGTCCTCCTCCCGACGGCGGTCCGCGCCCTGCGCCTCGACCCCAAGCTGGCGGCAGGGCCCCTGGTCCTGGCCCTCGCCGACGTCCTCGCCCTTCTCTTCTACTTCTCGCTCGGCGTGCGCCTGCTGGGCTGAGTTACCATCGGCGCCATGGAGTGGATCACCGAACCGCAGGCCTGGATCGCCTTCCTCACCCTGGCCGCGCTCGAGATCGTCCTCGGGATCGACAACATCGTCTTCATCTCGATCCTGGTCGGCAAGCTGCCCGCCCACCAGCAGGCGCGCGCCTACCGCATCGGCCTCGGCCTCGCCATGGTCATGAGGATCCTCCTGCTGCTCTCGCTGTCCTGGATCATGGGCCTCACCGAGCCGCTCTTCACGCTCCCCCTCATGGGACGAGCGGTGACCGGCCGGGACCTCGTCCTGATCGTGGGCGGCCTCTTCCTGGTGGCGAAGAGCACCCACGAGATCCACGACAAGCTCGAGGGCCACGAGGGCGAGAAGTCGGCGCGCGTGGCCGCCTCCTACGGCTCCGTCCTCCTGCAGATCATGGCCCTCGACATCGTCTTCTCGCTCGACTCGGTGATCACCGCGGTGGGGATGGTGCAGCAGGTGGGGATCATGATCGCGGCGGTGGTCGCCGCCGTCCTGGTCATGATGGCCTTCGCGAAGGCCGATCGGCGACTTCGTCTCGCGCCGCCCGACGATCAAGATGCTCGCCCTCGCCTTCCTCCTCGCGATCGGCATGATGCTCATGGCCGACGGCTTCGGGCACCACGTGCCGAAGGGCTACATCTACTTCGCGATGGCCTTCTCGCTCCTCGTCGAGATGCTGAACCTGAAGGCCGGCCACCGCGAGAGGCCGGTGCACCTGCGCCAGCCCTACGTCGCCGAGAAGGCCGGGGCGAAGGACTAGGGCGCGCCCCTTTCGCGCCCAGATGGGGTAACCTACCTTCGGGTCGGCCGCACGTGGGCCCCGGCCCTGCGCAACACGAGTCGTCGAACCCCGCCAGGCCCGGAAGGGAGCAACGGTTAGGCGATCCTCGCGTGTGCCGCAGGTCAGCCGGGGTTCACGTGGGGCCGGCCCCCTTCGACCCGACACCACCAGCCCCTTGAGCTACAAGGTCCTCGCCCTCAAGTACCGGCCCACTTCGTTCGACGAGGTGGTGGGGCAGACGAACGTCACCCGCACGCTGCGCAACGCCCTCGAGCGGGGGAAGGTCGGTCACGCCTTCCTGCTCTCCGGGGCGCGCGGGGTCGGAAAGACGACGACGGCCCGCATCCTGGCCAAGGCCCTCAATTGCTCGAGGGCCGAGGGGCCGACCGCCAACCCCTGCTCGACCCGCACGGACGAGGACCGGGCCAAGGCCTGCGACTCCTGCCGCGAGATCGCCGACGGCCACAGCCTCGACGTCCAGGAGATCGACGGGGCCTCGAACAACTCCGTCGACCAGGTGCGCGAGCTGCGCGAGAGCGCGCGGTACAACCCGGCCCGGGACCGCTTCAAGGTCTGGATCATCGACGAGGTCCACATGCTCTCGACGGGAGCGTTCAACGCGCTCCTGAAGACGCTCGAGGAGCCGCCGCCGAAGGTGAAGTTCATCTTCGCCACGACCGAGTACCACAAGATCCCGGAGACGATCCTCTCCCGCTGCCAGCAGTACGACTTCCGGATGATCCCGGCGCGGGAGCTGCAGCTGCACCTGCGCAACGTCGCCGACCAGGAGAAGATCCAGGTCTCCGACGCGGCGCTCGCCCTCATCGCCCGATCGGCGGAGGGCAGCGTCCGCGACGGCCTCTCGCTCTTCGACCAGGTGCTCGCCTTCACCGGGGACGAGATCCCCGACGCCGACGTGGCCGGGCTCCTCGGCCTCGTGGACCGCGAGCTGCTGCACCGGGCCTCGAAGGCCATCGTCGAGGGCGACAGCCTCGCCATGCTCGACCTCGTGGAGAGCCTCGCCGACTACGGGGCCGACTACCGCAACTTCGCGCGCGAGCTGCTCCTGCACCTGCGGGAGATCCTGCTCGTGAAGCTCGCCCCCGCCGGCAGCCCTCTCCTCGCCCCGATCCTGCCCGAGGAGCTCGAGCGGCTGCGCGGCCTCGCCGGCGCGCTCTCCGAGGAGGACCTGCTCCGCGGCCTCGACGTCCTGACGCGGGCGGAGGGCGAGCTGCGCGGCGTCTCCGACCCGCGCGTGGCCCTCGACCTCGTGCTGCTCAAGCTCGTGCAGACGAGGCGGCTCGTGCCGTTCGCGGAGCTCGTGGCCCGCGTCGAGAGGTTGATGGGGGGCGCCCCGGTCGCCGCGCTGCCGGCCGCGCGCCCGGCCGCGGTGCGCGCGCCCGCGCTCCTCGAGGCCCCCGCCGCGCCCGTGCGCCCGCTGCCCGCGGCGCCGGCGCGCCCGACGCCGCCGCCCGCAGCGGCACGGCGCGACGAGCCGCCAGCCGAGCCGCGCCCGGCGAGCCCGTCGGCCGCCGGTGGCTCCGCGGAGTCCCTCGTCGCCGCGATGATCGGCCTGTGTCAGGGCCGGCCGTCCCTCGCCGCCGCGCTGCGCTCCGCCGCCGCGAGGCTCGAAGGCGACACTCTCGCGATCGAGGTGCCGGAGGACTTCCTGGCCTTCGCCACGATGCACGCCGACGAGCTGCGCGACCTCGCTCGCCGGTCGTCGGGGAGGAGCCTCGTCCTGAAGATCGCGGCGGGGGGCGCGGCGCCGTCTGCCGACCCCGCGGTCCGCGAGCCGGCCGAGGACCGCCGGCAGACGCTGCGCGAGGAAGCCGAGAAGGAAAAAGCGGTGCAGGAGGCGCTCGACCTCTTCGACGGGCGCGTGGTGGACGTGCGGGAGGCGAAGACCTCCAGGGAGGACGCGTGAACCCCTTCGGTGATCCCCGCAAGCTGATGAAGCAGCTTCAGCAGGCGCAAGAGAGAATCCAGGCCGAGATCGCGGTCCTCGTGATCGAGGCGACCTCCGGCGGTGGCATGGTGAAGGCCGAGATGGACGGCCAGAAGCAGCTCCGCAGCCTGAAGATCGACCCCGAGGTCGTCAACCGGGACGACGTCGAGATGCTCCAGGACCTGGTCCTCGCCGCCGTCAACGAGGCGAGCCGCAAGGTCGACGAGGCCATCCAGGAGAAGGTGGGCGGGCTCACCGGCGGGATGAAGCTGCCGGGGATGTAGTCCCGTGAGCAGTGCGTGCCGCGAGAATGGTGCTCGCGGAATGGCTAACGCCGATACAGCCCGTAAAGACGTCTTGTTCGCGATCGTCCACGTGCGCTAGAGTGCCGGCGTCGCGTGTCGGTCGGGATGCCGTCGAGATCGCGACACGTCCTCCACGTTAGCTTCTTTCGTTGACGGCGGTTTCCACCCCTCCTGGAGCCGCCGGGACCCATTTGACGTCGGGGCTTCATTCGAATGACAACGGGTTCGTCCCCCGAGCCACGGGGGACCTGGGGTATCGTCCTCGCCGGGACCTACCTGAAAGGCCGATCGCTCTTCGAGCGGCTGCGCCCCCGCCCGCTCCTCCCCGTCGCCCACCGGCCGATCATCGTTTACCCCCTACGGTGGCTTGCGGAGGCCGGTGTGCAGGGTGTGACCGTCTGCCTCAACGGCGAGTCTCGCGAGGTGCGTGGTGCCGTCGAGGCCGAGGCCCGGCGTCGGCCCGATGGCCTTCTTCGAGGACCCCGCCCCTCGGGGCACTGCCGGCACGGCTCGTGACGCCGCCCTGGCCACCGGCGCCGCCTCGTTCCTCGTGGTGAACGCCACGGCCATCCCCAGGCTCGACCCCCGGGCGCTCCTCGACTTCCACCGGGGCAAAGGCGCCGCCGTCACTGTGCTCGTCCGGCGTGAGACGGCGCCCGCGGGCGCGGGAGCCGGGCTGGGCCCCGCCGGCGTCTACGTCTTCGATCGGCGGGCATTCGATCAGGTGCCGGCGCAGGGGTTCCAGGACATCAAGGAAACGCTGCTCACGAGGTTGCACGCGGCCGGCGAGCAGGTCGCGACCTTCGAGACCGACAGTCCGGGCCCCCGGGTCCTGACCACCGAGACCTACCTCGCCGCCAACGAGAGCATGATCCCCCGCGCCGTCGAGGGCGAGGTGCCCGCGGGCTTCTTCCGCCTGGGCCAGGCCCTCGTCCACTCGACCGCGCGCGTCTCACCGCGGGCGCGCCTCGTCGGGCCGGTGATCGTCGGCCCCGGCGCGTCGATCGAGGAGGGCGCCACCGTCGTCGGACCGACCGCGATCGGCGCCGGCTCCGTGGTGGGCTCGTCGGCCGTCGTGTCGCGTTCGGTCCTGTGGGAGGCCTGCGCCGTCGGCGTGGGGGCGCTCGTCGATCGCTGCCTGGTCGCGGACGGCGGGCTCGTGCCCGAGGGCACGCAGCTGTACGGCGCCCTGCGCGCCGGCTTGGCCCAGGGCAGCTATGGGGGGATGCCGTGAGGCTCTTCCCCGTGTTCATCGACGCCCGGCCCGGCTACGTGTCCGGCTCCCCGGACCTGTCCGTCCTGCGGATGCCGCTCGGCGACACCAGCGTGTTCGGCCGTTTCCACGCCGACGTGGGCCCCCACGCCCCGGGGCGCGTGCTGGTCGTCACGCCGTTCGAGCCGACCGCGGACTACTCCCGGGGGATCCAGGAGCTCGGTGTCCCCGTTGAGGCGGTGATCTCGCCGGCGGGTCTCGCGCAACGCCTCCACCGGTTCGAGGCTTCCGACTGGCTCCTCGTCCGGGACTGCGTGAGCGCGACCGCGGAGCCCCTCGACCTCGGGCCTCTCCTCGCCGACCTCGAGGGCCCCCAGATCTCGGCGCGCCACCTGGTGGCCCCAGCCGGCACCTCCGCGGGCACCACCGAGCGGCTGCTGCTCGACGGCGAGGGCCGGGTCGTGCGGATCCAGCGCTACTACGAGCGGATGACCTGGGGGTTCGCGGCCGGGGTCGCCTGCTCCCTGGTCCCGGTCGCGAGCATGAGGGGAGTGCGCGACCTGCACGTCGCCTCGCTCTCGGAGCTGCGCGCCTCGCTCGCCAGCGCCGGAGTGCCGAGCCGCGACTTCTTCGTCCCGGGGACGACCTTCAACCTCCGGCGCGAGGCCGGCTTCCTCGGCCTCACCGAGAGGATCCTTACGTCGCCGTCGGAGCGGGGCCGTGGGCCGCGCGTCGCGCCGTCCGCGCGGGTCCACCCGACCGCGATCCTCCGAGGCGCCGTGGTGCTGGACGCAGAGGTCGTGGTGGACGAGGGAGCCGTCCTCATCGGGCCCGTCGTGGTCGGCCGCGGCAGCCGCATCGGCCGGGGGGCGACCGTCGCGCAGTGTGTGGTGGCGCCCGGCACCGAGGTGCCGGCCGAGGCGGTGGCGCGCCAGAGGGTCGTGACCGCGGCGCAGGCGTCCGCCGGCACGCTGGTGGACGACCCGTCCCCGCGCGAGCCCCTCGGCCCGATCGGGACGATCCGCGAGATCGACACCCGGAGCCCCTTCGCCCGGATCTACGGCCTCAAGGCCCCGGTGGAGGCGACCCTCGCCGCCGCCGCGCTCGTCCTGCTCTCCCCGCTCCTCGCCGTCCTCGCGGCCGCGGTGAAGCTCTCTTCGCCGGGTCCCGTCTTCTACGGAGACCGCCGCGAGGGCCGCGGGGGTAACGAGTTCCGCTGCTGGAAGTTCCGCAGCATGGCCGTGGATGCCCACGCCCGCCAGCACGAGCTGGCGGCCGCCAACCAGGTGGACGGGCCGCAGTTCAAGATCCAGGAGGACCCGCGCATCACGCCGGTCGGGCGCCTCCTGCGCCGCCTCAACCTGGACGAGCTGCCGCAGCTCTTCAACGTGGCGAGGGGCGAGATGAGCCTGGTGGGCCCGCGGCCGTCGCCTTTCCGCGAGAACCAGATCTGCGTTCCCTGGCGGGACGGGAGGCTGTCGGTCGCGCCGGGCATCACCGGGCTGTGGCAGGTCTGCCGCGACCGCAGCGACTCGGCCGACTTCCACCAGTGGATCTACTACGATCTCCTCTACGTGAACCACGCGTCGCCCTGGCTCGACCTCAAGATCCTCCTGGCCACGGCCCTGACCCTGGGGGGGCGGCGCCGGGTGCCCCTGCGGTGGCTGGTCAACGCGCCCGACGCCGCCGCGTCGCGGGATCGGCGCGCCGCCTAGTCGGGGACGACGAGGCCGGCCGGCGGCCGGCCGCCAGTTGAAGCTAGACTGTCAGCAGCCCATGGACTACCCGGCTCCCGTCACACGGCTGATCGACGAGCTGCGCAAGCTCCCCGGCATCGGGCCGAAATCGGCGCAGCGGATCGCCTTCCATTTCCTGCGGGGCACGCGGGAAGACGCCACCCGGCTCGCGGAGGCGATCGCGACGCTGCTCGACGGCATCCGCTCCTGCTCGGTCTGTCACGCCGTGACCGACCAGGAGGTCTGCGCCTACTGCGCCGACCCCGCGCGCAGCGAGAAAACGATCTGCGTCGTGGAGGAGCCGCACGACCTCGTCGCGATCGAGAAGACCCGGGACTTCCGCGGCCGCTACCACGTCCTCCACGGGTCGCTCTCGCCCCTCCAGGGGATCGGCCCGGACGAGCTTCGCCTGCAGGGGCTCCTCGACCGGGTCCGCACGGGGACAGTGGAGGAGGTCATCCTCGCCACCAGCCCCACGGTGGAGGGGGAGGCGACCGCGGTCTACCTCGCCCGCCTCCTCAAGCCCCTCGGCGTCCGCGTCACCCGCATCGCCATGGGCGTCCCCGTGGGCTCGGACCTGGAGTGGGCGGACGAGGTGACCATGGCAAAGTCCATGGAAGGGCGAAGGGAGTACTGACCCGGCCCCCGGGGAAAGGGGCGGTCCAGCCCTAACCCTCGGCCCTCGTTTGAATTCCCTTGACCCGCGGGCTACCCTAATGCGTTCTCCGGGGGCCCCGTCCGCTGTATCGGCGGACCTGTCGCAACGGGCCCCCGCGGGAGGAGGATCACGGCATGGCGGCGCCCGACATCGTGATGTACGAAGAGGAGTTCAACCAGATCAAGGCGGTCATCTCGAAGCTCCGAATCGACGCCAACGCCAAGGTCGTGTTCCTCGTCGACAAGAACGGCCAGCAGATCGCCGCCCAGGGCGAGATCGAGAACCTCGACACCACCTCGCTCGCTTCCCTCACCGCGGGAAACGTCGCCGCCACCGACGGCCTCGCCCGACTCATCGGCGAGAAGGAGTTCTCGATCCTCTTCCACGAGGGGGAGCGCGACAACATCCACATCTCCATCGTGGCCCAGCGCGTGATCCTGGTCGTCATCTTCGACGAGCGCAGCTCGCTCGGGCTCGTGCGTCTCCGGGTCAAGAAGGCCTCCGGGGAGCTCAACGACGTCTTCGCCCGCATCATGAGCAAGGTCGAGAGAGAGCGGGCGGCGGCGGGGGCGGCCTTCGAGAGCCCCTTCGCCGAGATCACCGACGACGATATCGACAGCCTCTTCAGCGAGTAAGCCCGGCACCGATGACGTTCATCAACTACGCCTCACGCGAAATCAACTGCAAGATCGTCTACTACGGCCCCGGCCTGTGCGGGAAGACGACCAACCTGCAGTGGATCTACGACAAGACGAACCCGAACGCCAAGGGCAAGCTGATCTCCCTCGCGACGGAGACCGACCGCACGCTCTTCTTCGACTTCCTGCCCCTCGAGCTCGGCACCGTGCGGGGCTTCAAGACCCGCTTCCACCTCTACACCGTCCCCGGCCAGGTCTTCTACGACGCGAGCCGGAAGCTCATCCTGAAGGGTGTCGACGGCGTCATCTTCGTGGCGGACAGCCAGAACGAGCGCATGGACGCCAACGCCGAGTCCATCGACAACCTGCAGATCAACCTGAAGGCGCAGGGCTACGACCTGATGGCGATCCCCTACATCCTCCAGCTCAACAAGCGGGACCTGCCGAACGTGGCGACCGTGGACGAGATGGCGAAGCTGCTCCGCCGGAAGGGCGAGCCCGTCGTCGAGGCCGTCGCCTCGAAGGGGACGGGCGTCTTCGAGACCCTCAAGGGCGTCGCCAAGCTCGTCCTGCAGGAGCTGACGAAGACGGGCTGAGGCCGGTCCGTCGAGCCTCGCGGCCGCCGAGGCGCCCGAGCGCGCCTACTCCGCAGTGCCGTCCTTCGGCGCGTCCGCCGGCGCGCTCATGGCCTGCAGCGCCAGGTAGCTCGGGCCAAAGCGCCGGATGTTCTCCATCTGCCGGTCGTACTGGTCCTGGTGGCGCTCCTCGTCGGCGATCAGCGACTCGAACAGCTGCTTCGACTGCGCGTCGGAGTGCGTCGCACAGACCTTGGCCCACTCGTTGTAGTCGGAGATGCTCTGGCCTTCCATCGCCACGGCCTTGGCCAGCACTTTCTCCGGATCGGTGATCTTCTCGACCGCCACGCTCGGGGCGAGCTCGACCTCTCCCTTAAGGAAGAGGATGCGCTCGGCCAAACGCTCGATGTGCATCATCTCCTCGATCGCCGTCCGCTTGTAGAGGAGGGCGAGAGGGCCGAAGCCCTGGTCGTCGAGGTGAAAGTGGAAATACATGTACTGGTGAACGGCGCTGAGCTCGTCGGCGACTGCGCGGTTCAGCAGCTCGATGCTCTTGGTCCGATCCATGGCGTCCTCCCGTGCCTGGGCCGTGGCCTCAGGCCATCGTCACCTTGAACGTCTCGGGGTCCCAGCCAACCGGCCGGGACTCGTCGTAGCTGAGGTTGCACAGCAGCGCCGGGGCCGCGGCGCGCAGGCCGAAGAGCGCGTCCTCGACGGCCGGCTTGCGGCTGCGCACCGACGCGAAGAAGTTCCGGAAGTGGTCGAGCCGGTCGTCGTATCCGTCGGGCGCCTTGAAGTTCTGCCGCGTCGCCTCGGCGAGCGCCATCTCCTTCGAGGGCTCGGCGTCCCAGGCCTTCGAGAGGGGCGGCCGACGGGAGACCGTGACCCCGCCGCCTCCCAGCTCCATCAGGCCCTCGTTGCCGACGAAGCGGAAGCCCGCCTCGCCCCACTCGCTCGTCACCCCGCCGTCCACGAAGTTCACCTTCAGGGTGAGGTTGAAGGCCGGCGTGTTGCCGCGCGCCGGGTAGTCGAAGACGGCGACCATCACGTCCGGGATCTCGCGCCCGTCCGTCCAGTAGCGCAGGCCGCCCGAGCAAAAGACGCGGGAAGGGCCCAGGGCCCCGGTCACGAAGTGCATCCCCGAGAACAGGTGCACGAACAGGTCGCCGGTGATGCCGGTGCCGTAGTCGTGGTAGAGCCGCCAGCGGAAGAGGCGCGCCGGCTCGAACGGCCGCTTCGGGGCCTGGCCGAGGAAGCGGTCCCAGTCGATCGTCTGCGGCGAGGCGTCCTTCGGGATCGGCCAGTGCAGGGCGCTCATCACCGAGTTCCGGTTGTTCCAGCCCTCGATGAGGTTCACCTGGCCGAGGGCGCCCGAGGCGAAGAGCTGCCGGGCCTTCTCGTAAACGACCGAGCTCACGCACTGGCTGCCCACCTGGAGGATCCGCCCGGTCCTCTTCTCCGCCGCGAGCATCCGCGCGCCCTGGTCGATCGAGTGCATCATCGGCTTCTCGCAGTAGACGTCCTTGCCCGCCTCGAGGGCGTCGATCGTCATCTGCATGTGCCAGTGGTCGGGGCTCGCCACGATCACCGCGTCCACGTCCTTGCGGGCGAGGACCTCGCGGTAGTCGCGGGTCAGTCTGGATGTCCTTGCCGAACTTCTTCCGGCACTCCTCGAAGCGGCCGTCGTAAATGTCGGCGGCGGCGACCAGCTCGACGCCGGGGACCTTGAGCGCCGTCTCGGTGTCGCCCTGGCCCATCCCGCCCGCGCCGAGGAGCGCCAACCGGATGCGGTCGTTCGGCGAGACGGGCTTCGACGGCTCCTGGGCGAACGCCTCTTCGGCCGTGCGCGCGAGGACGGTGGTGGCCCCGGCGAGCGCCAGGAACTGGCGACGGGTGGGCTGGCGGAACGGAGACATGGACCCTCCTGGACCGGACGAGCCTAGGCCGCGCCCCCGCCGCCCGTCAATGAGCCGCGCGCTCTCGTTTGACACCCCGGACGGGCCTCCCTAGAATTGCAGATTGCCGTTGTCGTTGGCCCGTTCCTCAGTAGCTCAGCGGTAGAGCATCCGGCTGTTAACCGGAGGGTCGTAGGTTCGAATCCTACCTGGGGAGCCAACCCTCACGGTCGCCTCCATGCCCAGGCCCCCGGGCTCCACGTGGCGTCGAGCCCGCCCGCGAGCACCGGGTCGAGGAACGCCTGCGCCGCCTCGGTGACGTCGTCGAGCGTGGGCCAGGCGAGCTGGTCCTCGCGCGCCATCGCGGCGTACGGGCGTCGTCCCACGCCGGCAGCGGCGCGGGCAGCGACGCGGGCAGCGCGTGGGTCTTGCGGAACGCGAAGGTCTGCTCGAGGGCCGTCCGCAGACGCTTCGCGTCGATGGCCTGCGCGGTCGCGAGCAGCGCGAGGTCCGGCAGGTCCTTCACCCGCGAGTTCGGGCGCGAGCGCGGCATCGTGTACGCGTGCAGCTTCTCGGCGATGTGCGTCTCGATCGGGTAGAGCCGCAGCGTCGGCGGCGCGATGCCGGCGAACGCGAGGACGTCTTCCGCCACCACGACCTCGGGCTCGCCGAGGATCGGATCGCCGAAGGCGACGTCGACGCCGAAGGGCTGCCCGTAGAGCTTGCCGGCGAGCCTGCACTCGGCGCGGAAGCGGAGCCCGTCGTACTGCATCCCGTCGTTCTGGATCTCGGGGTGGTCGTCGTCGGGGCCGACCTCGAAGGTCATGAAGTCGCCGAGGTCGCGCCGGCCGGCCTCCTGCAGCTTGGCGAGGATGTCGTCGGGCGAGCCCATCAGCCGCAGGTCGACGTCCTTCGTGGTGCGCGCCCGCTCGAGGCGAAGCTCGAGGACGAGCCCGCCCTTGAGCGTGGCGGCGTCGCCGAGCACGGCGACGATGCGCGCGAGGAAGCGATCGAACACGAGGAGCTGCCGTTTGCGGGCGAACTCGGCGCCGGTCTTCGCGGCCGAGCGGAGGCGCTGCTCGAGCGCCTGCTTGAAGGCCTCGGGCGAGGAGTAGGTGCGCATCGTCATGCGGCGAGTCCTCCGAACGGCTCGAGCGCCTCCTCGACGTCGCCGAGCTCGGCCCTGGTGACGAGGCCGCGGCGAAGGGCCTGCTGCGCGGCCTGGCGCAGCAGCTCGGGAGACATGGCCTCGCGGGCGCAGTCGTTCAGCGTGCGCCGCGGGTTGGTCGTCGGCACCGCGCCGAACCAGGCGCGATCGTCGGGTGGCACGTCCGCGTGGTGGAGCACGACGCCGGCTGGCACCCTGAAGCGGCGACGTCGCCAGGCGCGCGGCAGCGTCAGATGCACGTGCGCCGGGCAGCGCGTCCGAGAGCCCATGGAGAGCCAGCGCGGTCTGGTGCGAGATCACGCCGGCCCGCTCGGACCAGAGCCAGGCGGTGACCAGCTCCTCGTGCTCGCCCGCGGGGAAGTGGACGAGCCGGTAGATGCCTCGGCGCGTCCGCGCGACGCGGCCCGGCGCGGATGTGCTTGAGCAGCAGCTGCGACGAGTAGCCGGCCTCGGCCGCCTGCTGGGTCGTGAAGTAGCCCTCCTGGGCGCCCGCCGTCTCGAAGAGGCGGTCCCAGTCCGGTTTGCTCGGGGCCTCGCTGCTCATGCTCTAATAGTAACCGAGGGTTTAGTTTTGTGCAAGCCGACGAGTGTGGCTTGGCGCAATTCACCACTTTAGGTTTAGTTATGTGCATCGCAGAGATGCGCGGACGGCCTCCACGGTAGACTGAGGCGCTTGCGCCTCGCCTCCCTCCTCGATCGACTGCGCGGCCGGCCGATCGAGCACGACCTGTCGGCCTACCGGGCGGTGCTCGCCCGGGTCTGCGCCCTCGAGCCGGCGGTGGCGGCGCTCGACGACGCCGGCCTCACCGGGCGGGCCCGCGCCCTGCGCGCCCGCGTGACCGACGGGGCGGAGGTCGAGTCGCAGCTCCCGGAGGCCTTCGCCCTCGCCCGCGAGGCGGCCCGTCGCGCCCTCGGGCAGCGGCCGTTCGACGAGCAGGTCCTGGCCGGCCTCGCCCTCGCGCAGGGGACGGATCGTCGAGATGGCGACCGGCGAGGGCAAGACGCTCGCCGCGGTGGCGCCCGTCTTCCTCCAGGCCCTGGCCGGCCGCGGCGCGCACGTCCTGACCTTCAACGACTACCTCGCCCGGCGCGACGCCGCCTGGATGGGGCCCGTCTACGAGCGGCTGGGGCTCTCGGTCGGCTTCGTGCAGGAGCGGATGAGCGTCGGCGAGCGGCAGCGGGCCTACGCCGCGGACGTCACGTACCTCACCGCGAAGGAAGCTGGCTTCGACCACCTCCGCGACGGCCTCGCCCTCGAGCCGGGCGAGCGGGCGCAGCGCGCGTACCACTTCGCCCTCGTGGACGAGGCCGACTCGATCCTGATCGACGAGGCGCGCATCCCGCTCGTCATCGCCGGGCGAGACGGGCGAGGCGCTCGCCGGCCCCGAGAGGCTGGCCGCACTCGTGCGGAGCCTCGTGCCCGGCCGCGATTTCGACACCGACGAGCACGCCCACAACATCGCCCTCACCGAGGCGGGCACCGCGCGCGTCGAGGCGGCGCTCGGGGTGGACAGCCTGCACGCGATCGAGGGCGTCTCGCTCCACGCGCAGCTCCGTCACGCGCTCCACGCCGAGCACCTGCTGCGGCGCGACGTGGACTACATCGTGCGGGGCGAGAAGGTCGAGCTCGTGGACGAGTCGACCGGCCGCGTCGCCGACAAGCGGCACTGGCCGGACGGTCTGCACGCCGCGGTCGAGGCGAAGGAGGGCCTGCGCCTCACCTCCGAGGGCCGCATCCTGGGCCAGGTGACGCTGCAGCACTTCCTCGGGCTCTACCCGCGCCTCGCCGGGATGACCGCCACCGCGCACACCGCGGCCGAGGAGCTCGAGCCGTTCTACGGCCTGCGCACGGTCGTCGTCCCGACCCACCGGCCGATGGTCCGCGCCGACCTTCCCGACGTCGTCTTCACGCACCCGGAGGCGAAGCGTGCGGCCCTCGTCGCCGAGATCGCGCGGGTCCACGCGGCGGGGCGGCCGGTGCTGGTCGGCACCGCGAGCGTGGGGGAGTCCGAGGAGCTCGCGGCGGCGCTCGTCGCGGCGGGTGTCCGCTGCGCAGGTGCTGAACGCGCGGAACGACGAGAGGGAGGCCGCGATCGTCGCGCGGGCGGGCGAGCCGGGGGCGGTCACCATCTCGACGAACATGGCCGGGCGCGGCACCGACATCCGCCTCGGCGGGCCGGACGAGGCGCGCCGGGCCGAGGTGGTGGCGCTCGGGCGGCCTCTACGTGATCGGCACGAACCGCCACGCCAGCCTGCGCATCGACCAGCAGCTGCGGGGGCGCGCGGGCCGGCAGGGCGACCCCGGGGAGTCGCGCTTCTTCGTCAGCCTCGAGGACCCGCTCATCCGCCGCTACGGCGTCGAGCAGCTCGTGTCCGCCCGCCACCTGCCGGCCCGGCAGGACCCGCCGGTCGAGAGCCGTCTGCTCCGCGCCGAGATCGCGCGCGCCCAGCGGATCGTCGAGGACGAGGGCTTCCAGCTGCGGCGCACGCTCTTCGGCTACTCCGAGATCGTCGAGAAGCAGCGTCGGGCCATCCAGCGCTGGCGAACGGCGGTGCTGGAGCAGAGCGACGAGCAGCACCTCCTCGCCGAGCGGGCGGCGCGAGCGCTGCGCGCGCCTGCGGCCGGTCGTCGGCCAGGAGATCCTCGACGAGGTCGAGCGACGACTGACGCTCCTCGCGATCGACCGCTGCTGGAGCGACCACCTCGCCGAGCTGCGGGAGATGCGCGAGGACAGCGTGCTCCTGGCCTTCGCCGGCCGCTTCCCCCTCGCCGAGTTCCACCACCAGGCGGGGGAGAGCTTCCAGGCGCTCGAGGACCGGATCGAGGACGAGGTCGTGCGGGACTTCGAGCGGATCGAGATCACGCCCGCGGGCGTCGACTGGGAGCGGGAGGGCCTGCGCGGCCCCTCCGCCACCTGGACCTACCTCGTGGGCGAGAACCCCTTCGGCGCGAGCGGTCTGCTGAGCCCCGCGGGTCGCATCGGCAGCGTGGCCGCCGCGGCCGGTGCGCCCTGGCTGGTCCTGCTGCAGGGGCTGAGCGTCTTCTGGAAACGCCGGCGCCGCCGGAAGGGCTGACCGCGGCCGTCAGAGCCGAGCCCCTCCGGCTATACTCCCCGCAGCATGGCGATGTTCCAGTCGGACGCCCGGGTCGTCCTGAAGCGCCTCGCGGACAAGGCCTACCAGACCAGCCAGGAACGCGACCAGCTCCTGGCGCAGCTGGCGGCGGCCGAGGGCCTCAAGGCGAAGGACCTGGCCTGGATGCTGTTCCGCCCGGACCGCGCCTACCGCGACGCGGTCGTCGCCGTGCTGAAGCGCGTCGCCGACCCCGAGACGGCCGACGTGGTCATTGGCGAGTGCAAGGGCAAGCCGGAGGCCGCGGTCCGCTCCGCCGCCGGGACCCTGTTCACCCTCGGCATCCCCGGCACGGAGCAGCGCCTCGCCGAGCTCGCGGTGCACGGCAAGGGCGAGACGCAGGAGATCGTGCGGCGGCTCCTCCTCGACGCCCCGGTCTCGGGCACGCTGGCGCCGGTCCTCTGGCACCTGGCCGCCGCCGGCCGCGTCGAGGACCGCATCGCCTTCCTGACCCGCCTGGCCTCGGCGCCGATCGACGCGAAGGCGCTGCCCCGCTGGCACCGCCTCGCCCGCGACCCCGAGAAGGCGATCCGCGAGAAGGCGCTCGCGGTCCTCGCCCAGCACGACCCGGCAGGCTCGGTCGACCTCTTCGTCGAGCAGCTCCCCCTCGTCGACTACTCGACCCAGCAGGTCCTCGTCGACGCGCTCACCGCGCGCCGCCGCGGGGCAGGGGGCGGCGTTCGCCGACCGGATCCTGCCGCTCATGGCCGCGGGCGAGGCCGGCACCCGCTCGGTCGTCCTCAAGATCCTGCTCGGGATGCCGGACCGCCGCGACGGTGGTGCGGCGCTACATCGTCTTCTCGAAAACCCTCGCCGGCTGGGCCCGCGACCGGGCGCTCGAGTCGATGCGCGCGCTTCGGGGACGACCTCCTCGAGCCGACCATCGAGCTCCTCGTCGGACCCCGACGCAGGAGGTGCGCGCCTCGGCGATGCTCGTCGCCCAGTCCTTCGAGGACCCGCGCATCGTCCCGGCCACCATCGCGCCTCCTCAAGGACCCCGACTGGTGGATCCGCATCACCGCCGCCGAGACCCTGGGCCGCCTGAAGGACCCGCGCGCCGTCGCGCCCCTCGTCGAGGCGCTCTCCGACCCGGAGGCGCGCTGGAGCGCGGTCGAGGCCCTCGGCCGGATCGGCGACCTGCGGGCGGTGCCCGGCCTCTCGGCAGCTGCTCCAGGACCCCGCCCCCGAGGTGCGGATCGAGGTCATCCAGGCGCTGAGCCACTTCGAGCACCCGCAGATGCTCGACTTCGTGCGCAACGTGGCGCGGCGAGCGACCCCTCCCGCGCCGTCCGCGCGCGGGCCTTCGAGATCGCCTGCGAGATGGCCGCGCGCAGCCACACCAACGCTCGCCGACGAGGCCGGGCTCAAGCAGGCCGCCCTGCCGCGAAATCGGGCGCCGGGGAGCCGAAGCTCAACGCCCTCCTCGTCGCCACCCGCAACAACGGGGCCTCCGACTTCCACCTCTCGGTGGGCCAGCCGCCGGTCCTCCGCTCGCCGCCGACCTCGTCCGCGCCCAGGGCGAGCCCTTCACCGCAGAGCAGACCGAGGCCATGGTCCGCGAGATCCTGACCGACGCGCAGTGGGAGAGGCTGCAGCAGGAGAAGCAGCTCGACTTCTGCTACTACATCCCCACCGCCGGGCGCTACCGGGCCAACGTCTTCGTCGACCAGAAGGGCACTCAACGGCGTCTTCCGCGTCATCCCCGAGCGCCCGCCCACGATCGCCGAGATCGGCCTGCCCGCGCACCTCGCCGAGATCGCCGAGTACCACCAGGGGCTGGTGATCGTCTGCGGGCCCTCGGGCTCGGGCAAGTCCACGACCCTCGCGGCGCTGGTCAACCTCTTCAACGAGACCCGCCACGACCACGTCATCACCATGGAGGACCCGGTCGAGTTCGTCCACCCGTTCAAGAACTGCCTCGTCAACCAGCGCGAGGTGGGCAAGGACACCCAGTCCTTCGCCCGCGCGCTGCGCGCCGCCCTGCGCGAGGACCCCGACGTCATCGTCATCGGCGAGCTGCGCGACAACGAGAGCGTCTCGCTCGCCCTCACCGCGGCCGAGACCGGCCACATCGTCCTCGGCACCCTCAACTCGACCTCGGCGGCGAAGGCGGTCGACCGCATCCTCTCCTCCTTCCCGCCGACGAGCAGGGCCAGGTGCGGGCCGCGCTCTCCGAGTCGCTCAAGTTCGTGATCGCGCAGCGGCTGCTGCCGGCGAAGGAGGCGCGCAAGCAGGTGGCGGCCTTCGAGGTGCTCCGGAACACGGTGGCGGTCGCCAACATGATCCGCGAGGAGAAGACCTACCAGATCCCCTCGGCCATGCAGATCGGCAGGTCCCTGGGCATGCAGACCTTCGACGACGCGCTCAAGGCGCTGGTCGCCGCGGGCCGCATCACCGGAGAGGCGGCCTACCGCGCCGCCCCAAGAAGGAGGACTTCGAGGCGCTCCTGCCCGGCGGGGCCCCCGAGGGGAAGAAGGCATGAGCGCGGAGTCCCGCCATCGCGCCCAAGATCGAGCGCTTCCTGCGCCTGATGACGAGCCGCGGCGCCTCGGACCTCCACCTCACCGTCGGCCGGCCGCCCATGCTGCGGGTGAGCGGGGCCATGGAGCCCATCCGCTATCGTTCGCTGACCGAGGCGGACTACGTCGAGCTCGTGCGTCCCATCGTGCCCGTGCGCCTCTGGGAGGAGTTCACCGCGACCGGCGACGCGGATCTCGCCTACGAGGTGCCGGGCCTCGCCCGCTTCCGCGTCAACCTCTTCCACCAGCAGCGCGGCGCGGGCGCCGTGTTCCGCATCATCCCGACCAAGATCCTGACCCTGGAGGAGCTCGGGCTGCCGGAGCCGGTCCGCCGCATCGCCGCATGGAGAGCGGCCTGGTGCTGGTCACCGGGCCCACCGGCTCCGGCAAGTCGACGACGCTGGCGGCGATCATCGACCTGATCAACGAGACGAAGCACTACCACATCATCACCATCGAGGACCCCATCGAGTTCGTGCACCCGAACAAGAAGTGCGTCGTCCACCAGCGGGAGATCGGCACCCACGCCACGGCTTCTCGGAGGCGCTCAAGGCGGCGGGGCGCGAGGACCCCGACGTCATCCTGGTGGGCGAGATGCGCGACCTCGAGACCATCTCGCTGGCCCTCACCGCCGCCGAGACGGGCACGCTCGTCTTCGGCACCCTGCACACCAACACCGCCGCCAAGACCGTGGACCGCATCATCAGCGTCTTCCCCGCGGGCGAGCAGGACGGGCATCCGCACGTCCTCGGCGAGACGCTGCGGGCGGTGGTGGCCCAGCAACTCATCCCGAAGCTCGGCGGCGGCCGCGTGGCGGCCATCGAGATCATCTTCTCCACGCCGCATCGCGAACATGATCCGCGAGGGCAAGACGACGATGATCACCTCCGCCATCCAGACCGGGGTCAAGGAGGGGATGATCGACATGGACTCGTCGATCCGCCGCCTCTACGACGAGAAGAAGATCACCGCTCGCGCCGCGATC